>NZ_JABZED010000049.1:116406-208958 GCF_013416675.1 Salinispora sp. H7-4
GGCGACCTCGTCGGTGGCGACCTCGTCGGTGGCGGCCTCGTCGGTGGCGGTGGCCTCGTCCGTGGCGACCTCGTCCGTGGCGACCTCGTCGGTGGCGACCTCGTCGGTGGCGGTGGCCTCGTCCGTGGCGACCTCGTCGGTGGCGGCCTCGTCGGTGGCGGCCTCGTCCGTGGCGGTGGCCTCGTCCGTGGCGACCTCGTCGGTGGCGGCCTCGTCCGTGACGGCGACGTCCACATTCGCAACGTCGTCCGCGGTGGCGTCCCCGTTAGTGCTGGCGTCTCCGGTCACCGCGTCGCCTGACCACTGTGCTGGTCCTGCTGTGTCGACGGGGGTCTCCGTGTTCGCCGTGGGGTTGGCCGTGGCGGCCGGGGTCGTGGTGTCGGCTCCCGCAGCCTGTGGCTCGCCCTGGAACAGCGGTAGGTACGGCTGGCCCGCCTTTGCAGCCTCTCCCGCCGCGACCGAGTTCGAGAAGCGTGACCACACCGCCTCGGGGCTGTTCGGGCCCCGTTTGTCCGCAAGGGTCTTACCGCCCTTGATGGTCAGGCCCTGGGCCTTTAGGTGTCCACCTCGGCCGACATTGAGGATTCGGAAGAACTCGGCCTGGCTATCCCGGGCGATCTTGGTGTTCTGCCCGAGAAGCGTGATCGGTTCCTTGATGATCGGCAGGCCGTTGCCGTAGCCGTCGGACCGGGTCAGCGTGTAGGTGCAGTCCTTCGCCAGCTTGAGTACGCCACCCTGGTTGCTGTTGGCGTAGATGATCGCCTGGATCAGCTTGTCGGTATTGCAGGGCACCTCCTTTCCGTGCTTCTTGCCGGCGTTCTCCTCGTTTTGTTTGCCGTCCCAGTTGCCCCTGTGGTTGGCTTCCCAGTCGCCCTCGCCGCCCGCGCCTCGGTCGTCGGCTGCCTGCTCGTTTGTGGTGATCTGAGCGGTGTTCCAGGCCAGGTCCCGGGCGCCGGCTCCGGCCCCGGTGAAACCAACTGCGGCGATGCTGACCACGCCGGTGAGGCCGGCGACGCCGCTGGCGAGCCAGAGTTTGCGTCGTCGTTTCGACGCGGCCTCCGGGCCGGTGGCGTTGTTTGGATCTTGGTAGTTGGACATTGGAGCTCTCTACCCTCTCCTCATACCAGACAGGGGCGCCTCGCTCGAGAGCGAGTGTCCCTACTACAAATCGGTTGTAGCTCCCAGAAACACCGTATGGGAATCATTCTCACCTCGAGGGCTTTTATGAAATAAGCCCACATTCGGCTTGCGGGAGGACGGATAGGGATGTCGGCAGTCATTGCGCGTAGCTGTACCTATGAACCCTGGTACGTGATCTAGGGGATGTGAGTGGACATACCGCTCGAGCGGCGTCTTCCGGCACGTTCGGCCAGATGCGGGGCTCCTCCGGCCGCACCCGGCCGGAGGAGCCCGATCTATGTGGTGGTGCACTCAGGGTTGACTCATCCGAAGCAGCGTTTCGGAATGACCGGGCTGCCCAAGCAGTTCGTCGGCCGGTTCTTCTTGACCGCGGACTTCTCGTCGATCTTGACACCGTTGTTCGTCGTGAAGATGCCGCCCGGCGGTGTGGTGGCGAAGTTCTCGGTCACCGTGCTCTGGATCAGGGAGACCTGGCCGTAGGCGTTGACGACGCCGCCGCCCACCGCCAAGGGGCCGACCGCCCGGTTGCCGACGACTTCGCTCTTCCGCAGGGTCACGAAGGCGTTCACGTTGAACAGGCCAGCGCCGCCCGCGCCTTCGGCCACGTTCTCCTTGAGTACGCTCTCCTCCACGACCGCGGTGGAGTTGTCGGCTACCGCGAGGCCGCCCCCAACGTCCGTGGCGACATTCCGTTCGATCTTCACGTGTTCCAGGTACAACCTGGACTTGTCGACGCCGAGCACGCCACCGGCATCCCGCCCTGCGGTGTTGTCCGTGACCTCGCTACGGGTAACGCTCGTGTTGCCGGAGCGGTCGAGGATGCCGCCGGCCAGCCCCCGGGTCTGGTTGTGGCTGATTGTGCTGCTCCATACCCAGACGGTGCCTCCCTTGGCGCCGGGCTTGAACGAACCGTTGGCGAAGCCGCCGCCACCCTGGCGAGCGTTGTTCTGTTCGATCTTTGACCGTTCGATCCGTAGGATGCCGGTGCTGAAGACGCCGCCGCCGAACTCGGTGGCGCTGTTGTGTTCGACTGCGGAGTCCCGGATGGTGGTCGTGCCGTAGTTGGCGACGCCACCGCCGTTGCGGCCGTGGTTCAGCACGATCGAGCTCTTCTCGATGTCGGCCTTGCCGCCACGTTGGACCAGGATTCCCGCGCCGTCGCCGTCGCCATAGCGGCTGACCGCCGTGCTGGTGGTTGCTGATCCAGCTGCCGCCTGCTCAGTTGCCTGAGTAGCGTCCGGCGTCATGGAGAGGTCGAGCGGCGGCAGCGCCTCGGGCGTTGAGTAAGCCCAGCGGGGCGTCGTCTGTCCGCCCTTGACGGTAATGCCCTTGAGGGTCAGGTGGCCATCGCGCCCGACGTTGAAGATCCGGAAGTGCGCGGCGTTGGCGGCCCGAGCGATAGTGGTGTCGTAGCCGTCGAGAACGATCGGTTCTTTGATCACCGGAAGTCCGTTACCGTGCTCGCCTCGGGTCAGCTCGTAGGTGCAGCCCTTGGCGAGCGTCAGCACGCCGCCGCGGTTCTGGTTGGCGTGGACGATGGCTTGGATCAGCTTGTCGCTGTTGCACGGGACAGCTTTCGCGTGGTCCGCAGTCTTCCGGTGCTCCTCTCGGCCGCTGTCGCCGCCGCCCCACTGGCCTTGGCCTTGGCTGTCGCCGCCGCCCCACTGGCCTTGGCCTTGGCTGTCGCCGACCGCGCCGCCCTCGGCGGGACTGGCCTCAGCGGGGCCGGCGTCGCTGACCTTCTGCTGGATGTTGGCCTGCGCCTCCGCCCGGCCGGCGTCTTCGGCCGTGTCGTTGTCTCGAGCGGTGAACCCACCGAGGGCGGCCAACCCGACGACACCGGTCAGGCCAACGACACCGGCGGCGACCCACAGTGGCCGCCGTCCCCGGTTCGGGGGGTCGGCGTTGTTCCCGCCGTAAGGAGTTGTTACGTCAATGGACATCAGAGCATTCCGCCCTTTCGACTACCAGACGGTCCGCACCGAACGAAGGTGGCGCGAACTGCTACAAAACGGTTGCAGCCTCCGACGACCACCGTATGGGAAGATGTTTCATGGAGGGGATGTATCCGAAAAATCCCCGCATTTGGCTCATCTTGGGGCGGCTAGCGCAGCTGGCGCCGGCCGGCTCCAAAAGGGGTCACCTAGACGAAAGGCCCCGCCGCCGGGCCGGTGACCGTCCGGTCACCGGCCCGGCGGCGGGGCCGAAGCTTGGTCGTCGAGGGGCTAGCCCGGCAGGCGCGGACCTGCCTCCCGCTGCTCGGCCAGCCAGGTCTCCACGTCGCCAGCGGTCCGGGGGAGTCCGGCGGAGAGGTTCACCGTGCCGTTCGCCGTGACCAGGACATCGTCCTCGATCCGGACGCCGATGCCGCGCAGCTCCTCCGGCACCAACTCGTCCTCGGGCTGGAAGTACAGGCCCGGCTCCACGGTGAGCACGTAGCCCTCGCCCAGGGTGCCGTCGCGGTACGCCGCACTGCGCGAGTTCGCGCAGTCGTGTACATCGATGCCGAGCATGTGCCCGAAGCCGTGCAGGGTCCACCGTCGGTACACCGCCGACCTCTCGTCCATCGCCTCGTCCACGCTGACCGGTAGTAGGCCCAGTTCAGCCAGACCTTCGGCGAGAACCCGCATGCAGGTCAGGTGCACCTCCTTGAACGCCACGCCCGGTCGGATGAACTCGATGCCGGCCTGCTGTGCGGCGTACACGATGTCGTAGATCTGACGCTGTAGCGCGGTGAACCGGCCACTCACCGGGAGCACCCGGGTCACGTCGGCGGTGTAGAGGTGGTCGTTCTCCACGCCCATGTCCATCAGCAGCAGGTCACCCGGGCGGGTGGTGCCGTGGTTGTGTACCCAGTGCAGGATCGTGGCGTGCTCGCCGGCGCCGACAATCGAGCCGTAACCGATGTCGTTCCCGTCATGTCGGGCTCGCAGCGCGAAGATGCCCTCGAGTAGCCGCTCGGAAACTCCCCGGTCGGCCGGGAGTACCCGGGCCACATCCTCGAAGCCGCGAACCGTGGCATCCACCGCGTCCTGGAGCTGGGCGATCTCCCACTCGTCCTTGACCAGCCGTAGCTCGGAGATCGCGCTCGCCAGTTCCTGGTCGCGGGGCGGCTGTCCCCGCTCCCGCCGGCCGTCGTACGGGCGCAGGGCCGCGTCGACCCGGGCGTCGAAGCCGCGCAGCACTCGGGTTCGGGCCGGGGCGAGGTCGGCCAGGGCGGCGTCCAGGTCCGCGAGGTCGGCGGTGGGCATGCCCAACTCACTCGACTTCTCCGCAAGGGTGGGCCGCCGGCCGAGCCACAGCTCGCCGTGCCGACTCCGGAAGAACTCGTCGGTCTGCCGGGACGCGTGAGGCCGCAGGTAGAGGAGGGGCTCGTGTCCGGAGCCGGTCGGACGGAGTACGAGCACGCTGTCCGGTTCGTAGTCGCCGGTCAGGTATGCGAAGTCGCTGCCGGGACGGAACCGGTGGGCGGTGTCGTTGGCGCGTACCTGCTCGCCGCCGGTGGGGATTACCAGGGTCTCGCCCGGGAGGGCCGCGGAGAGGGCCGCCCGGCGCGTGGCGTGGTGGGGCGCCGCCGGGCGCGGAACGACCGGTAGCGCGCTGTCCCGCCAGCCCTGCCGCATGAACGCCAGGAGCGCCGCCGGGAATTTTGGATCATGCGACTCCGTGCCCCCTGGATCGCGGTGAATGGGTTCCTCGGTCATCTCCGCTCCCTTCGCGTTGTCGCTGGTCCCGACGGTATCCGACGGGGCTGGGCCAGCGGCTGAGGCCGGTTGCGTAGACGGCCGCTACGGCCGTGACAGGGGCGTGGAAAGATGAAGACCATGTGCGGACTCCTGGCCTTCTTCAGCGCGCGCGGGGATGCCGCGGCTCACCGCGACCACATCGCCAACGCGTTGGAGTGCCTGCACCATCGTGGCCCGGACGAGACCGGGGTGGACGTGGTCGGCGACGCATCCGGCCAGTACGCGGATGGCGTCTTCGCCCACAAGCGGCTGGCGATTATCGATGTGGCGTCCAGTCAGGAGCCGCTGCCCTACGCGAACGGGCGCTACCTGCTGACCTTCAACGGCGAGATCTACAACTACATCGAGCTGCGGGAGGAGCTGGCCCGCGACTACGGGACGCAGTTCGCCACCTCCGGTGACGGGGAGGTGATCGTCGCCGGCTACCACCACTGGGGTGAGCAGGTGCTCACCCGGCTGCGGGGGATGTTCGCCTTCGTGATCTGGGACCGGCAGGAGCGGCGTGCCTTCGGTGCGCGCGACTACTTCGGGATCAAGCCGCTGCACTACCTGGAGACGGCCGACGGCCTCTACCTCGCCTCGGAGAAGAAGGCCCTGCTGCCGTTCGCGCCGGCCAATTACCAGGGTGACGCCGGCATCGACACGGCCAGTCTCAGCCACTATCTGACGTTGCAGTACGTGCCGGAGCCCGGCACCCTGCACCAGGGAATCCGGCGGATCGGCTCGGGGGAGTACCTGACCTGGTCGCCGGGCGGTCGAATCGACGTCCGCCGGTGGTATCAGCCGATGTTCCGGCCGGCTCCGGTGCCGGATGAGCAGAAGCTCTACCACGAGATCCGGGAGACGTTGCGGGACAGCGTCCGGATTCACATGCGGTCGGATGTCCCGGTCGGTTCGTTCCTCTCCAGCGGGATCGACTCCACCGCGGTGGTGGCGCTGGCCCGGGAGTTCAACCCGAACATTCTGACCTTCACGGTCGGCTACGACGTGCCCGGCTACTCGGAGATCGACGTGGCCCAGGAGTCGGCCCGGCACCTCGATGTCACCACCATTCCCACCAAGATCGGGCCGCAGGACATGATGGCGGCGCTGCCGAAGATCGTCTGGCACCTGGACGACCCGGTCGCCGACCCGGCCCTGGTGCCGCTCTACTTCGTGGCGCGTAAGGCCGCCGAACACGTCACGGTGGTGCTCTCCGGTGAGGGCGCCGACGAGTTCTTCGGCGGCTACACCATCTACCGGGAACCGCTCTCGCTGAGCTCGGTCAACGGGTTGCCCGACGGCGTGCAGAAGGGGCTGCGGGCGGTGTCGAAGGCGATCCCGCAGGGGGTCAAGGGCAAGAGCTTCCTGGAACGCGGCACCACCCCGATCGAGGAACGCTACTACGGCAACGCCCGGATGTTCACCGAGGAGGAGAAGCAGCACCTGCTACGCCGCTATGACCCCTCGGTGCGCTACACCGACATCACCGCCCCGATCTACGCCGAGTGCACCGAACTCGACGACGTCACCAAGATGCAGTACGTGGACCTCTACACCTGGCTGCGCGGCGACATCCTGGTCAAGGCCGACCGGATCTCGATGGCGAACTCGCTGGAGGTACGGGTGCCCTTCCTGGACCGGGCGGTCTTCGACGTGGCGTCGAAGATCCCGGTCGAACTGCGGCTGCCCCCGCGCTCCGACGCCACCAAGTACGCGATGCGCCAGGCGTTGCAGGGGGTGGTCCCGCCGGCCATCGTGAACCGCCGGAAGTTGGGCTTCCCTACCCCGACCCGGGTGTGGCTGCGGGGGGAGATGTACGAGTGGGCCCGGCACATGCTGGCCACCTCCGGCGCCGGTGACCTGATCGACCTGCCGTACGCGCTGCGGCTGCTTGATGAGCACAAGCGGGAGGAGGCCGACAACTCCCGCAAGGTCTGGACGGTGCTGATCTTCTGCATCTGGCATGCGATCTTCGTCGCCAAGACGCTGGACCCGGGCATCCAGCGCAACCAGTCGGCCCTGCTCACGAAGCCGGTTGTCGGCAGCATGGTCCGCTGAGCGGGTCAAGGAGTGTCGGGCGGACCGCCCGGGTGTAACCCGTGCGGGCCCGGGTGTAGCCCCGTGCGGGCCCGGATTCTCCGGGCTCGTCGGGGCGGCTTCACGAGCCGCCCCGACGCCCTCCCGGGCCGAGCTGACCTCCCAGCGAGATTTCAGTAGGACAGCCCGGGGCAGTACACCCCGCCCTCCGGTGTGGTGTAGCTGCCCAGCGAGATCAGGGTCTCCAGGCGGAGCAGCGAGACCCCTCGGGTGCGGGCGGCCCAGCTGAGCAGTCCTGGTGCCAGCCGGCCCGGGATGCGCAGCCGGGGGGCCGGGCCCTTGGGGTCCTGGCGGCGCATCAGCTCACCCGACCCGGCGTACAGCGCCCGCGCCGCCGCCTCCGAGGTGGCGATCAGGTGGCCCAGGTCGGCCAGGCCGGTGGTGTAGCCGGCGAGTTCCCCGTTGGTCTTGTCCAGCACCACGTACGGCCTTGACCACTCGAAGGCCCGCTTGGCTGCCATGTGGATCTCACCGTCCCGGGAATGTCCGTTGATCTTGCGGTACTGGGTTTGGCAGCCCGGAACATCGGCCTCGGTCATGGGACGCACCTCGAAGCCCGCCATGTTGCCGGGAGTCGGCGGGGCGTACCCCTCCAGCAGGGAGAGCTGTTCCTGCGGCACAAAGCCGAGCGACGAGTACAGCCGGTAGGCCCCGGTGTTGTTGGCGACCTGGACGGCCCGTACGGAGGAACAGCCGCGCCGCTCGCTGGCGGTGACTATCGACTCCATCAGCAGCCGGCCCACCCCACCGCCCTGAACGTCGGGGGCGACGCTCACCGGCCCGAAGGCGGCTACCTCCTCACCCAGCACCAGGAAGTTGGAGCCCACCACCGAGCCCGTCGCGTCGACCGCCACCTCACTCACGCAGCTCGGTGCGGCGAGTCGCCCCTGGAGCATCTCCAGCACCGCCTGCTCCGAGGACCATTCGGGTGGTAGGCCCAGCGCGGCGTTGGTGTCCTCGAACGCCTGATAGCAGATCTGGGCCAACCGCGGCAGGTCGGCGGTGGTCGCCGGCCGGATGTGGAGGCGACCGCCCGCGGCGGCCGCCGCCGGGTGTGCGCCGGGGGGCGGGAAGTAGCCCACCCGGACGAAGAAGTCGACGTACTTCGCGAACAGGTCCTGGGTCATGGCCGGGCAGTCGATGCCGGTACCGGCCAGCAACGTGCGGGTCTCGGCGGTGTCGACCGTGAGGTAGTGATTACGTCCGCTGTAGATGGTGGACTCGAAGCTGTCGACCATCGCCACCATGCTGTTCTCGGGGTTGGACCGCACCCGCCGGACCCAGGGGTCCCAGCCCAACTCGTCGAGGCGATAGCCGCGCGCCCGCAGTGCGTCCATCATCTCGACGAACGGCAGATGCGTGTGGTTGGCGAGGTGGTGGTTGCGGTTGACGGCGGCCGGGTTCCGGGACAACCCCAGGATCGCCGAGCTGACGTAGTCGACGGGCACGAGGTGGAAGATGCCGGCCGGGTCGGCCGGAACCGCCTCCGCCTGCAGAATGCCCTTCATGCTCAGCCACACGAAGTCGTGCCGTTGGCAGCGGCCCAGCTCCGAGTCGCCGGAGATCTCATCGACCCGGTAGATCGACACCGGCAACCCGCGTTCCCGGGCGATCTCGATGATCTGCTCCGCGACCAGCTTGGTCTGTCGGTACCCGGAGGAGAGGGCGGTGGCGGGCCCCGGCGGGTCGGACGACTTCAGGGCGACCCCGGGTACGACCTCGGCGGAGAAGACACCCGTGGACGACACGTGGTGGACCGGAACGCTGCGATGCCGGGCGGCCAGCCGCAGTATCTCCTCGGTGCCGGTCACGTTCGCCGCCTTCAGCGAGGAGTACGCGTAGAGACCGTTGACGGTGGCAGCCGCGTGGTAGACCGCGTCGACCCGGCGGGACAGCTCGTCGTACCGCTGCGTCGACAGGCCGAACCCGGGAGTGGCCAGGTCGCCGACCACCACGGACAACCGACTCGGGTCGATCTCGTCCCAGAGCTGATACCACTCGAGGTTGTCCCGCAGCCGGTCCAGCGCCGGCTTCTCATCGGTGGACCGAACCAGGCAGTGCACCACGGCGTTCGTGCTCCGCATCAGGTCGCGGAGCAGGAACGCGCCGAGGAAGCCGGTCGCTCCGGTGAGGAGGACCTCGCGGGGCTCAGCGGCGGCGGTGATGACCTCGTCCGCGCAGATGATGTCCGCGGCCAGGGTTACCTCGGCGGCGAAGTCCACCCGCTCCTCATCGTCGTCGGCTGCGCGGAGCACCCGGCCCAGCAGGTGATCGGCGAGGACTGCCACGGTGGGGTATTCGAAGACCAGCGAGGCAGGGAGGTTGACCCCACTGAGGTCGCGGATCTGGTTGCGCAGCTCCACCGCGGTGAGGGAGTCGAAGCCCAGATCCAGCAGGGACTCGTCCGGATCGAGCTCGTCCGGGTCCGCGTGACCGAGCACGGCGGCGACCAGAGTCTTGACGGTCTGGACCAGCTCCAGGAACTGTTCCTCCTCATCCAGGGGGCCGAGTCGAGCCGCGAGCATGGCGCCCGCCAACTGGGCGGCGTCGGCTGCCGGGGTGGTGCCCGCCGGGGGCATGGTGCCGGTGGACTGTTGGGTAGCCGCCGCTGGGAGGCGGGACGAGTCGGCCCCACCAACCGGTTCGCGGCGGGCCGGGCCCGGGCCGGTGGGCGGCGACACGGCGGCCGGTGGGAGCCAGTAGCGCCGTCGTTGGAACGGGTAGGTGGGCAGGTCGACCTCGGGTCCGCCGGTTGGTGGGAAGAAACCCTCCCACTCCACCGGGAGACCGAGGGCGTGCAGGGCGCCCAGAGCAGCGACCTCGGCGCCGGACCGGCCGCGACGGCACAACGACACCGCGTGGTGCTCGTCCGCACCGAGGGTCTCCCGCACCAGCGCGGTCAGTACCCCGTCCGGACCGAGCTCGACGAAGGTGTCGGTCCCCTGCCTACGGATGGCGTCTACCGCTGGTGCGAAGCGAACCGGCTGGCGGAGTTGCCCGACCCAGTAGTCCGGGGTGAGTAGCTCCGCACCTGCGGCCGCGCCGGTGGCGGTGGAGACGATGGGAATGGTCGGTCGCTGGTAGGTCAGCGACTCGGCGACGGCACGGAAGTCGTCCAGGACGGGATCCATGTGAGCAGAGTGGAAGGCATGGCTCACCCGAAGGCGGGTGGCCCGACGCCCGTGCTCGGCCAGCCGGGCGGCGAGCGCGGTCACGGCCTCCTCGTCGCCCGAGACGACAACCGACCGGGGTGCGTTGATCGCGGCGATTCCGATCCGCGACTCCTCCCCGGCGAGCAGGGGCAGGAGCTCCTCCTCGGTGGCTCTGACCGCGAGCATCGCCCCGCCCGGAGGCAGTGCCTGCATCAGGGCGCCCCGGGCGTTGACCAGGCGGGCCGCGTCCGGCAGCGAGAGCACCCCGGCGACGTGTGCCGCGGTGAGCTCGCCGATGGAGTGCCCGGCGAGCACGCTCGGGTGCACCCCCCAGGAACGCAGCAGGGCGAACTGGGCGACCCCCAGCGTGAAGAGGGCCGGCTGGGCGAGACCGGTGTGGTGGATCGACTCGTCGTCCGTCGCCTCGGCGGGGGTCAGCAGGGCCGACCGTACCTCCGGTGCCAGATAGCGGCAGACCTCGTCCAGCATGTCGGCGAAGACGTCGAAGCTGTCGTAGAGGTGCCGGCCCATGCCCTGGTACTGCGCGCCCTGGCCGGTGAAGAGTGCCGCCACGGGCCGGCCGGGCACCGCGCGTGCCTTCGTCAGCGTGGCCGACGGCGTACCCGAGGCGAGGGCCTCCAGGCCCGCCAGGAGTTGCTTGGTCTCCGTACCCACCACGGTTGCCCGATGGTCCAGACCGGCGCGCGAGCGAGCCAGCGCGCGGCCCACGGCCACCGGGCTGAGCTCCGGCGCGGAGCGCGTCATCGAGGCCAGCCGGGCCGCCTGCATCCGCAGCGCCACCGGCGACTTGGCGGAGAGCAACCAGGGAACGACGGCGGGGCTCCGGTGCTCGGCAACGCTCGCCGACACCGGCGGCTCAACCGGGCTCTCCTCCACGATCACGTGCGCGTTGGTGCCGCTGATCCCGAAGGCGGAGACCCCGGCCCGCCGGGGTCGGCCGGCCACCGCCCAGGGCCGGGGCTCGGTCGCCAGGCATACCTGGCCGGAGGTCCAGTCGACGTGCGGCGATGGTTGGTCGACGTTGAGGGTGGCCGGGAGGGTCCGGTGGCGCATCGCCTGCACGACCTTGATGAGACCGGCAGCACCGGCAGCCGCCTGGGTGTGGGTGATGTTGGACTTGACGGATCCGAGCCAGACCGGCTGCTCCGGTGCCCGCCCCTGCCCGTAGGTGGCGAGAATCGCCTCGGCTTCGATGGGGTCGCCGAGCGCGGTTCCCGTGCCGTGCGCCTCGACCAGGTCGATGTCGGCGGGACCGAGCCGGGCGGCGGCGAGAGCCTGCCGGATCAACCGCTGCTGGGCCTGGCCGTTGGGGGCGGTGAGGCCGTTCGAGGTGCCATCCTGGTTGACCGCGCTGCCCCGGATGACGGCGAGTACCTTCCGTCCCGCCCGGCGCGCGTCCGAGAGGCGCTCCAGCAGCACGACCCCCGCACCTTCGCCGAAGGCGGTGCCGTCCGAGGCCGCGGCGAACGCCTTGACCCGGCCATCCGCGGACAGGCCGCGCTGCCGGCTGAACGTGATCAGATCGTCGGGGGTGGCCATCACCGTGACCCCACCGGCGAGGGCGAGGCGGGACTCCCCGGAGTGCAGCGACTGACAGGCCAGGTGAAGCGCCACCAACGACGCCGAGCAGGCGGTGTCCACCGTGATGGCCGGACCCTCCAACCCGAGGGTGTACGCGACGCGTCCGGACAGCACACTGCCCGAGGTGGCGAAGCCCAGGTAGCCCTCGTACTCCGAGGCTGCGGTGGCGAGGGAACTGTATGTCTGCCCCTTCGTGCCGATGAAGAGACCGGTCGGCGAACCGGCCATCCGGGTGGGATCAATTCCGGCGCGCTCGAACGCCTCCCAGGCGATTTCCAGGAGGATCCGCTGCTGTGGGTCCATCGCGGTGGCCTCCCGCGGGTTGATCCCGAAGAAGGCGGCGTCGAAGCCGGCGGGGTCGGCGAGGAACCCACCCCGGGTCACATAGCTGGTGCCGAGGTGGTCCGGGTCCGGGTCGATGAGGGTGTCCAGCGGCCAGTTCCGGTCCGCCGGGAGTTCCGAGGTGGCGTCCCGTCCTTCGGCGATCAGCGTCCAGAGCTGGTCCGGATCCTCGACTTCGCCCGGGAAGCGGCAGGCCATCGCGACGATGGCGATCGGCTCGTCGGCGTTGGCCCAGCCGGCCCGCTCCGGAGCGGTGGGTGTGGCGGTGGTGTGTGTTCCGCTCACTTCGGCGACCAGCCGGGCCGTCAGGGCGGCAGGCGTCGGGTGGTCGAAGACGATGGTCGCCGGCAGCTGTAGTCCGACTCGCCCGCAGAGCCGCTGACCAACCCCGACGACGGCGAGGGAGCCGAGCCCGAGGTCGACGAAGGGCTGGTCGGGTCGGATCTGACCGGCGGTGTCCAGCCCCACGGTACGGGCCACCTCGGCGCGAACCAGCTCCAGGACGTTCCGGGTTCGCTCGCTCGGCGGCATCTCCCGCAACTGTGCCGCCCACTCCGTACCGTCGATCGGCCCGGCCTCGTCGGGCTCGCCGTCCGGGTTGGCGACGGCCAGCAGTTGGGGGCTCGCCGCCGCCAGCTGGTGTCGGGTGATCTTGCCGGTGCTGGTCCGCGGGACGCGTTCGATGGTGTAGAGCTTGTCCGGAACCTTGAAGAAGGAGAGCAGTCGCCGGCAGTGCGCGAAGACCGTCGCCGCGTCCACGCCCTCCGGGCCCGGCACCAGATAGGCCACCGGGACCTCACCGAGCACGTCGTGTGATTCGGCGCCCACCGCCACGTCGGCGACCCCGGCGGCGGTACGCAGCACCTCCTCGACCTCGACGGGGTGAATGTTCTCGCCCCCACGGATGATCAGCTCCTTGCGCCGGCCGGTCAGGGTCAGGTGTCCCAGGGCGTCCCGTCGCCCAAGGTCCCCGGTGCGGTACCAGCCGTCGCGCAGGACCGCGGCGGTGGCATCGGGCTGCCGGTGGTAGCCGAGCATGAGGTTCGGTCCGGCGACCCAGACCTCGCCCTCCCTTCCGGGCGGCACGTCCTGGCCGGTGTCCGGGTCGACCAGGCGGATGTCCACGCCGGGCAGCGGCGGCCCGACGGAACCGGGGACCCGCTCCCCGAACGGCCGGTTCGAGGTGATGGCGCCGGTCTCGGAGGACCCGTACTGGTCCACCAGGGGAACACCGAACGCCTCCTCGAAGCGACTGCCCAGCGCGGCGCCGCTCGCCGATCCCGCCACGAAACCGAGTCGTAGTGCGGAGCGGCCGGTGCTGACGTCGACGCCCTGGTCCAGTAGGTAGTGGTAGGTGGTCGGCACCCCGGCCAGGAAGGTGATGGCCTCCGTGCGCAGGAGGTCGCGGACCTCGGACGGCGCGAAGCCGCTCATCAGCCGCGCACTCGCGCCGACCGCGGTAACCCCCAGCACGCAGAGGTTCTGCCCGAGCCCGTGGAACAGCGGCATCGGCCACAACAGACGATCCTGCTCCGACAGCCCCAGCACCGGCGCGTGGCCCGCCGCCACCAGCCACAGCGAACTGCGCAGCGAGTACAGCACCCCTTTGGGTTGGCCGGTGGTCCCGGACGTGTAGAGCATCCACGCCGGGTCGTCCAGTGGGGCCTCGTCCGGGGCCGGTCCGCTCGGCTCGGTGCCCATCAGCTCGTCGTAACTCACCGTCGCTGCTGCGGCGAGCTCCGCCGCCGCGGCCTCGCCGGTGCAGATGATCCGTGCTGGTTGACCCGGGCGGTGTCGCCGGCCCACCTGGTCGAAGCGGGCCGGGTCGCACACGATGACCGTTGGTTCGGCGTCGTCGAGGAGATAGCCGATCTCCGCTGTGGATGCCTGTGGGTTGAGCGGTACCGCGATGCCGCCGGCCCGGATCACCGCGAGGCAGCTCTCCACCGCCTCGACGCTGTTACCCATCAGGATCACGGCTCGCCCACCGGTCGCCAACCCCAGGGCGGCCAGGTGTCCGGCCAGTCGAGCGGTCCGCCGATCGAGGTCGGCGTAGCTGACGCCACGCTTACCGTCGGCGAAGGCGATCTTGTCTCCGCGCTGGGTGGCGTGTCCGCCGAGTAGCTCGGACAGCGGTCGGATCAACTCGCTACGCATGTCTTCGTACCTTTCGGCTTCGTACTCTGGGGGTAGGTGTGGGCGGACGATGCCGGTCAACGGAGGGCGCCGCTCAGGGGAGGGCGCCGGTCAACGAAGGGCGCGGATCGTCCGGGTCGGGCAGGAGAACTCCAGCGAACCGTCGGAGCCCGCCAGGCTCCGCAACGCGGTCCGGGCCGCGTCGGTCGCCTCGGTCCGCCGCTCCGGCGGCACCAGTTCCCACTGCATGCGTGGGGTGACCGTCCAGGTCCAGGCGAGGTAGTCGTCGATCGACTCGAATCGGGACTTCGCTGGTATGTGCTGAATCTCGACGGAGGTGAAGCCCGCCGCCAGCACCGCTGCGGCGGTCGACTCCTCGGAGACCAGCGGTCCGTCGAGACCGAGTACCAGCCGCCAGGGATCGTCCACGCCCTCCGGGAGATGGGCGGACAGCACCTCGGCCAGAATCTCCGCCGACTCCCAGCCGGCGGCGAGTCGGCCGTTCTCCGTGGGAAAGGTCGTCGCGACCAGCCGTCCACCGCTGCGCAGCGCCGCCGCGGCAGCGGCCAACGCCTGCTGCGGCGCCGGTAGCAGGAACAGCACCATACCGGCGCTGATCGCGTCGAAGGGCTGGTCAACGGTGAAGCTCTGGATATCCCCCAGCCGGACCTGTGCCCGGTCGGACAGCCCGCGGGCCGCCAGGTCGGCCCCACACGCCTCCACCATGCCGGGCGCCTGGTCGATGCCGAGCACGAAACCCTCGGGACCGACCTGGGCGGCGATGGGAAACAGGCAGGCGCCCCGGCCGCAGCCGAGGTCGAGCACCCGCTCACCCGGGGTGAGCTCCAGCCGGTCGGCGACCATCTTGCCCAGTGGGTGGAAGACGAGTTGGCCGGCGGAGTCGTACTGGTCAGCGGACTTGTCGTAGGCGTCCCGGACCTGCGCGGTAAGGCTGCTCTTCTCGGTCATGATCTTCTCCCTGGTGGTGGCTACGGTTGGTGGGGGATGGCATCGTCCTCGTCCGCGCGGGACGAGGTCGTCGGTCGTACCACCGCACCGAGGCGGAGCTCGGCGCAGTGCGGCTGGTCGTTGGGGCGCCACCACAGCTGCTCCGGAGTGGGCAGCATCTCGGAGACCACGACGTCGGCCGAGGTGAGACGGGCGAGGTCGAGCACCGCCATCGGGTCGGCGAAGTCGACGTACAGCGGCTTCGGTTCGGCGGGATGCCGGACATAGACGTGGCGCGGCAGCCGGTGCTGCGCCCGGATGCGGTGCAGCGCCAACCACTGCCCGTACGCGTCGTCGGCGCGTTCCGGGAGCCGCATCCGCCACCGGGCGCGTTGCAGCACGACACCGCCGACGACGATGCGCGGCGTGTAGCTGCCGAGGTCGATCGGGACCGGGCCGAGCGCCGGGCGGGAGAGCGCCCGGTGCAGGGTGGAGGAGAGGTCTCCCGGCCACAGCAGCCGACGTTCGCCCTCGATCAGGACCGCGTCTGCCGCGGCGGGGACGTGGGCCTCGGCGATCGGCACCACCTCGGCGCGGTCCTTGCTCGACAGGCCACTGAGTTCGATCGCCACCCCCGGCAGCTCCGGGGTGACGTGGGCGCTGCGGCGGCGGGAGACGATCGTGGCGGCCGTCCGCGGCGACACCGCCTGTTCGACCCGGGCCACGAAGTCCGCCCAGAGCCCGTCCGGATCGCTGTGCAGGGGTCGCTCCAGCCCGCCGAAGATGGAGCTGCAGTCGTCGTGTAGCTCCGAGAGCACCCAGGTGGCGGTGGTGGGGTCCGGGCCGACGACCATCAGGTCGGGGCTGGGCAGGCAGGCGTCGTCCGGGTCGAGGGAGACCAGGTCCCACAACGGGGCGAGGGCATCGGCGAGTACGTGTGGGTCGAGGTCGACGACCGGTGGACGGTCGGCGACCACCGTCAGGTCTCCGACGGCCTTCGTGATCAGCTGGTGCAGGCTGGCGTCCAGCTGGTCCCGCCGATCGGTACGGGCGGGGATCTCCCGGGCGGCGAGGGCCGCGAGCGGGGCCGACCTGCCCCGCAGTGCGGTACACAGCGCGTCCCGGGCGTCCTCGCGGGCGAGCAGGGCGGCCAGGAAGATCAGCGGTAGGGCGGCCTCGGTGACCTGACGGATGCGGTCGACGACGGGCGCGCCGAGGCTGACCTGCTCACTCAGTGGACTGGATCTGTCCTCGTGGAACAGTTCCCGATCGGCGTAGTGCTGTCCACTGTTGCGCGACGCGTCGCCGCCGGCCCGGGCACTGGCCTGCTGCGCCGCGGCGAGCTGCGGTACGCGGTCCGGCCACCCGGCCTGGGCGTACCTGTCTCGACAGGTGGCGAGTTCGACAACCGTGGGGGTGGGGTGCTCGCCGGCGAGCCGGGTCAGTGCGTGGAGTTCGGTGGCCGGAAGGCGCCAGGGCGAGACGGTCAGCGCCGGCCCCAGCGCCCGTACCAACCGCGCCAGGCGGTCGTCGGACTGGTCTGCCGTGCCGGTGGCGGCCAGGAGGTCGGCCAGGTGGGCTCCGGGGCTGGCTGCCGCCGCCTGCCACAGTGCCAGCGCGGCGGCGGCGACGGTGAAGCGGCGGCCGTCCATGGCCCGTTCTAGCACGTGCTCCGGGCCCGGTTGGCGGAACAGGGGACTGGGCCAGGCCCGCTGGGTACGCAGTGGAGTTTCGCCGGCGGCCTGCTCGCGGAGCTGTTCGACCAGCCAGGCGCTGGCCTCCACCACGACGCGCTCGGGCCCGGGGGTCCCGACCCGAACCGCCTGGTCCTGCTCCGGGCGGAGGTTGGTGAACAGCACCGGGCCGAAGAACGACACGGTCTCGCACTTGGTGGCGAAGCGGCGAAGGTAGCGATGCAGGGTGTCGAGCCGGCGGCGCAGCGCCCGCGGTAGGTCGGCACCCGCCGCCGGGTTGTCCCAGCCGGGGTGCTCCAGCGGCGGCGTCCGCAGCGCGGCGTGGAAGAAGCCCGGGTTCGACACGAACACGGCGTGCCGGAAGGCATCGGAGCTGGCGGCCTGCGCGGTGCGCAGCCGAGCCTGGCGCAGCGCGGCGTCGAACTCCGCGCGGGCCGTCGCCAGGTGTGCGGCGTGCGCGTCGACCAGGGTGTTCCACCGCGAAGCCCACCGCGGCACTCCGGTGGCCGCCAGGATCTCGCTGGCCCGCTCGTCCAGCCGCGCCCCCGCCTCTATCCGCCGCCGACAGCTCTGCAACGTGCGCAGGGATCGCTGGCGGGGCTCGAGCTCCCGGACGGCCTCGCGCGCGGTGGGCCAGCATTCGTGCAGAAAGTGGACCCGGGCCGCCTCGATCTCCTGCTCCGCGGCGAATACCCGGTCAGCCGCGGCGATGAGGGTCGTGGTGGCGAGCCCCGCCACCAGCTGGATGGGAAAGCCGGTGCTGCGGAGCAGCGCCGACGGTACGGTCTCGACGGTCAACTCTCCCCGCCCGGCCGGCACCGTCCAGGTCAGTGCTGCCATCTCGAGCCTCCTGACTGGTCTCGCTTTCGGCTGCCGGCTCGGGTAGGAACGGAAGGAGCCGGGTACGGCACCGTGGCCCGGCCGGTGCGACGGGAGGGAACATGCCGCGGATGAGGCTCAGCTCCGAGGTCCGGCGTCGGTGTGCCGACGCTGTTGACCACGCCGAGGACCGCCTGCTCGCCCTGTCGCGTAGCTTGCACGCGGAGCCGGAGACGGCGTTCCGGGAGCATCGCAGCGCGGCCAAGGTGAGCGGTCTGTTGCGCGACGAGGGCTTCGCGGTGGAGCTCGGCGTCGGCGGCCTCGAGACCGCCTTCACCGCCCGCTTCGGCGACGGCCCGCTGGTGGTCGGGCTCTGCGCCGAGTACGACGCGTTGCCGGGGCTTGGTCACGCCTGCGGGCACAACATCATCGCCGCGTCCTCGGTCGGCGCGGCCCTGGCGTTGCGGGAGGTCGCGGCGGAGCTCGACCTCACCGTTGTCGTGGTCGGCACGCCCGCCGAGGAGGACGGGGGCGGCAAGATCACTCTGCTGGAGGCCGGGGTCTTCGACGAGGTCTCGATGGCCATGCTGGTCCACCCCGCGCCCGAGGACAACTGCACCCCTCGCCCGCTGGCGCTGGTCGAGTTGGAGGTCACCTACACCGGGCGGGAGTCCCACTCCGCGCTCGCACCGCAGTTGGGCGTCAACGCCGCGGATGCGTTGACCATCGCCGAGGTCGCGGTGGGGGTCGGGCGCCAGCATTTCGAGCCACGCCAACTGGTGCACGGCATCGTCACCCGCGGCGGCGACGTGCCGAACGTGGTCCCGGCGCACACCCGGGCCCGCTACAACCTCCGGGCGGCCGACATGGAGTCCCTGAGCCGGCTGGAGTCGCGGATCCGGGCCTGCTTCGCCGCGGGCGCCGTCGGCAGCGGCTGCACGCACGAGGTCAGCGCCACCCCCGCCTACGCGGAACTGGTGCACGACCCTTTCCTGTCCGAGGCCTACCGCTCGGCGGCGACCGAGCTGGGCCGGCCGCTGGTCTCCCCGGAGCAGGAGCGGGAGCTGCCCACCGGCAGCACCGACATGGGCAACGTGAGCCGCGCCCTGCCCAGCCTGCACCCGAGCATCGGGATCGACAGCGGCGACGCGGTGAACCACCAGCCCGAGTTCGCCGCGGCCTGCGTGGCCCCCGGTGCTGACCGGGCGTTGCTGCAGGGCGCGGTCGCACTTTCCTGGACCGCCGCCCAGGCCGCCCAGGACCCCTCGGCCCGGCAGCGGCTGCTGGACCTGCACCGGGCGCGCGGCGCGTCGACGGCGGGTCCACGGTAGCGGTGGGCGGCCACGAGCGGATCGGCTGCGGCTCATGGCAGTCGCACCACCGTGTCGCCCGCGCCGGTCTCGACCCGGACCGCGGTGATCTCGGGGCCCGCGTCGTCGTGGACCGTCACCGCGAGCCCCGCCAGGCCGGGCCACCGCGAAGCCCAGTCTCGCTCCCGGGCCGGGCCCGTCACCAGCCCCGCGAGTGCGGTCGGCCGCACCCGGTGCCCGGCTGCCCGCAGGTCACCCGCCACCCGATCCGCCCGGTCCGCGGGATTGCCGTAGCTCAGGAAGAACGGCAGCACCCGGCTGCGCCAGGACAGGTCGAACGCGGCCTCCGCCCACGGCACCCGCTGGCCGTCGGCGCGTACCGACTCGCCCCGCAGCAGGCCGGGGTCGGTGCCGGTGACCTGTTCCACCCGCTGCGCGGTGCCGGCGATGTCGTCGGTGAGTACCGCCCAGTTGAGGAAGGCCGGCCCGTCCGCGGTCCGCTCCAGGAAGGCCCGGCCGAAGTCGGTGCTACCCAGTTCCCGCTCGTCGTCGGTGACGAGGAGCTCCAGATACTGGACGTCGGGGGTGTCGAACGGCACGACCCAGCTCGCGGTGCCGTCCGGGTTGGGGCTGCCGTCGGTGATCCCGAAGCCGTGCCGCTCCCAGAGCAACTCCCGGAGCGGGGCGATCGTGCGGGCGCCGAGAATCACGTGGTCGATGCGCATCACGCGGTGCCTCCCTGCGCGTGTGTCGGGCACATGCGGTACGGCAGCGCGTCCCAGTCGTCGCCGAGCAGCCCGGCCGCCATCCCCTTCGCGGTGGTCCGGGCCGAGAGCAGCCCGTGGCCGGCGTGTCCGGCCGAGATGAAGATCCGGTCCTGACCCGGCAGCGCCCCGGCCAGTGGCCGTCCCGTGTCGGAGACCGGCCGCAGTCCCGCCCGCAGCTCCAGCGGGACGGCGGCGGCGAGGCTGGGCATGGCGGCGGTGGCGAACCGCAGCAGCGCTCCGACGCCCTTCGTGGTGACGTGGTCGGCGAAGCCGGCGTCCTCCTCGGTGGCGCCGACGAGGATGTCGTCGCCGACCCCCGGGGCGAGGTAGTAGGCGGAGGAGAGGATGCTGGTCAGCTTCTCGTCGGTGCGCAGCACCACCATCTGACCGCGTTGCGGCCGGATCCCGGTGGACTCGGCCAGTCCGGTGCCGGAACTCCACGCGCCGGCCGCGATCACCACCCGGTCGGCGTGCAGTGTCCCCTGGTCCGTACGGAGCACCACCCGGTGCCCGTCCTCGCGCACCTCGCGCACCTGGTACCCCTGTCGCCAGTCGACCCCCTGCCCGTGGCAGCGACCGCGGACCGCGGCCAGATACCGTCTTCCGTCGATCATGAGCCCACCCTCGGCGTACAGGTAGTGCCGGCTGGTGGGGAGCTTCAGGCCGGTCGCGACAGCGGCGAGGTCGTCGCCGCTGACCGGCACCCCGGACCCCGCCTCCGTCAACAGGTGGCCGTAGGTGTCGATGTCCTGCGGGCGCAGGGCGCGCAGAATCGGCCGCCCCACGCTGAAGGTGCCGAACTCCGGCTCCAGGCGGGCCACGTCCGCGTCCAGATCCCGCTTTGCGTTCCGCAGCCAGGAGTAGAACTCCCGGTCGTCCAGGTAGCGAAGGGAGGGCACCGCCACCCCGGCCGCGCGATGGGTCGCGTGTCCGGGCTCCGTGCCGGCGTCCAGCACCAGGACCGAGGCGCCCTGGCTGCTCAACTCCTCCGCCAGGCACGCACCGACTATGCCGCCGCCGACGATGGCGACGTCAGGAGTTGACGGTAACGACTGCATGTCCGGCACCTTCCAGTTCGGCTGCGCTGGCGAGTACCAGCGAGCGGGTGGTCACGTCGCTGTCGCCGTAGACAGCCGTTCGGGGGCCCGTCAGACCGCGGGCATGACGGAGTAGGTGGATGGGCTTGCCGTGCAGCACGACCACGAAGCTCTCCTCGGGGCGGTCCATCGGTCGGGCCACACAGTGGACCCGGATCGTGCCGTCGCCGTGGTAGCGCTGGAGCCCTTCGACACACCACTGCAGCTCGATGGCGTTCGGCGGTGCCACCGCATCGGCCCCGTCGAGCTCGAGCCGGACGACCGGAGGCGGACCGCAGGCGGCAGCGTCGTGATCCCAGACCGCCCGGCCCGGCGGCACCCCGTCGCGCCACCGCCCGGGGGGACAGATCCGGCCGGCGTCCACCAGCGTGCTGGCCTCGGCGGGGTCACCGAGGTCGTCCCGGTCGTACCCGGCGGGCACCGCGGGGAGATCCCGGATGGTCAGCGCGGGGAGTACCCGGCGCCCGGCGAGTTGCGCCGCACTCCGTCGGCCCTTGCGCGAGGAGAGGGAGAACGCCGCGCCGGCCACGAGTACGGCCGCGGGCGCGGGGCGCAGGATGAGCGGGCGATCCCGCCAGCCCGCCGGCGGTTCGGCGGCTGGTGGGTGCGCCAGCACCGCCAGGTCCTGCCCGGCGACGGCCGACACCAACTCGAGCGGCGCGCCGGGACCGGCGGTGCCGAGTACGACCGGTCCGGCCGCCGTCTCGACCCGGGCCAGCAGGTCGCTGCGGCCCGATACCGGCAGGTCGGCATCGGCTCGCCACTCGTGGATCGTGGCAACCGCGCTCTGCAGCCCGTCGAGGGCGCCGCCGATCCGGGCGGTGGCCTCGGTGAGCAGCAGTGCCACGTGCTTGGCTGCCGCGTCGGCGGCGGGTCCGTCCACCCGAACCGAGCCGAGCACCCGTCCGGAGGCGTCCCGGCGTAGCTGCACGAGGTCCAGCGACACGGTAACCCGGGGGCCGGCGGAGGTGGGGGTGAGCAGCCCGGAGGCGCGCAGTCGAAGCTCAGGCATGACGCACCGCCCGGATTCCGACCGATCCTGCGGGGAGCCGGAGACCCGCGTTGGCGAAGGACACCAGGACCGGATACTGGCCGAGTTTGCCGCAGCCACCGGTGGCCCGGAGGTACCCGGCGACCTGGTGTGCGTACGGCCGTAGCCGCGCCAGTGCCCGCGCGCCGTCGCCGACGATACGGAGGGGGCCGAGCCGGGCGGTGGTGCCGTCGGCCCGGTGCAGTACGGAGATCGGCGCGTGGAAGACGAACGCCCCGGAGGCGATGTTCATCATCTCCAGCCGCAGCCCGCGGGGAGCGATCCAGTCCCCGGCCGGCTCCTCGACCTCGACGCCGGGCTCCAGTACCGCCGCGGTGTGCGTCATGCGGGGGATCGCCGGGTGGCGGTAGTTCTGCCGGCGTCCGTGACCGGTTCTGGTGGTGTTCAGGCGCTGGGCCAGGGCCAGATCGTTCATCGGTCGGCCAACCACCCCCCGGTCGATCAGCCGGCTGGTCACCGAGTCGGCTCCCTCGTCGTCGAAGGCGCTTCGGTAGCCGCCGCCGGCGAGGTGACCACCATCGAGGATGGACAGCCAGGGTGGGGCGACCCGGTGCCCGAGCTGCTGGCCCAAGTAGCTGGTGCCGGAGGCGACGACGTCGGCCTCCATCGGGTGCCCGACGAGCTCGTGGAAGAACGCGCCGGCGAACCCCGGCAGCAGGACGAGGTCGGCGTTCGCGGGTAGCTCCTCGGCCAGCGGCAGACCGAGCCGGCCGCGCATCTGGGTGGCTGTCTGCCGCGCTGCCAGCGCCAGCGTGCCGGGGTCGTCGGTCGGATTCCACCGCACCGACACCGTGTGCCGGGTGCCGTCGTCGCCGGTCAGGGTGAGCAGCAGGGTCGCGACGAAGCGGTGCGTGGAGCGGACCTGCTCCGGGTCGCCGGCGGCGACGTGCTGCTCCGCGACGCCGAGCACGAGTTCGGCGCCGGTCTCGGCGGCGATCGCGGTGAGCAGGGCGCGGTGCTGCGCCGTCACCTCGAACACCGGTCGGCCCTGGACTGAGCGCAGGGCGTCGGCGGCCGGCGCGGCCAGCCCGGCGCAACCGGTCCCGAGTAGCGCGTCGCCGTCGGTGAACCGGTGTTCGGTGCAGCCGTCCCCGAGGTGCCGCTCCACACTCATCCCGCGGGCGGTGGAGCGTTGGGTCGGGAACGAGCCGTCCGGTCGGACGTCGACCCGCAGCCGTAGCGAGTGTTCGCTGAACCAGATCGTCGGTGTCATGCTGGCCCGCCTTCGCCGACGACCTGCATCCGCAGCTCGCTGGTGTAGCGCCGCCCTTCGGCGTCGCGGAGCCACAGCCCTTCCGGTCCCGGTGCCATCCGCTCCACGTCGATCTCGTCGCAGCCCCGGGTGATGTGGTTGACCAGGTCGGCGGCGAGTGGCGAGGCGAGATCGATCAGGTACGGCTTGCGCTCGTGGGCGCTGCGGCCGAAGAGGAACCGGACGTTGGTGTCGCGGGCCAACCGACGCAGCCCGAGGAACCGGGTGTGCGGCTCCGCCGCCGCCAACGTCTGGGTCGGTACCCGCCAGCGGGCGCGTTGCAGGGTCACCGCCCCCAGTACGACCTGGGGCAGCGCACCGCCGGTGGCGGCGCGGAAGGTGGGGTGTAGGACCTGCGGGTGTGACAGCGCGGCGATCGGCGCGTACTTGACGAAGTCACTGAGCGGCACGTACGCGCTGACGGTGCGACCGTCCGGGTCCCGGAGGGTGACGGTGTCGGCGGTGATGGAGACCCGGAGGTCTTCGGGTTTGAGCAGGTCCGCTCGGCCCTCGTCGGTCCAGGAGAGCGGACGCATCGCGACCTCCCGGCCCGGGAACCGGTAGTAGCCCTTGTTCCGGCGACCGAGGTCGAGGCCGACCAGGTCGTCAGCCTGTCGGGCGACCCACTCGGCGGCGGCGGCGCCGAACCGTCGCGGATCCGGGTGCATGGTGGCGAGCCAGCTGTCGACCAGCAGGTGGTGGTGGGCGCGGGACAGCACCAGCGGCGCCTCGTCCAGCCCCGCCACGTCCGCCGCCGCCGGGCAGAGGTCGATGACGGCGTACCGCTCGCCGGCGAGGGCGTTGGCCTGGTCGGTGAGCTGGGCCAGCTCGGACCGCCAGTCCTCACCCGGGTAGCTGGGTGCGTAGGTCGCCTGGTAGGTGCTGGTGGAGTCGGACTGGTCCGCGGCGGCCCGGGTCGCGTACTCGAGGAGGTTCAGTTCGAGGTCCTGGCCGTTGCCGGCGAAGCTCTCCCGGACGGCCCCGGCGGCCGCCGCCTGGGTGGCGTGACCGTGCGTGACGCAGGCCTCCAGGAGCGGGGTGAGCTGCTCCTCCCAGCGTCGGATCAGATCGGCCCCGATCGTCAGGGCGAAGGGGGACGCGCACTCCTCGAAGAAGACCGCCCGGTCGGCGTAGGCGGCGCCCGCGCCCCGACGGGCCGGTTTGCCGGTGATCTCGGTGAACCGGGCCTCCACCGTGGCCACCGTGGCGACCTTGCGCTCCAGCGGCTGTTCGCCCAGCTCCGCCAGGAGCGCGGCGAGGTCGCCGAGCCGGGCGAGCCACTGGTCGCGGGCGGGGGTAGCCGGCAGCGCGGCGAGTTGTTCGCGCAGCGTCGTGAGCGGGTCCAGGTCGTAGTCGCCGCCACCGAGCCCGATGGTGAGGTGCTCGGTCGCCACCAGCCTCATCAGGGTCCGCACCACCTCGACGGCGGGGCGGCCCGACTGCTGGATCAGCTGCCGCACGGTCGTGCCGCCCGGGAGTACCTGGGCCAGGATCGGCTCACCCGGGTCGGCGCCGCGGCCGGTGCGGTGGAAGCGGAGGTGCGGCAGGATCGCGGAGTCCCGGGCGATGGCCAACGCCAGGGCCCGCGCCGCCCAGTGGGACAGAAACACCCGGCGGGTACGGGGAACGTCTCGGCGCAGCTGGGCGTCGTCTCCGCCGCCCACCGTGCCGTACGCCATCGGGCCGAAGAAGCTGACGGTCTCGTTCTTGGCGCAGAACCGTTGCACGTAGGTGTACATCTGTCGGCGTACCCGCCGCCAGCGTGAGTTCAGGGCACCCTGGTACGCCAGGAAGGGTTGCAGCATGTTGCGGTGGACGTCCGGGTTGGACAGGAAGACCGCCTCGGACACCTGGGACGTCGTCAGCAGTTCCCGGAGTTCCTTGCCGACCTGCTCGTCCGCTGCCTGGTAGGCGCGGACGTACTGGGCCAGTGCCTCCCCCCAGGCATCGACCGCCGCCCGCCAGTCCGGCCCGGCGGACCGGGGCAGCTGGTCGATTCGGCCGTGCAGCACGTCGGCCCGGATCCCGGCGGCTCGATCGCCGGTGAAGTGCGTCGAGACGCTGGCCAGCAGGACATCCTCCCGCCGCACCACCTCGTCGGCCAGCTCCAGCAGGTCGCCGGGGGCGCCCAACTCCTCCAGCCAGTCGAACGGCATTCCCGCGTGGCGCACGATGAACTCGCGGCCAATGCGCCAGTTTCTTGTCATTGTGGACTCCGGATTGCCCCGGCCCGGACCAGCTGACCGGACAGTTTTGTACGGACCGTGTCACTGAGGTGCTGCCAGACGGCGGCGTCGCCGCTGGCCAACCGCCGTACGACCGGCGTCAGTCTCGGGTGCAGCCGAAAGGCGCTGCCCGTGCGCAGGTTCACCACGAAGGATCCGGGTCCGCGCCCATCCGGCCCGGCCCCGCTGGCCTCGACGACCGCGGCGGAGGGTTCCCACGTGGCGGAGGGCTGGCCTCCGGGCGCGAGCGCGCAGCAGGCGAGCCGACCCGGATACAGCTCGGTTTCGGCGCCGAACTCGGCGGTCAGGGCGCCGGTGATGCGCTGCCGGTCGGCGTCGTCGAGCGACCCCGGACCGTGAAAACGATCCCAGCGCGGAAGATCGTGCCGCGGTGAGTCCTGTCGGGTCAGCGGTACCCCACCCCACATCGTCGAGCTGCGTGGACCGGTCCGGCTGGTCAGCCGGAACGGGCTCAGACCCGCCAACCGGGGTCCGGGCCCGGAACGCAGCCGCCGGGCGGCGGTCGTGGTCGCCTCGGCATCCAGCCCGGGCGCGCCGACCAGTAACTCGACGGCCAGCCGGTCGTCGCCGACGAGCCGGCGTACCGTCTCCAGGTCGGTGTCGACGCCACTCACCCCCGTCACCGCCGACCAGGCGGAGAAGCGGGCCACGGTCAGCGCCACCCCGCGGCAGTCCCGCCAGGCGCGGGCCGGCAGCAGCACGGCCTGCTCGGGGGCGAGCCAACCCGCCCAGGGCCGCCCGGGGTGCCACTGGTGGGCGTCGCGTACCCAGCGGATGTCCTCACCCGCCGGGGCCCACTCCCGCCGCAGGCGCCAGGACGGCGTCCAGTCCTCGAACTCGGCACCGGCGAACGGTGCGAGTGCGCGGAGCGCCCTCCGGTGCGCGGCGGCGAACCGCCCGCAGAGCGTGACCCGGTGCGGACCCAGCGCCACCGCTACCGCGGCGGCGGCCGGAACCTGCTGGTCGGTCTCGACCAGCAGGTGCACCCGAGCCCCCGGTGCCCAGGATCGGGCCCGGTCGGCCTCCGGCGCGAACAGTGCGGTCCCGGCCGCGGCGGACACCACGTCGGCGCCCGACTCGGTGGTGCCGTTGACCAGCTCGACATCGTCTACGGCCAACCGGATCGCCGGATCCGCTTCGGCGGTCAGCCGCAGGGCCAGCCCCGTCGCCCGCAGCCGGCCCCAGTCGTAGCGCCCACGGTCCAGGATCGTCGCGGCGCCCGCGGCGAAGAGTGCCCTGGTGGCCGTCTCGGCGGTGGCCACACCAGACGCCGGCCGCGCCGCGGACTCGGCCCACGCGCGCAGGCCCACCGGAGCGCAGAGCCGGTCGAGGAACTCGGCGTTGGCGTCGAACAGCTCGTCTCCGGGCCCCAGGATCGGCTCGAGGCTCAGGTCGTACAGGGGCGGCAGGATCACTCGGCGCGTCACTGTCCACCACCCCGCAGGTAGACGCAGCGCAGCTCCGAGGCGAACCGCAGCTCACCGTCGCGAAGCCAGGCGTCGGTCGGCGCGGGCAGGGCCTCGGTGATGGCGAGGTGGTCGGCGGTGGCCGCCAGCCGCGCCATCCCCTTCAACAGGTCGGGACTCGCGGTGTCGACATACACCGGCTTGCGTTCGGCGGGTGACTTGACGAAGAAGCGGTGCGGCAGGGCGCGTTCGGTGACCAACCGGGCGGCACCGAGCAGCAGATCCAGGTCCCGCTGGCCGCGGAGCAACGTCTGTACCTCGGCGCTCGGCACCAGCCAGCGGCGCCGGGAGAAGACCGCGTTGCCCCAGCGCAGTCGGGGCAGGTACGGCAGCGTCGGGAGGACGGCGCGCCGGATGCGGGGCAGCGCGAGCGCGGTGTGCACCGCGGTGTCGAGTTCGCCGTTGTGCAACAGCAGGCTCTGCCCGGGGAAGCTGGCCCCCCGAAGCACCACCTGCTCCCCGTCACTGTCGAGCCAGAGTTCGTCCAGACCGATCCGGTCTCGACCCGCGGTGGCGGAGCCGCCCAGTTCGAGTACGACGCCGGGGAACTCCAGCGGTGGTAGTCCGGTCGTCCGCCGGGAGATCACGTTGATGGCTTTCTGGTCACCGAGGGCCCGCCGGACGGCGGCGTCGCGCTCGGCCAGCAGCGCCGCCGCAGCCGGATGAAACTGAAGGGCCCACGGGGTGAGCAGCGCCGCGTCGTGGATGTCGCCGAGCACCAACGGAGTCGTACCCGGGTCGTAGTCGGCCAGGTTGGCGGTGCCGATCAGGACGTCGATGGAGCACAGAACTGGTGCGGTGGGTGCGGGCACCGGGGGCAGCAGACCGGCGACGTCGAGCTCGCTCGCCTCCGGTCCGGCTTCGCCGACGACGCGGGCCAGCTCCGTGCTGAGCTGACCGCCGTACTCGATGGACATGTCCGCGCAGGCGCTCAGCGCTCGCAGCAGCGGAGTGCGGCCCGGGCCGAGCCGCCGCGCCACCGCCCGGTTGGTCTGCACCCGGGTCAGCTCCGCCTCATGTGCGAGCAGGTCCAGTACGGGGGCTGCCGCCGCCCGCAGGTCGCGGGCGAGCTGCCCACGGAGCTCCAGCTGGGCAGTACCCACCGCGGCCTCGTGGATGATCACCCGGTCGTTGTAGAAGCGGCTGCGGTTCGTCGGCCCACCGGTGGGGAGCAGGGACTCCACCTCGGCCTGAATGGCCAGCTTGCGCTCCGGCGCGGTCCAGGGGTAGCTGTCGAGGAGGCCGAGCACCTTGACCAGGAGTGACCGGACGGCCGCCGCGCGGCTGGCGGTCTCGGCGTCGGCCTCGTCGATCCGCTCCAGGGTCCAGCGCAACGGATCCACCGTCGTCGCCGGCGGGCACCAGGAGTGCGTCAGCACCCCCTTGGCCACGGCCGCGCGGAACAGCCCCACCGTACGGGTCACCTCGTCGCCGCCGGCCGCGGCGAGCTCAGCGAGCGTACGGTCGCCGTCCACCGACCGGATCAACTCGGCCGCCGGGTCGTCCCGGCGTGGCGGACGTGCCGTGGTCTTGCGGATGGGCACCAGATGCGTCACCAACGAGTCATCGTCGACGATCATCGTCTGGACGGCGTCGTTGACCCGGGCGGCACAGTGCGCCTGGCGAACCCGGATCTCCCGGTGGCCCGCCCAGGACAGCGTCGTCGCCGCGTCCGAGTCGGCGTCCACCCGGCCGTAGTTGATCGGCCCGAAGAAGCTCATTGTCTCGCTCTTCGCCGCCAGCCGCTGCGCGTACGCGGCGAGCTGGCGGCGGATCCGGCCCCCGGTCGCCCCCCGGACCAGATCCCGGTGGACGGCGGGGGAGGAACAGACGATGGCGTCATTGATCCGCGGGTCGGTCCGGATCTCCGCGAGCGCGGCATTGACCGTCGCCGCGTCCGCCGCGACGGTCGGCTCCAGTTGGTCCCGGGTCCGCGTTGCCTGCTCGGCGATCTCGTTCCACTCGGCGAGCCAGTCGTGGTCGAAGATGTCCGACGGGGGTAGCGGGCGGACGTTGCGTAGCTTGCTCTGCTGGCCTCGGGTCAGGCGAGCTGACGCTCGCATCCGGGTGGCCACCTCGGCGGCCCTCCGCTCCAGGGTGGCCAACTCGCCGAGCAGCGCTGCGGTCTGTCGATAGGTCAGGGACTCGACCAGTTGCCAGGGGAAGCCGGCGCTGCGCAGCACGAGGGCTGGCAGCAGCTCCCAGCTGGGGTCGGCCGGGTCGGCGCTGGTGGGGACGGTCACGACGAAGCCCTTCTCATAGCGATCCGGAACTCGGCGGTCACGGGTCTGTCGCCGTGGCGCAGCCACAGGGCGTCCGGCGCGGGCCGCATCTCGGCCAGCGAGACCTTCCCGTCGCCGGCCAGGGTCAACGCCAGCAGCGCGTCCACGGCCAGCGGATTGTCGAGGTCAACCCCGACCGGCTTGGGCTCGTGCGCCGCCGAGACGAAGCAGAAGCGGGGCAGTCCGTGCCGGGCGCGAAGGGACTGCACCGCCAGGAACGCGGTGGCGGCGTCCCGGACCTCGGCGACGCCAAGGTCAGCGGCGCTGAACCACCAGCGGGCCCGTTGCACGATGACCTCCCCCACGCGAATCCGCGGCGCGAAGTCACCGAATCGGATCAGGGGCAGGGCCACGCCCGGTGCGGCGAAGGCCCGCAGGTGGACGTGGTCGTCCTCGCCGGCGTAGAGGGTCAGCGCACCGTCGGGTGCGTGTAGCCGCGGCACCCCGTCGACCAGTACGGCGGTCAGGTCGGCGAGCGCCACGGTGCGCTTCCGGTCGTCGGTGGCCACGGAGGTGACCTCGATGAAGCGTCCCGGGAACCAGTCGGCGACCAGGCCCTTGTGCCGCCGTCGACGGATGACCGTGGCGAGCTGGTCGGGGCCACCCCACGGCTCGAGCCCCGCGGTGAAGTCGGCCAGCATCCGCTCCTGGTCGTCGCAGAAGAGCCCCTGCGAACCCCAGGCGAAGACGTACGGGTGCAGCTCGCCCAGGACCAGCAGGTCGGTACCGTCCGGCTGCCGCTCCAGCATGAGGTCCGGGCTGACGAACCGGTCCCGGCCCGGGCTGGGCGCCAGGGTCGCCAGGGCGGCGGTGGACAACCGGGCCTCCTGCCCGTGCAGGGCGGTGCGCACCAGCTCGGTGTAGGTCTGGGTGAACTCGCGCACCGGGCCGGCGAGCGCCGTCAGCTCCCCCGCCTCAACCGCTGGTAGCACCCGGCGGATCAGCTCGTCATAGGGCAACGAACCGGTCCCCGTCTCGCCGATGACCCTGGCGCACAACTGGGCGGCGACCTGTTGCTGGAGCTCGCCGTACCGGGCCGCGACATCCAGCACCGGGGTGAGCTGCTCCTCCCAGCGCCGGGCGACGTCGCCGCCGACCACCACCGGAGACTGGTCGCCCTTGGCGTCCAGCGACACCACCAACCGGTCGGCGTACATCTGCCCGCCGGCCCGCCGGGCGTCGGTCGCCGTCAGCGCCGAGAAAGCCGCCTCCACCTCGGCCAGCACGGCCGCCCGCCGGTGGTGTCCGGCAGCGGCTGCGTACCGGTCCGCCAGGGCGGCGAGTTCGCGCAGCCGCGCCGGCCACTCGGTGCCGGCGGCATACTGCTGCGCGAAGCCCACCAGCCAGTCCAGCGGACGGGCGGTGGTGGACGGCGGTTCGGGCCACACCCGTACCGCGCCGACCTGCCGAAGCCGATCCAGGACCGCGCGTGCCTCGGCGACCTCCATCCCGGCGAGGTCCGCGAGGTCCCGTACCGAACGGTGGTCGTTGACGTCGCGAACGAGTCGCCAGTGGGTGCCGGCGAGCCGGATCCGCCGCCCGGCACTGGTCTGCACGGTGCCGGTTCCGGCTTCGGCCGCCGCTCGCCGACGGCAGGCCGGCACCCAGGTCACCGGCAGCTGGTCGCGGACGGCGGGATCGGCGCCGAGGTTGCGGGCCAGCTCGCACACGGCCCAGAACGCGGTCTGCGCCTCCGTGGTGTGGACCCCGGACCCGGTCTCGGGGCCCAACCCGATCCCGTCGGCCGCGTCGTCGATCCGTCCGTGCACCAGTGGGCCGAAGAAACTTGTCGTCTCGTTCTTCGCGGCCAGGCGCTGGCCGTAGAGGTAGGCGCGGCGGTAGAAGGCGCGGTCCTTGGCCCGGTTCCGGTTCGCACCGGCGCCCCGGGTGGCCCACCCCTGGCGCCACCGTAGGACCTCGCCGTAGAACGAGGGCGAGAGCTGAAGCAACGCGTCACAGACCCGGTCGTTGGTCAGCAGTGCGCGCACCCGCTCCGGTCGGCGCAACGCCTCCTGGGCGAGGACGTCGGTCAGCCGTTGGCCCGCCTGCTCCAGCTCGGCCTGCGCCGTGCCGTAGGCCGCCGCCGTTGGCACCAGATCCGGGTCCAACTGTTCGGGGTTCACCGACAGGCCCCGTCCGGCCCGGCTGCGGGCCCGGGACAGCGCCCGAAGCCGCGACCGGTCCGACTGCCGATCGGTCCGGGCGACAACCCGGGCGATGCCCTCGATCAGATCGGTACGGCACTGCCCGAACTGTGTCGCCGCCGTCCGGTACTGCGCGGCACCTTCTCGCGTCGGTTCGTCGGCCAGGGCGGTCAACAGGTCGATGCCGAAGCCCGCCCGACGGAGGAGCAGCCGGGGGTAGAGCTGCCAGGGGGTTGGTTGCTCAGTCATCGTCAGTCCTGAAAGTTGATCAGGTCGAAGGGACGGTTGAGCTTCGTGCGGGGCTTCGGCAGGAGCTCGGCGATCTCCGCTGCGCCGGACACCGCCTTCGCGAGGGCCGTCGCGTCGACCGGACGGGTCAGGCTCAGTTCCGCGTTCGCCACGGTGGCCGGAACGTCCGCGCCGGCCCCACCCGTCATCACCTGTCCGGCCTGGGCGAGGGCGATCCGGTAGGGGTCGCCGAGACGTCGCGCGTCCTGCTCGGCCAGCTCGTATTCGGCGACGGCGGCCTCGCGGTGACCCGCGGTGGCGTGCAACATGCCCAGCTCGAGACGGACCTCGGTCTGGTGGAAGATGTCGTTGAGGCCGGCGGCGTTGGTGAGGGTCGTGTCGATCTCCTCGACAGCGGCTTCCCGGTCACCGACCAGCAGCCGCAGCCCGGCGCTGCGATACGAGTGGTGCTTGGCGAAGCCCGCCGTCGAGGAGCCGGTGGCCTGCCGGAACTTGTCCCAGGTCGCCAGCGCGGACGAGTACTTGCCGGCCTTCTCCTGCAACACGCTGATGTTGGAGTAGAGATTGATGCGCAGGTGAGCGGAGCTGGCATCGTTGAGCCCGGCGAGACAGGCGAGGGCCTTCTTCTCATGCTCGAACGCCGGGCCGAGTCGTCGCTCGGCGAAGAGGGTCAGTCCGCGCAGGTTGTGCAGCCAGCCCCGTTCCCGGCGGACGCTGTCGGCCTCGTTCGGGCGCTCCCGGACGACCTCGAACCCCTGCTCGACCTCGGCCACCGCCTCGCCCAGGCGGCCTTTGCGCTTGGAGAGGGTGAGGGCGGTGTACAGGTGGGACTGGGCGCGGATCTCCGGCGAGAGGCCGTGGTCGTGCTCGCGAATGGCGCGGAAGGCGGTGACCGCCGCGTCCTGGTCCCCGCGGAAGCCGGCCTGGATCCCGATTACCTTGAGAAGGAAGCCACGGATATCAGCGGTGCTGCGCAGGATTGTGGTTTCGAACTCGATGGCGTGGACCAGGCTGTCCTCGCGTTCCGCCTTGGCCAGTAGCTCGGGAAGGGCCGGCGTGGGTACCCCGGGCAGGAGCGCGATCGCCTCGGTGGCGACGAGCGCCATTCCTTCCCAGTTCGCGGAGAAGAAGGCCCGCCGGCAGTAGGCCATAGCGGCGGCGACCCGGTCGACGGCGGTGCTGTCCTGGTCGCGTGCCCGCTGGTAGAGCTTGCCCTCCTCGGAGGCGGGCGCTACCGCGGTGGCGGCCACCGACGGTAGGTCCAGCACGAGATCGTCGACCGTGATGGGCAGGTCCATGCGACGGAGGCAGCGAGCCCGCTCGGCGCGATAGTCGGCGTGGGGTCCGAGTGGCGCACGGACCGACTCCGGTCGATCCAGCAGCAGTGCCGCGCCGGGGTGGACCCGGGAGTGCTCCACGGCCCGCATCAGCCCGCGCAGGGACGATAGGTCGGTGCCGCCGGCGCCGCTGACGACCAGTGGACGACCCAACTCCGCGGTGCCGGCGCAGATCGCGGCGGCAGCGACCGAGAGGACTCGGTACACCTGCTCGCTCTCCCGGTGCAGTCGCCGCTCGGAGGCGGCGAGGGCGATCTCGCCGAGCGGCAGCGGGTTGTCCTGTGGCTTGTCGTCGGGGGCCAGCTCCGCCCACTCGGCGGTGTGGCGGTGGGGTAGGTCACCAAAGCTGGCACCGGCCGCGCGGAGCGCGGCGATACATTCGCGCAGCCCGACATAGGAGCTGGCGGGGCCGGTGTTGATATCCACCCGGACGGCGGCACCGACGGCCACGGTCACCGGCGCCACTGGATCGCCTCATTCGACGCGAGGGCGAGCGGTGCGATCTTGTTTTCCACCTCGTCCAGGTCGAAGTCGACGTTGTCCAGGTCGTCGAGCCCCTCCACGTCGGAGTCGATCGGCTGGGCGCTGCTCTGCTGGCTGTCAACGGCTACGGCTGTCGCGGTGGCAGCCGCCAGCGTCGGGTTGTCGACGGTGCCGTCGGCTACGTCCGCGGTTGCGGCGGAGCGGTCGTTGTCCAACATGTCGTACTCCACTTCAGATTCGGTGGGTGGTCAGGCTGCGTGCGGTGGTCAGGCTGCGGTGGCTCGGGCGAGGGCGAACTCGACGACCTGCTCTCCCATCAGGGACAGCTGGGCAGAGACGTGCGAATCGGTGCTGGTGCCGTCGGCGGCGAATGTGACGTGCTCGGTGTTGACCGCGACGCCGAGCGGCGTCGGCCAACCCCGGAGTGCGTGTACCACCGCGCGGAGGCTGGTGAGGGTGGTGGCGGCCTGGGACCCACGAGCGGTGACCAGGCAGCCGACGGCCCGACCGTGCAGATAGGGGCGGGGCGCGTCCCTCAGGTCCTCGATGTAGTCGAGGGCATTCTTGACCAGGCCGGAGATACCTCCGTGGTACGCCGGCGTCCCGATCACGATCCCGTCGGCCATGCGTACGGCGTTGACGAACTGTCGGGCTGCCGCCGTCCGCCGGCCTTCGCCGGGCAGGTAGAGCGGCAGCTGCAGCTCGGTGGCGCCGAGCAGGTGCGTACGGGCTCCGGCCTGCTCGGCGGCGGACAACGCGGCCCGGACCGCCTGTTCGGTGGAGGACCCGGGGCGCATGGTGCCGCCGATGCCGACGATGAGGGGGCCGGTGCGGTTCCGGACCCTGCTCGTACCATTGCTGGTGTTGGTTAGCTGGAGCACGTGCACACCTCTCCTTCGTCGCGCACGGACTCGAAGCTGCGAGCTGTCCGGCGCGATGGGATGTGTTTCGTTCGTCGTCCCCCGTGCGGTTCCCCCATAAGAGCGGGGCCGAGGCGCGTTTGATGCATGCGGTCGATGTCGCGAAGGCGACGTATCAGATCGGCCCGTGACTGCTCGTTCCGTTGTGGATCGACGGAGAGTGTTCGCGGGGGGTCAGCCGGGTAGCCGACGGCCGGCCAGCGGAGCGGGCTGCCAGCAGGGCGGGCTGGTTGGCGTGGCCGGGCTGGGGAGGTCGGTCAGCCGGCGCCGAAGCAGACGAACGAGGCGGCGGTGGCGGTGCCGGCGTCCAGGCCGGCACCGAATTCCGCCTGTGCGCCGGCGAGGGCGAGCCGCGGTGTGTCGCCGGCAGCCAGCCGTCGATGCATCTCCACCATCAGCTCCTGCGCCGCGGAGTCCAGCGCCGGCAGGACACTGGCCAGTACCGTCGCCGTTCCCAGCTGGAGCAGCGCGGCGGACAACCCCATCAGCTCCTCGCCCGGGTGCACCGCGGACAGTCCCACGTCGCAGGCGGAGAGCACCACCGTGCCGGGCGCGCAGGCGAGCCGCTCCAGGTCGTAGACGGTCAGCGGACCATCGGCGAGGCGTACGTGCGAGAACATGGGGTTGTCGGTGCGGAAGGTGCCGTGTGCGGCGAGGTGGGCAAGGGGGGCGCCATCCAGCGCCGCGAGCGCTGCCTCGGCGGTCGCGTCGGGGCCGAGGAGCATCTTGACGGGAGCGAGTGTTCCCGCCAGCCGCTGCACCTCTGCCTCGGCATAGGCGAGGCCGGGGCCGGCGACCAGCACTGGGTTCCGCTGGTGGGGCGGAGTGGTCGTCGTCGAGTGGACGGCCTGGCGGCGGGCCGACGCGGTGAGCCACTCCGATGCGGACGGCACGACCGTGACCGGTCGCCCGGCACAGGTCGGTAGTAGGGCCCACGGCATGGCGTGCAGGGCGCCGACCGGCACCAGGACCAGCCCGCCAGCGCCGAGCCACGGCTGTATCGCGCCGAAGATCAGGTTGTCCAGCTGGTGCACCGCGAACCGGGCCGCGGTCGCTGCCGCCGCCCGGGAGTCGTCGGTGCCACGGCTGGTCAGGATGCGTCGCAGCGCAAACCGCAGGGCCTGCAGCTCGTCGGTGACGGTGGCGAGCGCACCCAGTGCCCGGGTGTGAAATCGGCCGCCGTGCAGCACGACGATGTGGAGCGTGCCGTCGATGTCGATCAGCTCGACCAGTGTCTGGTCGGCCAGCTCCACCGCGATCCGGTCCAGTGGAATCCCGCTCGTCGCACCAGACTCGGTGCCACTGGCCTGCCAGCTACGGGTCCGGATCCGGTCCTCGATCATCCGCTGTTGACGCAGCAGGCTCGACCCCAACGCGGCACTCGTCTGGGTGGCTTCGTCGACGGTGCGGCGCAGCTCGGCCAGGTCGGCGGCGAGCCCGGCTTCGTCCGGCGGCCGGGCGGGGGGTAGCCGCAGCGTGGCGGCTCGCCACCGCTCACTCCAGCGTAGGATCGCCCGAGCCTGCCCGCCCCGAACCGCTAGCCGAAGGCCGGTGCTGGCCAGGTCCAGGGCGTACGCCCCGGCCATCACCCGCAGCTCCGTGGCGCCGAGGGCTGCCTGGTAGCGGTCCAGCAGTGCCATTCCCGCGTTGAGCGCCCGGCGTGCCCCGGCGGTGTCGCCGGTGGCGATTCGGCGGAGCGCCTCGGCGTGCCAGGCGCGGGCCCGGAGCTGGGCCGGCCCACCACGGCTGGCGGCGCGGATGGCACTCAACTCTCCGGCGATGGCGGCGGCCTTCGCGCGTTGCCCGGTGTGCAGCGCCCGGTCGAGGGCGACCCGGGCGGCATAGAGGCGGGCGTCGAGTGCCGGTATCGGCCAGCTACTCGCCGCCAGCGCCCGTGCGACGGAGCGAGCCTGCCGCAGGTGCGCCGGCTCGTCTGGTGAGCTGGCCCGTAGCTTGACGTATCGGGAGAGCGCCGCCCAGGCCGGTCGGTTCTGTCGACTGAACAGGCGGTACGCGGCCTGCGCCTGCTTCGAGGCGGTCGGCAGGTCGGCCTCGGCCAGGGCGACTTCGGCCAGCATCAGCCGGGCCTGTGCCTCGTAGAGCCCCATTCGGCTTGCCCGGGCCGCGTCCAGGGCGGCCTCGGCCGCCGCGCGAGCCTCCGGCAGCAGTCGGGCCCCCAGTAGTAGTTCGCCTCGATCCATCAGGGCGATCGCCGGGCGGGTGGTCTTGGCGAAGTACTGGTCGGCGAGGTCATACCAGCGCAGTGCGCCAGGAATGTCACCCGCGCGGGACAGGACGAAGCCGAGGTTGTGGCGGACCTGGGCGAGCGCCAGCTCCTGGTCGAGCTCCGCGTAACCGCGCTCCGCGGCCCGCAGGTCCGCCTCGGCCTGGCGCAGGCTTCCCCGGTAGGTGTGCAGCACTCCTCTGTTGGTGAGCGCACGGGCCTGCCACAACCGGTCCCCGCTGCGCCGGAACGCGGCCAGCGCATCGGTGTAGCCGGCCATCGCCTCGTCGAACCGGCCGAGGCGGTCGAGGATCAGCGCCCGCTGCATCTGCAGGCGCGCGGCGGGCAGCCCATGGAGGATCGGTGACGCGGCGTCGATCTCGCGCAGCGCCTGTTGCGGTTGGCCCGCCTCGGCCAGGACCAGCGCCAGGCTCATCCGGGCTTCGGCGGCGCGGACCGGGAGTTGGGCGGTTTCGGCCACGCGGCGGGCCCGGCGTAGGTGGCGGAGCCCGTGATCTGCGTTGTGTTGTTCCCGCGCGGCGAGCCCGAGTGCGCGCAGCGCCACTGTCTCCTGGTCGGGATCCGCGTCCGCACGGGCAGCGGCGAGCGCGGCAGCTGCCAGCTCGGCGGCGCGGGCCGGGTCGGCGGTGACGAGGTGGAGCGCCTTGCCGGCTGGACTGTCGTCCATCTGGTCGGCGCTGTCCATCACCTATGGATTTTGGCACAGCGGTGAACGACCGAGAAGCCGTCCGACGAAGCTTCCCGCTCGTCCACTGTAGCTATCCCCAGCTCGGATGAGTATCAGTCAGATACCTGACTCAACCCGCTGTCCACAACTCGTATCAGTGAGCGGTCCGCCACCCTCTCTTGTGCGAACGCTCGCCAGCCGGTCGTCGGCAGGTGGGTGTGGTCGATTCCCCTACCGAAGGAGAGATGGATGCCACCGTCCTCGGAGCGCGTCAACCGATTCGCTGCCCGCCGTCGGGCGCGGCTGGAGCGCCTTCCCAAACTCGCGCACACCGCCGTCGGCGGTAACGCCCGGGCGTGGTTCGTCGCCGACGAGCTGTTGGTCGTTGACGACAGTCGGCGGGATGCCGAACGCTATCTCGGACGTGCTCGGGCCGCGCAGCCTGGCTCCGGCGATGAGGAGCTACTGCCGGGCCTGCGGCGCTATCGGGCGCCCGGGCTGGACGTACCAGCTGCGGTCCGCGCGCTGCGCGCGGACCGTCCAACCGGCCGCCAGGTGGTCAGCCCCAACCACGTCTTCCTGGCCAGTCCGTTCAACCACGGAGGTCCGTTCGGGCCGCCGGCGCCCGTCGCCGCATCGACGTTGAAGATGCCGGCTGAAACCGGCCGCGTCGCGGTATCCATCGTCGATACCGGGTTCTGGACCGAGACCCCGCTCCCGGCCGGCTACCTCGCCGCCGACGGTGTCGAGGTGGAGACGGAAACCGATGTCGATGAGGATGGGCTGCTCGACGGCGACGTGGGGCACGCCAACTTCATCGGGGGTGTCATCGCGAACCACACGGACCGGGCAGTGTTACGGGTGATTCGTACCCTGGACACCTTTGGTGTCTGCACGGAGGACGAGCTGATCGCCTCCCTCGGCCGGCTGCACCCGGACACGAAGGTGATCAACCTTTCCCTCGGCGGCTTCACCGCCGACGGATCCGCGCCGCTCGGCGTCCGGGCGGCGTTGGAGCAGGCCCTGTCCGGGATCGACCGGGTGGTGGTCGCCGCCGCCGGCAACGATGGCAACCGCAGCGACCCGTTCTGGCCCGCGGCGTTCGCCGGCGCCGACGAGTCGTGGAGTGGGCAGGTCCTGGCGGTCGCCGCGCACGACGGCAGCAGCCTCTGCTCCTGGAGTAACGCCGGACCGTGGGTCAGCATCGTCGCGCCCGGCGCGGACGTGCGAAGTACGTACATCGACCACGCGCTGTTCCCGGAGGGGTGGGCACAATGGAGCGGAACCTCCTTCGCCGCGCCGCGGGTGGCTGCCGAACTCTCCGCGCGGATCGACTCGGAGGTCGGCGCGGTGACCGCAGCCAACCAGCTAATGGCCGACCTGAGGACGGCCAACCAGCGGTTTGGAGGCCACCTCGGGCTGATCTGATGCGCTCAGGTAGCGCTGTACGATTCTTGTCTATGAGCGACGACGACGCAGGTCAGCTGGTGCGTGCCGCTGCCAACGGTGATCAGGCGGCGTGGGAGGCACTGGTCGACCGGTACGCGCGGCTGGTGTATACGGTGGCGCGAGGATTCCGGCTCGACGATGCTGACGTCGCGGACGTTAGCCAGGCGACCTGGTTGCGGCTCGTGGAAAATCTGGACAAGCTACGTGATCCTGGATCGGTGGGGGCGTGGCTTGCCACCACCGCGCGTCGAGAGGCCCTTGCCCTGTTGCGCAACCGGTGGGAGGTGCCGTCACCGGAGTTCACGAGGTCAGAGCTGATCGACGAGTCACAGCCGGAGCCTTGGCAGCGGCTGGTCGCTGAAGAAACTGATGCGGAGCTGTGGCAGGCCTACCGGCAGTTGCCGATACGCTGTCAAGAGCTACTGCGGTTGCTGGTATTCGAGCCGGTGGGCAGCTATGCGATCGCTGCTGCGGCGCTCTCGGTGCCCATCGGCAGTCTTGGCCCTTCTCGCGCCCGGTGCCTGGCGACGCTTCGGGCACTGCTGAATCAGCCGGCGCCGCAGCGACGTACCTAGGGGAGCGTGCGTACGCATGAGTGACGACCGATTAACCACATCAGATGAGGAGCTGCTGGTCCGGCTGGGGAGCCTGCTGGCTGAGGTCGATTCGGTTCCGGAGTCGGTACGCGCCGCCGCGGTCGCCAGCTACAGCTGGCGTTCGCCCGACTCCGAGCTTGCCCAGTTGGTGGAGAGCATGTCCGGGGCGGCCGAGGTCCGCGGCGACGAGGCGCGGCTGCTGACCTTTCGCGCAGATTCGATCACTATCGAGGTGGAGGTCATCCCCGTTCGTGATCGGCTCCGGATCGTCGGTCAGCTGGTGCCCCCACAGCCGGCTCGGGTGCAGGTAGAACAGCCGGGTTCCGACTCGACCGTCGGCACCGACGCGGACGGTCTGGGACGTTTCATGCTGGACGACACCGCACCGGGGCCGGCTCGGTTGGTCTGCACCCTGGCCGACTCCGGTCCGATCTGCACCGAGTGGACCACCCTGTGATCCGGGTGGCCCGGTCGTAGCGAGGTCGGCACCGCCCTGCTCTGCGGATCAGGGCGGCGCCGACCGTCGCCGTTGACAGTCGGGTCGCGGTTCAGCTGCCGCTGCAGGTCACGGTCGGTGATGTGTTCGGGCCGGCGAGGCTGGCGAGGAAGCCGAACGTGGTCCTGCCTTCCGGGGCCACCGTGCCGTTGTACGACGCGTTGGTCACCGTTACCGCCGTTCCCGAGTTGGTGTGTGTGCCATTCCAGAGCTGGGTTACCGCCTGACCGCTGGGCCAGGTCCAACTCGCCGTCCATCCGCTCCAGGTGGTGGCGGTGTGGTTCATGATCTCCACCTCTCCCTGGAAGCCATCCGGCCACGCGTTGATCACCTTGTAGACCGCCATGCAGTCCCCACTGGGCGGCGGTGTGGTCGGGCTCGGTGGTGCGGTGGTGGGGCTCGGTGGCGGCAAGGTGCCACCGGGGCCGATGCCGGTCACCTCACCATTGCCTCCGTCGAAGGTGACGTCCGAGCAGCCGAAGAAGTTCTCTGGGCTGTCCGAACGGACCCAGCGGGAGTAGATCAGGTGTCGGCCGCTCTTGTCGGCCGGCAGCGTTCCGGTGAAGTAGTAGTGCCCGTCGTTGGTGCCCGGTCCGCCACGTTGGGGTGGGTTGGTGACGGTCAGGAACGGTTGCTCCTCCAGGTCGTTCCAGGCCAGCGGGCGGGTTGGGCTCCAGCTGTCCTTGGTGATGTAGAAGTAGAACGTCCCGGGGTGGTGTGCCCAGTTGCTGTAGCGGAACTCGATGCTCTGGCCGGCGGTCAGGTGCGTCAGGGGCCAGTCGGTGCGGGCCAGGTCGTAGCCGAGGAAGCCGGAGTTTCCTCCGCTGCACAGCTGGCCGTCGGGAATGAAGCCGACGGTACGACCGGCGGCGTCGGAGCGCAGCACACTGAACCAGTTGTAGAGCGAGTTGGGCCCACTCTGGTCCACCGCCGCCGAGCAGGCGGGGTTGTACGGCTGGATTTCGCCGGTGGGGCTCAGCCCGTCCCGCCAGCAGAGGAAGGTACGGCTGCCGGGAACCATGGCGGCGCCGTGCGCCGCCGCCGGCTCCGACCTGGTGACGAGCACCACGACGGCCGCGAGGAGAGTCATGGCCGCGGTGAGGAGCACGGCGGTTCGGGTTCGATAGGAGGACACGGGATCTCCTGACTCGCGGGGCGCCTACCACCCCGCGTGGGGGACGGGCGCGGGGACGGCACCCGGCCGGCCCGCGGCGACGAGCGGTCATGGTGGTAGGCGGCGTGCGCAGGAGTGGCGGGCACGCGAGCCGGCGGTCCGTCATCGGACCGATGCCCTCGCGTGGATGCCCGAGCGGACGACGAGTGCCCTGCGTCGTCCGGTGCTGTTATCGCAACATGGTGAAGTACTCGACGGCAATAGCCAGCCGCCAATGTCCTTTTCAGTTGGCGCAGTTCACGGGATCGGTGGGCGCGAAACCACCCGGGTGCGCGTGGTCGATCAGGGGCGCGGGGGACGGGCCAGGGTGAGTGCGGCGGTGAGCGACAGTGCGGCTGAGGCCGCGAGTACCGCTGCCATCGGTACGGCACTGCCTTCCCCGCCCAGCCCGACCAGGGGCGCGGCGAGCGACCCGATCACCGACTGGAGGGCGCCCATCAGCGCTGCCGCGGTCCCGGCGTGGTGTGCGTGTCGGTCGAGGGCGAGGCTCGTACCGTTCGGCATCACCATGCCCAGCGACGCGATGAAGGCCAGCAGCGCGCCCGTGAGCAGTAGCTGGCTGGCGGCGATCGCGCCGGCCAGTACACCAATGGCCGCCACCGCACTCACCCCGAGGGTGCTGACCAGCAGGGTACGGGGCGGGAACCGGTCCAGCAGGCGGACGTTGGCCTGCCCGACCGCCACGAACGCCAACGCGTTGAGGCCGAACAGCAGACCGAAGGTGCTCGCCGAGAGGTGGAACACGTCCTGGAAGACGAACGACGAACCGGAGATGTACGCGAACAGCCCGGCGAAGGCGAGCCCCTGGGTCAGCGTGTACCCCAGGTAGACCCGGTCGGTGAGCAACTCGCGAAGCGACCGGATGATGCCGCTGAGGCCGTCGCGGTTGCGCCGATGCGCGGGCAGGGTCTCCGGCAGCCAGGCCGCCACCACGGCGGTGAGCAGTGCGCCGACGACCGCGAGGAGGACGAACAGGGTCCGCCACGACCCGAACCGCAGCACCAGACTGCCGACGGTCGGCGCGGCGATCGGGGCGAGACCGAAGACCAGGGTGAGCCGGGAGAAGTACTTCGCTGCCGCCCGACCTGAGTACAGGTCGCGAACGATGGCACGGGTCACCACGGCGGCCATCCCGCCGGCGAATCCCTGGGCGAACCGCAGGGCGGTGAACGCCGGTGCGCTGGGCGCCGCGGCGCAGGCCAGGGCGAGCACGGTGTACGCCACGAGGCCGATCAGCACCGGCCGGCGTCGGCCCCAGCGGTCGCTCAGCGGGCCGGTGACCAACTGCCCGAGGGCGAGCCCAACCAGGCAGGTGGTGAGGGAGAGCTGAATCTGGGCCTGGCTCGCGGCCAGGTCCCGGGCCATGGCGGGCAGCGCCGGCAGGTACATGTCCAGGGAGAGCGGGCCGATCGCGGTGATCGCCCCGAGGAGGAGCAGCAGACCAAGACCACCGCCGACCCCTGCTGGCTGCGGCTGGCCGGCGGGAGGGGCTATGGCGGGTGCGGTCGGTGGTGCGGTCTGCGTCACTGAGTTCCCCCGGGGGTCGCCTGCCAACCGGGTAACCTTAGCTCTGTAACCAGAGTCTTTTGGGGTGAGGTGGGCGACACGGTGGCGACCGATGACGTGCCGGTGCGGCCGGCGCCGTGCCTCGACCCGGCTTCGACGGCGGCGCTGGGCGCCGTCGTCGGCGAGCTGCACCGCCGGCTGCGGCGCGCGGCGGCCCGGCACGCCAACTGCCTCCCGTTGCCGGAGGCCCAGGTCGAGCTGCTCCTGCTGGTCCGGGCCCACCCGGATGTCAGCGTGAAGGATGCCGCCTGCCGCCTGCACGCCGCACCCAACACGGTGAGCACCCTGGTCCGGGACCTGGTGGCCGCCGGGCTGCTGCACCGCGAGTGCGCTCCGGCCGACCGCCGTACCGCCCGGCTGCGCCTCACCGACGCCGCCCACGCGCGAATCGCCGATCATGAGGAGCAGCGCGCCGCCCTGCTCAGCGCCGCGGTGTCCCACCTGTCCCCCGAGGCCCGCGCGGCGGTCCTGGCGGCCACCCCGCACCTGGCCCGCCTGGCAGACCTGCTGAACCCCTGACCCCGCGGGTAGCGCCCGGGCCCGACGGCGGACCGGGCGGTGGGCCGGTCTTCCCGGTGCGGTGTGCTGGCCGGCAGTGCGGCCGGCCGGCGTGGGGTCAGAGCTCGCCGTTGAGTTCGGCGTAGCCGCGGCGGGTGGCGATCAGCGCGGGGCGGGCACCGAAGGGTGCCTCGGCGGCCACCCGCTCCGCTGGTGTCCGACCGGCATGGCCAGCCCGGATCTGCCAGGCCAGGTCGCTGAGCAGGCCGTGCTGGGCGTGGACGAACTCGTGGTCAACCGGGTCGCCGTGCCCCGGTACCACCACCGTGGTCGGGGTCGTCATCCGCAGTAGCTCGGCCACCGCCTCCGGCCACCGCAACGGGTACGAATCCTCGAACGCCGGCGGGCCGCTCTGCTCCACGAGGTCACCGACGACGAGTACCTCCGTATCGGGTATGTGCACCACCAGATCCGCTGCGGTGTGTGCCCGCCCCAGGTGCCGCAGGACGACCTGGCGGCCACCCACATCGAGCACCTCCCGCTCGCCCACCGGATGGGTCGGCGCCAGTACGGCAGTGTCGAGTAGCTCCTCGGCGAGGCCGGGCTGCTCGCCGTGCATCTCCTCGTACGCTTCCCGGCGTAGCCGGTCCGGGTCACGCAGGGCGGCGGCGGCCAGCTGGTGCGCGTACACCGGGCAGGGCGGATCGCCGGCCAGGGTGGCGTTGCCGAAGCAGTGGTCGAAGTGGTGGTGGGTGTTCACCAGCACCCACGGGTGCGGGGTGACGGCCCGCGCCGCCCGGGCCAACTCCGTCGCCTGGCCAGCCGTGGAGAGGGTGTCCACCAGCAGGGCCGCGCCGTCGCCGACCAGCAGTGTCACGTTGACCTGCAGCAGCGGCTCGCGAAGCACATACACCCGGTCGGCGACCTCGACGAAGTGGAGGGTCATGACGACCGCCCGGCTTGCCCGATGAAGCGCTGCCGGTCAACCAGGCGCCGCTCCACCCGCCCCTCGGCGACGGTGGAGTCGCCCTCGGTGACGGAGATCGCAAAGACCAGCCACCGACCGTCGACCTTCGTCAGCCGGGCCCGCGCCACCACGGTCCGGCCGACCGGGGTGGCAGCGCGGTGGTCCAACTCGATCCGGACTCCCACGGTCGTGGTGCCGTCGGGCAGTTGGCGGGCGATCGCCGCGACCGTCGCCGCCTCGGCCAGGGCGAGAATTCGCGGCGTGCCCAGGACCGGCACGTCACCGGAGCCAATGGCCTGGGCGGTGTCGACCTCGGTGACGATCAGCTCCACCGAGGCGGTTGCGCCCGGGGAGAAGGGCTGCTGCATGGTCACCAGCCTAGGCGTCCGATGGCGGGCCGGTCACGCATGAGTCGAACCGCCCGGAAGCGTCCGAAGGGCCTCCTGCGTCCGCTGCTGCGCCGACCGTCGTTAACCTGGTCCGTGATGTCTGCTCCAATCGATTCCCAACAGCCTGTCCGAACTGATGCGCCGGTGGTGGCCGACGGCGGGCGCCGTCGTGTGATCATGATGTCGGTGTGGGCGGGCGCCTTCGTCCTCGGCTGGCTCGTCATCGGCCTGCCCACCGATCCGGCATACGCCTTCGTCTGGATCTGGGCGGCGACCATCGCCTGGAACTCCACCCGGCCATGGCGCAGCCACCTGCGCTTCGCCCGGGACTGGCTGCCGGTGGTGTTGCTGCTCGTGCTCTACAACCTCTCTCGTGGCTTCGCCGACAACGGGGTGACCCCGCATGCCTACGAGCTGATCGTCGCCGACCGGGTGATGTTCGGCTGGGCCACCGGCGGCCAGGTGCCCACGGTCTGGTTGCAGCAGCACCTCTACCAGCCGGAGGTGCGCTGGTGGGACGTGTTGGTGAGTTGGGTCTACTTCTCCCACTTCGTGGCGGCGATGGCCGCCGCCGCGGTGCTCTGGATGCGGGACCGCCAGCGGTGGGCGGCGTTCATGCGTCGCTGGGGTTTCCTCTGCGCCAGCGGCCTGGTGACGTACTTCCTCTACCCCGCCGCACCACCGTGGTGGGCGGCGCAGAACGGGTTGCTGGAGGAGGTGGCCCGGATCTCCACCCGAGGGTGGCAGGTCTTCGGGCTGCACGGCGCCGGGAACCTGCTCAACGCCGGTCAGCTCGCGTCGAACCCGGTCGCCGCGATGCCGTCACTACACACCGCGTTCGCCCTGTTCGTGGTGCTGTTCTTCCTGCGCGCGACGCGGAAGCGGTGGTGGCCGCTGCTGCTCGCGTACCCGCTGGCCATGACCTTCACCCTGGTCTACTCCGGGGAGCACTACGTGATCGACGTCCTGGTCGGTTGGGTGTACGTGGGGATGGCCTTCCTGGCGGTGGGCCGGGCCGAGCGATGGTGGGCGGCCCGACGTGTCCGGCGCGCCCCGGACCAACCGGTTGCGGCGGCGGCGGACCCCGCGGCGGCGGACCCCCGGATGTCGGACCCGGCGGCGTCGGACTCTACGGCGTCGGCCACCGCGACGTCGGCTACCACGGCACCGGCCACCGCGACGTCGGCCGATTCGCCGCCGACGGATGAGGCGGTGGCCGCCGGCCGCTGATCGGCACCGAGCTTCGTCACCTGGACCGGCGGCATCGAGCTTCGTCACCTGGACCGGCGGCTCGCTACTGCGGCCGGCCGGGTGGCGCGGCCTACTGCGGCCGGCTGGCGCGGCGAGCCTGGTGCGCGCGGGCCGTCAGCTCGGCGGCCAGGGCCCACGCCTCGGCGACCGCTCGGTCGCGGGCGGCGGCCCCGGCGCCGCCGGCGGTGTCCGCGTGCACCGTCGCCAGCCCCAACCGTCGCTGTACCGGCCCCTGCACCACCCGTACGCTCTGGATCCTCGCGTACGGCACGACCACGATGTGGCGGGTGAGCAGGCCGGAGCGAATCGCGAACACCCGCTCGTGCAGCCCGGCGCCGAGCACCGGCTGACCCAACGGGTTGAGCCAGCGAGCCCGGGTTGGCGGTGCGGTCAGCGGCAGGTCGTCGAGGCGTACCCCGGGCAGCACCTCGGCGAGGATCGCCTCGGCGACCGGTTGCTGGCCGACCGGGAGAAGCTGGTCTGGCCGGTTGCGCCCGTCGGCTTCCCCCGTCGAGTAGCCGGCCACCTCCAGCCGCAGCCGCAGCCAGCCCTTCGCCCGCCAGAGCAGCGGCCAGGTCGCACCGACCGTCTGTACGCGGTGTAGCGGCACGGTCTGCGCCCGGGTCTCCAGCAGACCATTGCGGATCCGCAGGGTGTCGGCAGCGCGAGCCAGCTGGAAGTTCCAGTCGTCGAGGACCCGGCGGATGGGCTGGAGCAGCACCCCGGCCATCGCGGTCAACGTGCTCGCCACCGCGACGAACGACCAGGAGTCGCCGGAGAGGAACTGCGTCGCCACGAAGGCCACCCCGAACGGGATCATGAAGGCCTGTGGGGTGAGTAGCTGGCTCAGGAGCAGGTCCGCGTTCCGGACGGTGTGCAGTGGTCGGCCGGGCTGAGCCGCCTCCGGCCGGACCAGCGATGTGTCCGGCGCCGGGGCGGCCGCCTCCGGTTGCGGACCGGCCAGGGCGAGCAGCCGCTGTCGCAGGGCGGCGGCGTCCGCCACGCTCAGATAGGCCAGTGGCGCCTCGGTCTTGCCACCCCCGACCACCTCGAGGCGCAGCTCCGCCAACCCGGTGAGCTGGGCGAGTAGCGGTCGGACCACCTCCACGGCCTGGAGCCGCTCCAGCGGGATCGCCCGGGTGCGTCGCCAGAGCAGTCCCTCGTGCACCCGGAGCTCGCGGTCCACGACGTGATAGCCGGTGTTGTACCAGCTGACCACCGCGAGCACGGTAGCGCCGAGCGCCAGCACCACCGCCAGTACCACGAACCAGCCGACGCCGACCCGGGACAACGTGGACCAGGAGAGCCCAGCGATCACCACGACCAGCGATTTGGCGCCGTGGAGTGCGGGGGAGAGCGGATGTAGCCGCTGCCGACGTTCGGCGCCGTGCGGCGGCACCGGTGGGGTGGGCGCGCCGGCCGGTGGGTACCAGCCGGGGTGCGGCGGCGTGGCGGGGGGATATCCGACCGGGTGCGGCGGTGGGGTGGGCGCGCCGGCCGGTGGGTACCAGCCGGGGTGCGGCGGTGCGGCGGGAGGATATCCACCGGGATACGGCGCTCGGGCGGGTGGCCGGGTCTCTTCTGGATCTCGTGCGGCCGGCTCGCTCACAGGCCCTCCGCCCGGTCGCGGCCGAGCGCGGTGAGGCGGTCGCGGAGGCGGGACGCCTCCGCCGGGCGTAGCCCCGGTACCCGGGCATCGGTGGCCGCCGCCGCCGTGTGCAGTTGGACGGTAGCCAGGCTGAAGGCCCGCTCCAGCGGGCCGGCGCTGACATCAACGAACTGCATCCGCGAGTACGGGACGATGGAGAGCCGGCGCACCAGCAGACCGTGTCGGACCAGAAGGTCATCCTCGCGTTCGGCGTACCCCCACGCGCGTACGGCCCGTACGACGGTGAACGTCCGTAGCGCGGTCAGGAGGAGCACCCCGGCGAGGAGCACCCCGAACGCCCCCTGGCCGGTGACCGCCCACCCCACTGTCAGCCCGGCCAGCAGGATGACGATCAGCACGGCCAGTCGCAGCAGCTCAACCCAGATCAGGTCGGTGGAGACAGCCTGCCAGCGGACGGTTTCTGGCCAGGGTTCCAGCGGACCCGGGGGTGGGCCGGTCGGGGGTGGGGCAGCGGGCGGGAGGCCGGCCGGGCCGTCGCCGGTCACCGTGTGGTTCCGTTGTACGTGCTCACGAGTCGAGAGTAGGCGATTCGGCCGCCGGAACAACCTCGCGGAGGAAGCTCCGGGCGTCGAGGAAGTCGCCGAGCGTCACCCGGTGCTCGGGGCAGGCGAGCCAGGTCTTACGTCGCGCCGCGTCGTGTAGCCGGGGGTTGTTCCATCGCAGTGCCCACTCGGCGGGGGCTGCACAGCCACGAGCTGAGCAGACCAGGGCCGGGGTTGCGGGGTCATCCATTCCCGCCAGTCTAGGCGGGCTCACGGAGGAGGGTGAGCGCCGGGGCGGCGCGGGGGAGTCTTGAGCGCCGGGGCGGCGCGGAGGAGTGTGAGCGCCGGGCGGCCACGGGGGGAGCCGCCCGGCGACGGATGAATCGTACACGTCCCGTACCGAGTGCTGTCCACCCCGCAGGGCGAGTTCGGTGGATCGGACCGCGGGGCGGGAATCGGGGTTCGCGCTGCGGCGTACCACCACCGATCATGTCAGTCTTGTACCGCACCACGCCCGAGTAACGATCATGCTGTGGAGGACCGGTGGCCCAGCCGAGCACGCCCGATACCAGGACCTCCGGCGGGTCGACCCCGCCGGCTGCGCCGAGCACTCCGGCCGCGGACGCCACCCTGCTGGAAAAGGCGCTGTTCGAGGTCAAGCGGGTGATCGTCGGGCAGGACCGGATGGTGGAGCGGATGGTCGTCGCGCTGCTGGCGCGGGGGCACTGCCTGCTGGAGGGGGTGCCGGGGGTGGCGAAGACGCTCGCCGTGGACACTCTCGCCACGGTGGTCGGCGGGTCGTTCGGCCGGGTGCAGTTCACGCCGGACCTGGTGCCGGCGGACATCATGGGCACCCGGATCTACCGACAGTCGAGCGAGAAGTTTGATGTCGAACTGGGGCCGGTGTTCGTCAACTTTCTGCTCGCCGACGAGATCAACCGGGCGCCCGCGAAGGTGCAGTCGGCGCTCCTGGAAGTGATGAGTGAGCGGCAGGTCTCGATCGGTGGGGAGACGCACCGGGTGCCGGACCCGTTCCTCGTGATGGCCACCCAGAACCCGATCGAGCAGGAGGGTGTCTACCCGCTGCCGGAGGCGCAGCGGGACCGGTTCCTCATGAAGATCGTCGTCGGCTACCCGACAGCCGCCGAGGAGCGGGAGATCGTGTACCGGATGGGCGTGGCGCCGCCGGAACCCGCCCCGGTGTTCACCACCGCCGACCTGGTCGCGCTGCAACGTAAGGCGGACCAGGTCTTCGTGCACAATGCCCTGGTGGACTACGCGGTCCGGCTGGTGCTGGCCACCCGGACCCCCGCCGAGCACGGCATGCCCGACGTCGCCCAGCACATCCAGTACGGTGCGAGCCCGCGAGCCTCGCTCGGCCTGGTCCGCGCGACCCGGGCCCTGGCGCTGCTGCGCGGCCGGGACTACGCGTTACCCCAGGACGTGCAGGACATCGCGCCGGACATTCTGCGGCATCGGCTGGTGCTGAGCTACGACGCGCTGGCCGACGAGGTGCCGGCCGACCACGTCGTCGGCCGGGTGATGGCGACGATCCCGCTGCCCACGGTGGCGCCGCGCCAGCAGGCCACCCCGGCCCCGGCCGGGCCACCCGGCGCGGGGTGGCCTGGGCAGCAGCCGTGACCCCACCCACCGGTCGGCCAAATGACGCCACCGGCCGCGACTCCGTCGATCCGACCGCCGGTAGGCGCACCGAGGCCGCGCTGTCCCGGCTGCACCTGCTCGTCACCCGCAAGCTCGACGGTCTGCTCCAGGGTGACTACGTCGGCCTGCTACCCGGTCCGGGGAGCGAGGCGGGGGACTCGCGGGAATACCGCCCGGGCGACGACGTGCGGCGGATGGACTGGCCGGTCACGGCGCGTACCACGATGCCGCACGTGCGGCGCACGGTCGCGGACCGGGAGCTGGAGACGTGGCTCGCGGTGGACCTCTCGGCCAGCCTCGATTTCGGCACCGGCCGCTGGCTCAAGCGGGACGTGGTGGTGGCCGCCGCCGCGGCGCTGGCACACCTGACCAGTCGGGGCGGCAACCGGATCGGCGCAGTGGTCGGCACCGGGGGCGAGCCGGCCGCCGCCGGTCGGGGCACGCCGACGGCCGGGCCCGGCCGGTTCACCCGGCTGCCCGCCCGCTCCGGTCGCCGGGAGGTGCAGGCCCTGGTCCGGGCCGTCGCCGGCACCGAGATCCGACCGGGTCGTGGCGACCTCGGCGCCCTGGTTGACCGGTTGAACCGGCCGCCGCGCCGGCGTGGGGTGGCGGTCATCATCTCCGACTTCCTGGCGCCACCGGCCCAGTGGGCCCGGCCGCTGCGCAAGCTGCGGGTACGCCACGACGTGCTGGCCATCGAGGTACTCGATCCGCGGGAGCTGGAACTGCCCGACGTGGGTGTCCTGCCGGTGGTGGACCCGGAGACCGGCGAACTGCACGAGGTACGGACTGGCGACCCGCGGCTGCGTCACCGCTACGCCGAGGCCGCTGCCGCCCAGCGCGCGGAGATCGCCGCGGCGCTCCGCGCCGGGGGCGCTGCCCACCTGAGACTGCGTACGGACCGAGACTGGCTGCTGGACATGGTGCGCTTCGTCGCCGCGCAGCGGCACACCCGCACCCGGGGGACGACACGATGATTCGTTTTCTACAACCGTGGTGGCTCCTGGCGGTACTGCCGGTGTTCGTCCTCGCCGGGCTGTACGTGTGGCGGCAGCTGCACCGCCGGGCGTACGCGTTGCGGTTCACGAATGTGGAGCTGCTGCGTACGATCGCGCCGAAGGGCCTGGGGTGGCGCCGGCACGTACCGGCGACCGCGTTCCTCCTCTGTCTGCTGGTGCTCGCCACGGCGCTGGCCCGGCCGTCGATCGACACCCGGCAGCCCCTGGAACGGGCCACCATCATGCTCGCGGTCGACGTCTCCCTGTCCATGCAGGCCGACGATGTGGCCCCGAACCGGCTGGCGGCGGCCCAGGAGGCGGCCCAGCAGTTCATCGCCGAGCTGCCGGCCAGCTACAACCTCGGGCTGGTCTCGTTCGCGAAGGCGGCCAACCTGCTGGTGCCGCCGACGAAGGACCGGCAGGCCGTGGTCACCGCCATCAACGGCTTGGCGCTGGCCGAGTCGACGGCGACCGGGGAGGCGGTCTTCACCTGTCTGGAGGCGATCCGGTCGGTGCCGGCCGACGGCGCGGCCGGGATTCCGCCGGCCCGGATCGTGTTGCTCTCCGACGGCTATCGCACCTCGGGCCGGTCGGTGGAGGAGGCCGCCGCGGCGGCACAGGCCGCTAATGTCGCCGTCTCCACGATCGCCTTCGGGACCGACGGCGGTCAGGTCGACATCGGTGGCCAACGCCAACGGGTTCCGGTGGACCGGCTCGCCCTGGCGGATCTGGCGGCGACGACCGACGGGTACTTCTACGAGGCGGCCTCGGTGCGCGAGCTGAAGCAGGTCTACCAGGACATGGGCTCGTCGATCGGGTTCCGGACCGAACCGCGCGAGGTCACCCAGTGGTACGCGGGCCTGGCGCTGCTGCTGGCGCTCTGCGCCGGGGCGACGAGTCTGTTGTGGTCGTCCCGGATCGTCTGACGCCGCTGCCGGCGGCGTCCGGAACGGACGGGGATGCGGTGGCGGTCAGTGACCGCCACCGGCCAGGACGAAGAGGACGGCCACCCAGACCGCGGCCAGGGTGAAGCCCAGGGGGGCGACGTAACGGCTCATGGGAAGGCTCCGGTGGCGACTGGGCGCGGGCGTCGGGGGCCCGCGGGAGGGTGGTCAGAACGCGCACACAAAGTCGTGGCCGGCAGCTCCGACCGTCCACCGTGCTGGATCCGGCGGTGGGCCGGGCACCCGGTGGCGCGAGGGAGCGGGTTTGTCAGCCGTGCTTGCGGGACTCAGCGGGGCTGACGGTCGGCCCGGCCACGACTCGGAGGATCGCTATCTCGCACAGCGATCACCTCCTGCGGTCGGCGGGGCCCAGGGCTGCGAGTCGTAACGCGAGCTCGCAAAACGGCGCTATCGTACACCCTGGTCGGTGGGGCCTCGAAGCGGACCGGGGGCGGGGGTGACGGTCGCCGGGTGGTTGCGGTGGGTTTCGCCTTGTCGGTGGCGGTCGGTGCCGTGGCGCGTTAGCGCTTACCTGCCGGTAACCCCTAGGCTCCGACGCGACGTGGAGATCTTCTGAGCTGAGGGGGAATCGTGGGCCGTACCGTGCTGGTGACCGGGGGTAACCGCGGTATCGGTCTGGCGATCGCTCAGGCCTTCGTCAAGCAGGGTGACCGGGTGGCGGTGACCTACCGGAGTGGGGCGGCGCCCGGCGCCGACGCGGCCGATTCGGGGACCGGCGCCGGCCGCCTCTTCGGCGTCCGCTGCGACGTGACGGATTCTGACTCGGTGGACGCGGCGTTCACCGCCATCGAGGCGGAGCTCGGCCCGGTCGAGGTGCTGGTGGCCAACGCCGGCATCACCGATGACACGCTGCTGCTGCGGATGTCCGAAGAGCAGTTCACCGGGGTGCTGGACACCAACCTGACCGGCGCGTTCCGCTGCGCCAAGCGCGCCTCGACCAAGATGCTCCGGGCGCGCTGGGGGCGGATGATCTTCATCTCGTCGGTGGTCGGGCTCTATGGCAGCCCGGGCCAGGTCAACTACGCCGCCAGTAAGGCCGGCCTGGTCGGCGTCGCCCGCTCCATCACGCGAGAGCTGGGGAGTCGCAACATCACCGCGAACGTGGTGGCACCCGGCTACGTCGAGACCGACATGACCGCCGCGCTACCCGAGGACCGCAAGACCGAATACCGCAAGGCCATCCCGGCGGGCCGCTTCGCCGCCCCGGACGAGGTGGCCGGCGCCGTCACCTGGCTGGCGGGGGACTCCGCCGGCTACATCAGCGGTGCGGTCATCCCGGTCGACGGTGGCCTCGGCATGGGGCACTGAGAGGAGACATCGACATGTCAGGACTGCTCGCCGGTAAACGGCTGCTGGTCACCGGCGTCATCACCGACGCCTCGATCGCCTTCTCGGTGGCGCGACTCGCGCAGGAGAGCGGCGCACAGGTGGTACTCACCGGCTACGGTCGGCTCTCCCTGGTCGAGCGGATCGCCAAGCGGCTACCCGAGCCAGCTCCGGTAATCGAACTGGACGTGACCAACCGCGACCACCTCGCCGCGCTCGGCGACCGGGTCCGGGAGCACGTCGACGGCCTCGACGGGATCGTCCACTCCATCGGCTTCGCCCCGCAGAGCTGCCTCGGTGGCGGCTTCCTCGACGCGCCCTGGGAGGACGTCGCGACGGCCGTGCACGTCTCGACCTACTCGTACCAGGCCCTCGCCACCGCGGCGCTGCCGCTGATGGCGCCGGGAAGCTCGGTGGTCGGGCTCACCTTCGACGCCACCAAGGCGTGGCCGGTCTACGACTGGATGGGCGTGGCCAAGGCTGGTCTGGAGTCCGCCAGCCGCTACCTGGCGCTGCACCTGGGCCCGAAGGGCATCCGCAGCAACCTGGTCGCGGCCGGGCCACTGCGTACCGTCGCCGCGAAGTCGATCCCCGGCTTCGAGCAGTTCGAGGACGCCTGGTCGGCGCGGGCCCCGCTGGGCTGGAACCTCACCGACTGCGAGCCGGCCGCCCGGGCCTGCCTGGCGCTACTCTCCGACTGGTTCCCGGCGACCACCGGCGAGATCGTCCACGTCGATGGCGGCTACCACGCGATCGGCGCCTGACCTGGCCGACGGCCCCTGCCGTGCTACGCCGCAGGGGCCGTCGCCTGGTCACCGAGCCACCGGGGAAGAATGGGGCCATGGCGTACGACGCGGTGGTGCTGGTTTCATTCGGCGGGCCCGAGCGGCCCGAGGACGTGATGCCGTTCCTGCAGAACGTGACCCGGGGCCGGGGAGTGCCGCCGGAGCGGCTGGCCGAGGTGGCCGAGCACTACCAGCACTTCGGCGGGGTGTCGCCGATCAACCAGCAGTGTCGGGAACTACTCGCCGCGATTCGGGACGACTTCGCCGCCAACGGCGTTGACCTGCCGGTCTACTGGGGCAACCGGAACTGGGACCCGATGCTCGCCGACACCGTGGCGCAGCTGCGCGACGACGGCGTCGAGCGGGCCCTGGCCTTCGTGACCAGCGCCACCGGCGGCTACTCCTCCTGCCGGCAGTACCAGGAGGACATCGCCGCCGCCCGCGCGGCGGTCGGCGCGGACGCCCCGGTGATCGAGAAGCTCCGTCAGTTCTGGGACCACCCGGGGTTCGTCGAGCCGCACGTCGACGCGGTGCGCGCGGCGTTGGCCCAGCTGGACCCGGCCCGGCGGGACAGGACCCGGATCGTCTTCACCGCCCACTCGGTGCCTACCGCCGCGGCGGCAGCGGCCGGCCCGCACGGTGGCCGGTACGAGGCGCAGTTGGCGGAGACCGCGCGGCTGGTGCACGCCGCCGCCGCCCCCGACCTCGCCTACGACCTGGTGTGGCAGAGTCGTTCCGGGCCCCCGCAGGTACCCTGGCTGGAGCCGGACGTCAACGACCACCTCGCCGAGCTGCCCGGGCAGGGCGTCACCGGGGTGGTGGTCAGCCCGATCGGGTTCGTCTCCGACCACCTCGAGGTGGTGTGGGATCTGGACACCGAAGCCCGGGAGACCGCCACGCAGCTCGGTCTGGACTTCGTCCGCGCCGCCACGCCGGGCACCGACTCCCGGTTCGTGGCGATGGTGCGCGAACTGGTCCGGGAGCGTACCGATCCGGCTGGCGCGACGTTGCGCCGGCGCCTCGGCGACCTGCCGATGTGGGACACCTGCCCGACAGCCTGCTGCGTTCCGGCCCGCCGCCCCTCCTGACCGCTTCGGCGGCCCGACATCAGGGATCCGAGAGATGAATGATCGTAAGCCTGTCCAGAGCTGGCTCACCGACATGGACGGGGTGCTGGTGCACGAGGGGCAGCCGGTGCCCGGCGCGCCGGAGTTCATCGCCCGACTGCGCTCCTCCGGCCGGCCGTTCCTGGTGTTGACCAACAACTCCATCTACACTCCGCGCGACCTACAGGCCCGGTTGGTCCGGATGGGGCTGGACGTGCCGGAGTCCGCGATCTGGTCGTCCGCGTTGGCCACCGCGCAGTTCCTGGCCGATCAGCGCCCGGGCGGCACCGCGTACGTGATCGGGGAGGCCGGGCTGACCACGGCGCTGCACGCGGTCGGCTACGTGCTCAGCGACTTCGCGCCCGACTACGTGGTGCTGGGGGAGACCCGTACCTACAGCTTCGAGGCGATCACCAAGGCGATCCGGCTGATCAACGACGGGGCCCGTTTCATCTGCACGAACCCCGACGTGACCGGGCCGTCGATGGAGGGCGCGCTGCCCGCCGCCGGTTCGGTCGCCGCGATGGTGTCGAAGGCGACCGGAGTGGAGCCGTACTTCGTCGGGAAGCCGAACCCGATGATGATGCGGTCGGCGTTGAACACGATCGACGCGCACTCCGAGTCAACGGCGATGATCGGCGACCGGATGGACACCGACATCCTCTGCGGGCTGGAGGCGGGGTTGGAGACGATCCTGGTCCTCACCGGCATCAGCAGCCGGACGGAGGCCGAGCGCTACCCGTACCGGCCGTCGCGGATCGTGAACTCGGTGGCCGACCTGATCGACGAGATCTGACGCCCGGCTCCCGGGGTGGCGGTCGACCGGTCCGCGGCCCCTGGGGCTGGCGGCCGGGGTCGCTACGGGCGTAGCGGGGCGTTGCAGGCGGCGGCCAGCGCCTGCCGACAGGCGCTGGTCAACGGGCGCAGGGCCGCGTCGCGCTGCTGGGCCTCGTAGTTGTTGACTGCACCTCCGGGGGCGGCCTGACCCGCCAGGGCGAGCACCCGGTCCAGCACGGCGGCCCGGGCGAAGAGCCGGCGGGCGCGGGGGTCGAAGCCAGGTGGCAGGTCGGTGGTGCCGTCGGGGCGGCGCAGCGCCTCCAGTGCCCCGGCCAGCTCCGGTCGCCACTGGGCCACGTCGAGCCGGGTCAGGGTGGCGGTGGTCTCGGCGAGAGCGGCGGCCAGCTCCGCCTCGGCCTCTGCCGCCCCGGGGAGGGCGAGCGATGCGGCCGCCGCGTCGGCCGGCAGCGGGTAGCTCCGCCACAGCACGGTCTCGAAGACGTCCCCGGAGCCGGAGGTGTGGGTGCGCAGCTGCGGGACCAGGCCGAGTGAACCGGCGACCACGCCCTCGCCGGCGACCAGGGCGGCACCGGCGAAGTCGCCCGGGCCGGGCAGCCCGCGCGGGTCACCGGGCGCGGGCAGCACCAGGCGGATCACATCGGGCGAGAGCTTGGCGAGCGTGGGCAGGGCCGCGGGCAGGGGGACATCGGTCCAGGTCCCGGGTGCGTCAGCGACCAGATGCTCCTCGTCACCGGCGATGGCGTCGGCGACCTCGTCGAACGGCACCAGCCCGGCACGCCACGCGCGTACCCAGGCAACGAACCGGCTGGACCGGCGTGGCGCGAGGGTGGTTGCGCCAGCGGCGGGGGTGGACATGCCGAAAGGGTACGTCCTCCTGCCCACCTCTGTCTCGGCTGCCGCACCAGCCGTCCCGCACCCCCGGCCGGCGTGCCGGGTCGGCGGTGGGGGCCCGCTGGGGCTAGCTTGATCGGCATGGCAGGGCGTTACGACCATGACGTGTTGGCGGGGGACTGGCGGCGGCGCCGGGTCACCCCGGAGGTGACCGCGGAGCTGGACCTGGTGGTCGAGGACGCCGATTCGGGGTTTTGCGGCGCGGTGGTCGGGTTTGAGGCCGGCGCGGTGCTGCTCGAGGACCGGCACCGACGGCGGCGGACCTTTCCGCTGCTACCGGCGGCGTTCCTGCTTGATGGTGAGCCGGTGACGCTGCGTCGCCCCGCCCGTCCAACGGTGCCGGCGGCTCGGCGGCGGACCGCCTCCGGCTCGATCGCCGTCGACAACGTCCGCGCCCAGGTGGCGAAGGCGAGCCGGATCTGGGTGGAGGGGGTGCACGACGCCGCGTTGGTGGAGCGGATCTGGGGCGACGACCTGCGCGTCGAGGGTGTGGTGGTGGAGCCGCTGGACGGGATAGACGATCTTGACGCCCGGGTACGCGATTTCGCCCCCGGTCCGGGCCGGCGGCTCGGCGTACTCGTCGATCACCTCGTCCCCGGTTCCAAGGAGAGCCGGATGGTGGCCCGGGTGACCTCGCCGCATGTGCTGGTGACGGGGCATCCCTACGTGGACGTGTGGCAGGCGGTACGGCCGGCCGTACTGAACATCTCGGCCTGGCCGGTGGTGCCGCCCGGTCAGCCTTGGAAGGAGGGGGTCTGTGCGGCGCTCGGTGTGGCTGAACCGGCCGAGCTGTGGCGGTGGATTCTGTCCCGGGTGAACTCCTTCGCCGATGTCGAGACGCCGTTGATTCACTCAATGGAGCGGTTGATCGATTTCGTCACCGAACCGGCGAGCTGAGCCAGGGCTCAGGCGCTGAGTCCGGGCTCAGGCGCTGAGTCTGGGCGGCGCTGAGCCCTGGTCGGCGTCGACCCGACCGGGGATGAGCGGGTGAACCTACCGCACCCGATGCCGATTCGATGACACGTGCACCGGCATGTCACGATCGTGGGGTGGACGCGGTGCTGTGGATTGTGGTCGGGGCGGTGCTCGCCATCGCCGAGATTTTTACGACGACGCTGTTCCTGATTATGTTTTCGGTCGGGGCCTTCGCGGCGGCCGGCGCGGCGGCACTCGGGGCTCCCGTGGAGATTCAGGCGGTCGTCTTCGCCGTGGTCTCGGCGTTGACCGTGCTGGGCGCGCGACCGATGTTGCGGCGACGGTTTAACCTGGCCCCGAAAGACGGCTCATCGTTCGGGGTCGGAGCGATCGAAGGGAGCGCAGCTCTTGTGCTGGAGCGGGTTGACGCCGAGAACGGTCTGGTAAAGATCGACGGCGAGTTGTGGCAGGCCCGCTCATATGATGCGACCCAAGTCTTCGCGCCGGGCGACCGGGTGCAGGTGATCCAGGTGCGCGGCGCCACGGTCCAGGTGTGGCGAGATGACGTTTCCCGGCCCGGTGAACTACCTGAAGTGAAAAGGTGAATATGGAAACTATTGTGCCAATCCTCCTGATAGCCCTGGCGGTTATCGCCGTGGTGACCCTGTTCCAGGCGGTGCGGATCGTGCCGCAGCAGCGTGAGGACGTGGTGGAGCGGCTCGGTCGATACCGGCGTACGCTGCAGCCGGGGCCCAATCTGCTGTTGCCCTTCATTGACTCGGTGCGCACCAAGGTCGACATGCGGGAACAGGTGGTTGTCTTCCCGCCACAGCCGGTTATTACTTCGGACAACCTGGTTGTTTCGATAGATACGGTGCTCTACTTCAAGGTGGTCGACTCGGTTCGGGCCACCTATGAGATTGAGGACTTCCTGCACGCCATTGAAGAGATCACCGTGACGACGGTGCGTAATGTTATTGGCTCCCTCGACCTGGAGCGGGCTCTGACCAGCCGGGAGGAGGTCAACCGGCACCTCTCCGGCGTGCTGGACGAGACCACTGGTCGGTGGGGAATCAAGGTAACCCGGGTGGAGATAAAGGCGATCGAGCCGCCGCCGAGCATCCGGGACTCGATGGAGAAGCAGATGCGCGCCGAGCGGGACCGGCGGGCCGCGATCCTCAACGCCGAGGGGCACAAGGAGTCGCAGATCCTCACCGCCGAGGGTGAGAAGCAGGCGGCGGTGCTGCGCGCCGACGGTAGCCGGCAGGCCCGCATCCTCGAGGCCGAGGGGCAGGCAAAAGCGGTTCGTACCGTCTTCGACGCCATCCACCAGGCGAATCCGAGCCAGAAGGTGCTCGCCTACCAGTACCTGCAGGCCCTGCCGCAGATCGCCAACGGCTCCGCCAACAAGGTCTGGATCGTCCCGGCGGAGCTGACCAAGGCCCTGGAGGGCATGGGAGGCGCGCTGGGGGGCCTGAGCCAGATGGTCGGTGACTCGCCGTTGCCGGAGGCGTCCGACGGGGTCAGTCAGGTCGAGCGGGAGGCCGAGGAGTCCGCGCGGGTCGCCGCGGACACCGTGCGACAGATCCACGACGAGGTTCGCGTCGCTGAGGCGCAGGCCTCCGGAGGCGAAACTCCGACGGAGTTGCCCGCACCCGAGCCGGTCGCGGCGGAGGGCTCACCCGACGATGCCACCGACCAGCGCAAGCAGGGCTGAGCACCAGCGCCAGCAGGGCTGCCACCAGCGCAAGCGATAACACGAGAACACCTCATGAGGCGCTCCGGTGCCTGCCACCATCGGTCATAGGGCGGGTGGTGACCAGGTTTCGGGGCGCCTCGGCGCGTCCCGCACCGCTCGGGCGGAGCGAGGTGACAGATGAAGAAGGCGGACAGGCGACGCCGCTCCTCGGCGTCGGAAGCCGAGACGCACGATCCGGTCGCGCCGCTGGGTACCCGCCGTACCGGTGGCGGGTTCGCGGTGTTGCCGTTCATCGGGGAACCGACGCCGAGGTTGCCGGCTACCGACGCGACCTGGGCGTGGTCGATCCGTCGGCTGGCCCGCGCGGCGGTGTGGCTGCTACCCGCGTACGCGATTCTGTACGGGATCGTCGCGATGGCGAGCGACCGGGGCATCGGCAACGCGCCGTACCCGACCGATGGTCGCCCGCTCTTCCTGGTCAGCTGGCTGCTGGCGACCTGGTTGGGACTGCTCGCGGTACTCGCGCTGACTGGTCTGCTGGCAGCGACCCGGAGTCGACGGGCCGCCGTGGCCGGGCTCTTGTTCAGTATCGCGGGTCTGGTGTTGACGCTGCCGTTCGCCGGCTTGGCCGCGCAGACGCCGGTCTTCGGCACCACCGCCCGGGTCCTGGTTCTGGTCGGCTCCGCCTGCTACAGCCTGGGTTGGCTGGCCACCGGATGGGCGGTCGCCCGTTCCGGCATGTTCAGCATGGGCGACGGCGTGATGTTGATGATCGCGGCGCCGCTGCTCGGCCTGGCGGGTTCGTTGCTTGGTTCGTTGCAGACCTTTGGCGCGATCTTCGCGCTGATCGCCGGCATCGGCATCGGCTACCGCTCCGGCCGCCTGCTGCCACGGGACATCATTCGCGACGTCACCAATGCCAGCCTTCCGACGACGGCGCCGGCGGCGCAGCCGGCGCCGGCCGCCGGTGGCCCGGCCGGGACCGGCGGACCGTTGGCCGCGGGCTGACCCGGCTCCGCCCGGACCGGCGGACCGTTGGCCGCGGGTTGACCCTGGCTCGACAAGGATCACCGCGGGGCTGGCAGGTCTATCGTCGGGCTAGTTTCGGACACGTCGGTACCCTCCCCGGTTCTGCTCCCGCATGGTTGGTGACAGTCCCCTGGGTCCGAAGGGACCCACGTCACTGCTGACAGCGATGAGGGAGCACACCGATGGAAGCGCGCATGCCAAGTCTGACCGGTCCCGACGTGATGACAGCGGTCCAGCATCTCGGTAAGGCGATCCACGCCGGGGGCGTCGCCCCGGGCCTGCTGTCCCTGATTCACCTGCGGATCAGCCAGATCAATAGTTGCAGCCCGTGTGTCTTCGGCGCGGTTCGGTCGGCGCAGGAGGCGGGGGAGACCGCGGAGCGGCTGCACAACCTGACCGCCTGGCGGGATACGCCCTTCTACACCGAGGCGGAGCGGGCGGCCTTCGCCCTGGCGGAGGCGGCCACCCGAATCCAGGACGGGGCACCGGGCGTGACCGACCAGATGTGGGACGACGCCACCGAACACTTCACCGAGGAGCAACTGGGTGCGATAACCCTACAGATCGCACTGGCCAACTTCTTTAATCGCATTAACCACACTATTCGGGAGCAAGCTGGTAAAACATGGTGAATGAGGTGGGGCGCTGCCTAAATGCCCGGTTTGTCCGTCTGAGTGGCCTCGCGGGCAGTTAAACCGGGAATTAGCTGGCAGTAGCCGGTGAATTGGCTGACAGTCGTCGTTCAGGCTGGCTGGTCTGCGCATTTCCTGGCAATCCTGGACGCCATGGCCCTGCCCCGTACGCCGTTGTCTCGGCTGTTCACCGTGCTGCTCGCCGGCCTGCTCGCTGGCCTTGTCCTGGCGGTCACCGTGCTGCCGGGCAACCTGCTGCTCGGGTTCGCGGCCCGCTCGGCGCTCGGGAGCTACTCGTCGCTGCCGGACGTGCTGCGGACCCCGGCCACCCCGCAGCGCTCCTACCTCTACGCCAACGACGGCACGACGCTGATCGCGAGCTTCTACGACGTCAACCGCACCGACGTGGGGCTGGACGAGATCGCGCCGTCGCTGCAGGCGGCGATCGTGGCGGCCGAGGACCGCCGCTTCTACGACCACGGCGGCGTGGACCTGCGGGGGATGGCCCGGGCCCTGGTCGCCAACGTGACCGGCGGCGAGACCTCGCAGGGCGGCTCGACCCTGACCATGCAGTACGTCCGCAACGTACTCAAGACCGATCCCGGGCTGACGGCCGAGGAGCGCGCCGCGGCCACCGAGCAGACCGTCGAACGCAAGCTTCAGGAGATCCGGTACGCCAACGCGCTCGAGCAGCAGCTCAGCAAGGACGAGATCCTCAACCGTTACCTGAACATCGCCTACTTCGGCTCCGGCGCGTACGGCGTTTCGGCGGCCAGCCAGCGGTACTTCGCCAAGACCCCGGCGGAGCTGACCCTCAGCGAGTCGGCCCTGCTCGCCGGCCTGGTGCAGTCGCCCGAGGCGTACAACCCGATCGACGGCGACCAGGAGGCGGCGCTGGACCGGCGGGCGTACGTGCTCGACGCGATGGTCGCCACCGGCGAGATCACCGCTGCCGAGGCCGACACCGCGAAGGTGGAGCCGCTGACGTTGCGCCCCACCTCCCAGCCCAACGGCTGCACCGCCGCGTCCGGTGGTGCGGGCGACTGGGGCTTCTTCTGCGACTACGTACGCCAGTGGTGGCTCACCCAGCCCGCCTTCGGGGAGACCGTCGAGGAGCGGGAGCAGGCCCTGCGCCGGGGCGGCTACACGGTGGTCACCTCGCTGGACCCGGAGCTGCAGGCGACGGCGCAGCAGCAGGTCACCAGCGTCTACGGGTACGACAACGAGCGGGCCCTGCCGCTCGCGGCGGTGGAACCCGGCACCGGCCGGGTGCTCGCGATGGCGGTGAACCGGCACTACAGCCTGGCGGAGAACCCGGCTGGGCAGCCGAACTACCCGAACACGGTGAACCCGCTCATCTCCGGCGGCGGCAGCATCGCCGGCTACCAGGCCGGTTCGACCTTCAAGCTGTTCACCATGCTCGCCGCCCTGGAGGCGGGGATGCCGCTCGCCACCGGCTTCGACGCGCCCAGCCAGCTGCCCACCCGGTACCCGGCCGAGGGCGACGCGAGCTGCGACGGACGCTGGTGCCCGGGCAACGCCAACCCGGCGTGGATGGACGGCTACCGGACGATGTGGGACGGCTTCGGCCGTTCGGTGAACACCTACTTCGTCTGGCTCTCCGAGCAGGTCGGCCCGGAGAAGGTGGTGGAGATGGCGCAGCGCCTCGGCATCACCTTCCGGTCCGACGCGGACGCGGCGTTCGCCGAGAACAACGCCGAGAACTGGGGTTCGTTCACCCTCGGCGTGGCCGCCGCCACCCCACTGGACCTGGCCAACGCGTACGCCACCGTCGCGGCCGAGGGGACGTACTGCGAGCCGCTGCCGGTGGTCTCGGTGACCGCGCCGGACGGCTCGGTGGTGCCGGTCGCACCCTCCTGCGAGCGGGTGCTCGACGCGGAGGTGGCGCGGGCCGCCACCGATGCCGCCCGTTGCCCGGTCGGCCAGCAGTCCTCGACCAACCAGTGCAACGGCGGCACCGCCACCTCGGTGGGCCGGATCCTGGATGGCCGGCCGGTCGCCGGCAAGACCGGCAGCTCCGAAGGGAACGCCACGGAGACCTTCGTCGGCTTCACCCCGCAGGTCGCGGTCGCCGGCATCGCCGCGAACCCCGATGACACCACCGACGCGGTCGGCAGTGCGGTGCAGGCGCGGGTGATCGACGCGGTCGCCGAGGTGATCTCCACCGCTGTGCAGGGGCAGCCGGAGCAGGCGTTCGTCGCGCCCAGCCCGGAGCTGGTCGGTGATCCACGCCGCCCGGTCGAACGGCCTGAGCCGGACCGTCGGCAGCCGGAGCCCGGCGACGACCGTGGTCCCTTCGCCGAGCTGCGTCGTTGGCTTGAGGGCCGGGGCTGAGGCTCCACCGGCTGAATGACGGGCGACGCTTTTGCGGGTGGAACCGGCGGGTGGGCTGCCGTCTCACGTCACGAGCCAGGAATGGCCACGGACACGTCGGTGATCTCCATGTCAGGGGGCGACATGAGCGCTGCCAGCACGGTCCGGGCTACGCTGCGCGGCTGGATATACGCCTGCGCCACGTACTCGGTGCCCTCCTGCCGACGGATGGCCTGCTGCATCTCGGTGGCTGTCCTGCCGGGGTAGACGCTCGTCACGCGAATCCCGTGGGGGCCCTCCTCCGCGCGCAACGCCTGCGCGAGTGCGCGGGCCGCGTGCTTGCTCGCGGAGTATGCGCCCCACCCGGGGCTGGTGCGAAGGCCCTGACCGGAGTTGACAAAGACCACCTGGCCGCGCGCAGTCCGGAGCGCAGGCAACAGACAACGGGTGAGCTCAGCCGGGCCTGCCACGTTGACTTTGTACTGTTCCATCCAACTGCTGGCCTCGGAGTCGGCGATGGAGCCCAGCTGGGCCAGACCCGCGCTGTGCACGAGACCATCGATGGGGCTGTCTCTGGCGGCCAGCGCGGATCCGTGAGCGGCGATGCCCTCCACGTCAAGCAAATCGAGCACAAGGGTCTCGCATCCGCCCAGTCGCCCGGCCGCTGCGTCGAGACGCCCGCGGTGGCTACCCACCAGGACCAGTTGATGCCCCTCCTCATGCAGCAGTTCCGCGACGGCCCCGCCGATGCCGCCAGTGGCCCCGGTAATCACATATCTGCCCATCAGGCCCCCGTCAGCCGAAGAAGTGGTAGCGGTCGAGTCACCCTCCGCCATCCGGGCCGCAATCTCCGCGTGGCATTCTCGTTCGGAGAATTGGTCGGCGTACGCGTCACGGAGGGGTATGTGGCCAGAACCTACCTCAGCGATGGTGAGACGGTCACCGAGGACATGCCGGCGCGCGGTGAGCTCCGGGCATACAAAGCCGGAGCGCTGGGCGAGCACCAACAGCGCGGGAACACCGGAGGGAAGGGACGGCTGGGCTCTGGGTGGTGGCGGTACTCAACGGAGAGGGTTACCCGACGATGTCGGCAGCAGCGGTGCCACCTGCGGTGGCAGCGGCCAGGTCGATCGCCTCGGCACTGGGTTTGAGAGCCGACGACGCGGTCGTCCTGCAGGAGTCGAACCGGCTCACGCTGCGCCTGCTGCCCTGCGATGTCCTAATCCGAGTGGGCGCTGGCGGGCATCAGGAGGCGCGGCTCGAAATCGAGCTTGCGCAACAGCTCGCGGATTTCGGGAGCCCGGTGGCTGTTCCTGACCCTCGGGTCGAGCCCCGCGTCTACCCGCAGAATGGCTACGCGGTGACGTTCTGGACCTACTACGAACCGGTGGCATCCGCGGTGGTTTCCCCGGTGGACTACGCGAGTGCGCTGCACCGGCTGCACGCCGGCATGCGTACGCTCGAGGTCCCCACGCCGCACTTCACGGACCGCGTCCGGCAGGCCCAGGAACTCGTGGCGAGCCGCCATCGCGCGCCGCTGCTCACCGATATGGACCGCGAACTTCTTGGCAACGCATTACGCGGCTTGAGCCGGGCCGTCCGCGAGCACGGCAGCGCCGAGCAATTACTGCACGGCGAGCCGCACCCGGGTAACGCGTTGGCGACAAAGGGTGGGGTGCTGTTTATTGACTTGGAGACGTGCTGCCGGGGACCGGTCGAATTCGACCTCGCCCATGCGCCCGAAGAGGTCGGCGAGCACTATCCCGGGGTCGACAAGGGTTTGCTCCGCGAGTGCCGGATCCTGGTGCTGGCGATGATTACCGCATGGCGTTGGGATCGAGCGGATCGACTTCCCAATGGCCGCCAGCTCGGCGCGGATTGGCTTCGCCAGCTGCGCGCAGCACTCGACAGTCTCGACAATCTCGGCTGACCAGCCGACCGAACTTCCACACCCATTCCGGGTACGGATGCCCCGCCCGTGCCTCCGTCGAAATTTGGGTCTTCCCCCAACACGCCTCCATGACGCACACTCTGTCAACACGCCATGGGATGAAGACACAGCATTTGTGCACGTTGTTGGGACGTCCGAGAACATCCTTGAATGGAGGCAGGATGAACTATGCATTGCAGCGGGCCATGGTGGAGGCGGGGGAGACCGCGGAGAGCCTGGCTGCCCAGACCGGTGTTGACCCGAAAACTGCGGCGCGTTGGATTACGCCGGGACGGATTCCGCGGCCCCGTCGCCGCCTGCAGGTGGCCACTATCCTCGGTCGGGAGGTCGAGGAGCTCTGGCCCGATGTCGTCAAACGTCGCGAGCCGGAGTGGTTGCGGGAATGGGTTGACTGGGAGCGTGAAGCGGTCGCGGTGCGCTGGTTCGAGCACACCTGGATTCCCGGCCTGCTCCAGACGGAGGATTACGCCCGCGCAACCCTCGCCGGCGAGGCACTGACCCCGGGCGAGGTCGACGAGCTCGTCGCCTCCCGGATCAGTCGACAGGCCATCCTCCGCACCGACCGCCCCCCGCTGCTGACCGCCGTCATCTTCGAGGGGGTGCTCTACCAGTCGGCCTACGGCGACCGCCGGCTGATGCGCGAACAGCTTGAGTTTCTCGCCGAGCGCGCCACCGACGACACGGTGCAGGTCCACCTGGTGCCCAAGGACATCGGGATGTATCCGGGGCTTGGCGGCGGCTTCATCCTCGCCGAACTGCCCGAGGTCGAGCACGTCGCCCACGTCGACAGTCAGGCGCCCGCGCAGATCCTCCGACAGGCTGCCGACGTTGCTACCCTGAGCCGAAGGTGGGAGCGCATCAGGGGCGAATCCCTCCCCCGAGCTTCCTCCTTGGAGCTGATCAGAGAAGCGGCGGGATCATGGACTTGACCGGTGCGCGATGGCGCAAAAGCAGCAAGAGCGGCAACAACGGTGGCTCGTGCGTTGAGGTCGCCGACAATCTCCCCGGCGTCGTCGGCGTCCGGGACTCCAAGGACCCGGCCGGGCCGGCGCTGGTCTTCGGCCCGGCGGCGTGGCGGGCCTTCGTCACCCGACTCCCCGACGGCAGCTGACCGACCCGACACCGACGTGCCCGCCCCCGAGGGGCGGGCGCGTCGTTTCTGGAACCGGTGTCACCGGTCGACGGGGGTCACGGGTTGTGGGTCACCTCGAAGCCCGCACCGTAGATGTCAGCGGGGTCGGCGGCGTCTCGCGCGCGAAGGTCGGCGAGGATGTTGGCGGAGCTGGTGTACTGGTACCACGGAATCTGAAGACTTCTTCCCTTGGTGACGCCAGCCCACGGCCCTTCGGCCTGGAATCCGTTCTCCTCGGACGGGTAGGCGCTGCCCGGCACGTGCCAGATCGTCGGACCCCCCGAGTCGCCTGCCTGGTGTTGGGCCCAGGACCGGTAGATGCCATCCGTATTGTGAGTTATGCCGGCATACCAGACGCCAAGCTGGCCCGAGACGATGATTTCATTGCTGCTGAGCCACCCGGCACCGAGGAGCCGTTCGTTATCCAGCGCGGGACTCAATGCGTTCGGGCTTGCCGTGCCGCCCGGGACCTCCACTTCACCGGTCTGCTTCAGGTACGGGCCCTGCGCGGAGGGTGTCACCTCCGGAACCAGTTCGATGACCATGTAGTCCTTGGTGGGGTGACCCGTCATCGATCCATCCGGGTCTTTGAAGTAGCGAATGTATCCGATCGGTCCAAACGCTATGTCCTGTCGATGGTAGACGGGGATGACGTTTTCGGGGATCTCGCGGTCGGAGTAGTTCGGATCGCTGAGGCAGTGCCCGGCCGAGATCGCGATTGTTCGACCGTAGTCGTCGGAGCCCACCGCTCCGATGGTGCAAAAGTTGTCGGGTGTGAAGGGGCTCAGAACGAACTGTATCCCATTATGGATGCGCTTTTCTGACTCCGCGTGGGCGGTGCCAACGCCGAGAGTGCTGCCGAGTAGCAGTCCCACGGAAACTGCACCAAGCCATCGAGTACGCATTCGCCGGGCAAACGGCAGGGCTCGCATGTGGACCTCCTTGTGGTCGAGTGTCATTCCACCGTACGACACATGCTGTTGGTGGAAATCAATTGCAAGATTGCTCACGAATGGCTAGCCATCTATGCCCGCGTGGTGTAGGGCGCGGGTGAATGTGGATGGTGGTACCTACCGCTTGCGGTAGGAGTGGTTGAGGTGCTCCTGAAGCCGGAAATGGCGGAACTGATAGACCGCACCGCTCTGCCGGAGTACGCCGCGGTGGTAGGCGTGTTCCAGAAAGGCAATCGTGTTCCACGGCAGCCGGCCGGTCAGCGGGAGCCACACCCGGCACAGGATCACCCACTGCCCCCAGGCGGTGAAACAGAACGCGTACGACAAGGCGCTACCCAGGCCACCGGCGGCACCGATGAGCAACGCGTCGGGCAGTTCCCAGTTCAGTGGCCCGAGCGGCCCCTGGAGCAGGTTGACGACCAGCCGTCCACCGAAGGCGATGGTCAGGGCGAGCGCGGGGGCGAGGATGAGGACCTGTTGGCCCACGGTCGCCCGGTTCGCGGACAGGAAGTGGACCGGAGTGGCGGCGAAGGAAACGTCCACCGGCACCTCCAACGCGGCCAGGAGCCCGAACACCAGCCCGACCGCCAAGCCAAAGATCAGCCCGAAGACCAGCATGTTGATGAGGGTGGCCCGGATCGTTTCGGGACTCGTGGGCGGGGTTTCCCAGTACCGCGCCCGTACGACGGCGACGGCGACGGCGCAGCCGACGCCCATCACGAATCCGCCCAGCAGGACAACCGCGAACCGGAGCGTGAACGCCCGGGCCGGCGGGCGGGCGCTGCCGCTTCGGCCGCGACGCAGCCGGAGCCGCACGTGGGCCGGTTGGAAGGTGCCGCCGAAGGCGAGAATCGCCGCGTAGACAGTCCCGAACGCGAGGCCGGCCGACAGGCCCATCATGGCCCCTTCCATCAGGATCTGCCCAGGGCTGACCTGGGCCGCGACCAGTCCGACAGTCCAGGTTGACCCGGCGATACACAGCGCGGAGACCACGGTCGCGACTCCGATCCGCGTCGAACGACGAAGGGAGTCACCGAGCTGCCACCACGCGAGGTCTCGCCGGAGTTGGTGGGGCCGCACCAACTGGTGGGCGAGGTAGCCGAGCCAGTGCGCCGCGCGCTGCGGGTCCCAGGCCTGCCGCCAGCGGCCACCGGCGTTGCGCCCAGGCAACGACGGTCGGTACACCGTCGAGACGAAGCCGGCCAGCAGGTGCTTCTCGACGGACTCCGCGCTGGGGAATCGGGTGCTGTCCAGGAGTTCGACCGGATCGCGGTGCGGTGCCTCGCTGTACATCGTCCGCGCCAGGGCGACCATCAGGGGGGTGGTCAGTACCGTCGTGAGGACCCCGCCCGCCGGGGACTGCCGGGTCTGCAGCTGTTCCAGTACGGGATCCCACCCCGCCCCGGTCTCGCCGCGGCCGGCCGGGCGGGCGGTTCGGGGTAGGTAGGCCGTGAGATCGTCGAGGGTGAGGTCAACGAGTTCGATGCCCGCCGCCCAGTTCAGCGGCGCCCCGGCTCTCCGCACCGCGTCGGCGTACTCGTCCCGGCGGCTCGTCAGCACCAGCGGCAGTGAGGTCGCGTTGAGGGCTTCGAGCGCATCCCGCCGTAGACCTTCGGCGATCTCGTCAAACCCGTCCAGTACGGGCAGGATGAGATCGGCGTCGACCAGTGCGGCGGCCAGCGTCGGCCCGCCGGGAGTCCGGCGGGCCAGGTGTGGGTGGTCCCGCAACAGCTGACCGACCAGCCAGTCCCGCAAGGTGGCGGCCGTCGCGTCCCAGGTGCCGATGTTGAAGATCAGCGGCACCCGATCGGGAAGGGAAAGCGTCGCAAGGAAGTCCAGGACAAACCTGATCAACAGGATCGACTTTCCCGAACCCGCCCGACCCAGGATCACCAACCGTCCGGACCGGATCCTCCCGTAGACCTCGGCGATACGGTGCAGCTCACCACCAAGGTCCAGCTCACCACCAAGGTCCAGGTCACCACCAAGGTCCAGCTGTGCCGTAGCTCCCGGTGGCAGGCGCTGGACGTTCGCCGGGTAGTCCATCAGCGATTCGGGGGCCGACCGCCAGCGCAACGGCAACGGAAACGGGTCGTGGACCTGGCGCTGCTCCTCCTCACGTTGCCACCCCCGCCGGGCTTCCCTCGCCAACGCGCCCGCAGCCGCCAGCACGGCGGCCGACGGTGCCGACACGGGAGCCCGATCCGACGGTGACCGGGGTGGTTCGCCCGCCGACCCGCTTGGGCCAGGACCCGCGGGTAGGGCCTGAGCCATGGCCGCGGCCGGGGTGTCGGCTCTCGCCAGCATCGTCGCCAGGTGCTCGCGGTCCGCGGACCCGAGCTCAAGGGCGTCAGCCAACAGGTTCAGCGTTCCCAAGCGGTGATCAAGGTTTGTCGCCGACTCCAGGCGGCGAATCGTGCGGACACTCACACCAGATCGTTCCGCCACCGCCTCCTGTGTCAACCCCGCTTGATTCCGCAGTTGGCGCAAGAGCGGTCCGAGTTGATCCGTCACCTCGCAGCTCCTCCCCAGGTGCAGCCATCGATCAGCGTAACGATAAGCCCCGGTCACCGATGGCCGGTGCGATGTCCTGTCGCGGCAACCCGGGCGGATGTCATCATCCGCGCCGCCGGATCCGGCGCCGCCCGATCCGCGCGCCGCCGGGGGTGGGCGCGACCCCCGCCACCTACGCCGCGCCGGTTGCGCCACCAGCTGGGGCGCTCCTCGGGCGGGGCGGGCGGGTGGACGGGGCGCCGTCCGCGTCGTCCGGCAGAATCGTCCGGTGCCCGTCCACCAGATCACCGACCCCGACGACGACCGGATCGCCGACTACCGCGCCCTCACCGACGTGGAGCTGCGGACCCGCTGGGAGCCACCGCACGGACTCTTCATCGCCGAGGGCGAGTTGGTGCTGCGGCGTGCGCTCCGCGCCGGCTACCCGGCGCGGTCCTACCTGGTGGACGCCAAGCGGGTGGAGCAGATCGCTGACCTGGACAACGGCGACGCCCCGGTCTACGCCGCCACCCCGGACGTGCTGCGCCAGGTGACCGGCTTCCACGTACACCGGGGGGTCCTGGCGTCGTTCCGTCGCCGGCCGCAGCCGACGGCGGCCGACGTGCTCGCCACCGCCCGCCGGGTGGTAATCCTCGAAGATGTGAACAATCACACCAACCTCGGGTCGATCTTCCGGGCCGTCGCCGGGCTCGGCGTGGACGCGGTGCTGCTCTCCCCGACCTGCGCCGACCCCCTCTACCGCCGCAGCGTCCGGGTCAGCATGGGGGAGGTGTTCGCCGTGCCCTACGCGACCCTCGGCCCCTGGCCCGACGCGCTCGCCGAGGTCCGCGCCGCCGGCTTCTCCGTGCTGGCCCTGACCCCCGCCCCCGACGCGGTGCCGATCCAGCGCCTCGAACCGGCCCAGCGGGCCCGGGCGGCGCTGCTGCTCGGCGCGGAGGGCGCCGGCCTGACCCGGGAGGCGATGAACGGCAGCGACGTCCGCGTGGTGATCCCGATGCGCCGCGGCGTCGACTCCCTCAACGTCGCCGCCGCCACCGCCGTCGCCTGCTGGGAACTCGGCCGGGACGACCCGCTCTGACGGGAGCTGAGTGACCAACGTCATACGAGGTAGCGTGTCGCCCGTGTTCCCCACCATTCGGGAAGTGCTCGCACTGGAGCCGGTGCGCTCCGGCGCGCCCCGCCTCGTCGCCGGTGAAGCCGCATTGGACCGACGGGTCCGCTGGGTGCACGTGGCCGAGGTGCCCGACATCGCCTCCCTGCTCGGCGGCTCGGAACTGGTCCTCACCACCGGGATCGGGCTGCCCGCCGACAACGCCGGGCTGCGGGCGTTCATCGCGGACCTGGCGGCCGTTGGCGTCGCCGGCCTCGTCGTCGAGCTGGGCCGCCGCTACTTCGGCGGGGTGCCCCGGGCGATGGCCGCCGCCGCTGCCCGGCACGGGCTGCCCCTGGTCGAGCTGCGCCGGGCCACCCCGTTCGTGCGGGTCACCGAGGCGGTGCACGCGCTGATCGTGGACGCCCAACTGACCGAGCTACGCGCCACCGAGGAGATCCATCAGCGCTTCACCGAGCTCTCGATGGAGGGCGCGGGACCGGGGGAGGTGGTCCAGCAGGCGGCCGAACTCTCCGGCTGCGCGGTGGTGCTGGAGAACCTGTCCCGGCAGGTGCTCGCGTACGACCCGGCGGGGGGCAGCGCCGCCCTGCTGCTCGACGGCTGGGAGCAGCTCTCCCGGCGGATAGCACCAGCGGGCCGGACCGCGTACGACGGGGACAACGGCTGGCTGGTGACCATGGTCGGCGCCCGGGGGCAGGACTGGGGGCGGCTGCTGGTGCGGTGGCTCGGTGCCGGCGCGGCGACCCCCGGGGACCGGCCGGACACCCCGCCCACCCGACTGACGATCCTGGTGGAACGGGCGGCGTCCAGCCTCGCCCTGGGCCGGCTGATCCGGCGCGACGCCGAGGGCCTGGAACGGCAGTTGCACCGCACCCTGCTCGCGGCCCTGCTCGACCACTCCCGGCCGGTGGACGAGGTGGCGCTGCGGGCCCGCGCCCTCGGCGTGCCGTTGGCGGGGCGGCACCTGGTGGGCGTGGTGGTCCGGTATCGGGCCGACGATCCGGCGCCGGCCCGGCCCGACGAGGGTGGTCACCTCACCGGGGGAGGCCAGCGGGCGGGCTCGGCCCGGCCGCGGGAACTCGCCGAGGCGGTCGGCCACGCCGTACACGAGGCGCAGCTGACCGCGTTGACCAGCGCGCTCGACGACCAGACGGTCGGCGTGCTACTCGCGTTGCCGGACCCCTCCGGGGAGGAACGGGCGCTCACGGCCTTCGTCACCGCCCTGGCCCGGGCCCGCCCGGACGTGTTCCCCACCGACGTCAACGGGCGCCGGGGCAGCGGGCGGAGCCCGGGTCGCCCCGACCCGGCCGGCACCGCCGTGATCGGTGCCGGCTCGGGCGTGGGCAGTCTGCGGGAGGCGCGCCGCTCCCTGGTCGAGGCGCGGCAGGTGGCCGAGGCGGCCCGCCGGGACCGGCGGGACCTGCCGATCTACCGGCTGCCGCACGTCGGGCTCGCCGGCCTGCTGCACCTGCTGCGCGACGAGCCGTCCCTACAGACCTTCGTCGAGCGGGAGCTGGGCGCCCTGCTCTCCTACGACGCGCAGCACCCCCGGGAGCAGCTACTCGGCACCCTGCGCGCATACCTGGAACAGGGCCGCAACAAGTCGGCCGGCGCCGTCGCCGCGCACCTGTCCCGCCCGGCGTTCTACGAACGCCTCGCCCGGATCGGTCGGATCCTCGACGTGGACCTCGACTCGGTCGACGCCTGCCTCGGTCTGCACGTGGCCCTGCTGGCGCTGGACGCGATCCGCCGGCCCGTGGCGGCCAACGTCACCCGGGCAGGTGCCGAACCCGTTCGGTGAGGGAGTCGAGGGCGTCGGCGTACCGGGCGGGGATGAAGTTGGGCCCCTCCGGCGTGAAGACGGCCGAGCTGGCCGCCGTCTTCCAGGCCGACTCCGGGACCGCCTCGACCAGCGCGCGTACCACCGGTGCCTCGCGCCACTCCGGCTGCTCCGCGAGCAGGCTGAGCGCCACCACCGACTCCTCGACCTCGCCGACACACTCGAACGGCTTGTGCCCGTCCACGCCCAACAGCTCCCGGTAGCCGGGTAGCTGCGCCGGGTCGGCCAGCAGGTCGCCACCGAAGACCCCGGTGATCCGCTCGCGGGACATGAACGGCGCCAGGGCGAGGAAGACGAACCGGCACTTGGGGCAGTCCCGGCACCAGCGATCACTCGCGCCGCGCAGCTTGAACGCCGCGTTGCAGCTGGTCACCACGGCGTCGTACCCGCCGATCTGGGCGAAGAGCCGGGCGATGTGCAGCTCCGAGAGCTGGCGCAGCAGGGAGAAGTACGGGTCGGTGAGACCGGCGTGCTCCGCCAACGCCCCGCGCAGTAGCCCCTCCGCCTCGATGCCCTTGGACCACTGGTGATTGATCTGGTGCCCCTCCCAGACCAGGTTCGGGTCCGAGGCCGAGCGCTCGTTGGACATCACCACCGGGCCCAGCCCGTTCAGCACCGAGGTGGCCACCGCGATCAGCGAGTTGATCGCGGTCACCGGAATGTGGCCGTTCAACGCACCGGCGGCGTTCAGGTCGAACAGCACCGGGTCGATGCGCCGCCGTGCCGCCAGCGCCGGCAACCCGGAGGCGACGTTCACCGCCTCGATCACACGGTTGGGGTTGACCGAGAACGGCAACGGGTCCAGCCCGTCCCGGCGCAGCGCCTCCAGGCTGACGATCGAGTCCTTGCCGCCCCCCACCGCCGACAGTGGTCGCCGGTCGCCGGTGTCGTACCCGACGGGTGGGGTGACCTCGCCGGCGGGCACCTCGGGGCGCAGCCGCAGCACATGCGGCAGCGCGTTGCGGTACGCGTACTCGCCGAGGCCCTTGGTGTAGACGGCGGTGACCAGCGCGACGGCGGCCGGCCCCAGCGGAGCCGGCAGCACCAGCCGGTGCGGGGCGGCGGTCTTGTAGTAGCTGACCCCGGCGATCACGTGCAGCAGCTCCAGGACCCGCCCCAGGGTGGCTACCCGCTCATCCGAGGGAGGTGACGCGGGCAGCGGGAGGGTGATCACCTCCGTGAAACGTTGCTCGCCGTCCGGCCCGGTGAGGGCGTAGTCGAACAACGCCTCCCCGGTGGACAGGTCGAAGGAGTAGGACGGGAAGGTGAAGGCGTCCATCCGCCGCAGCTGCTCGTTGGGCACACGCCATACTAGGCCCTGGTTCGTCCGCCGTGCCCGAGTGCGCCCGGACCGCCCACCGACGTCGTCGATATTCCGAGGGAGAGCCCGTGCGCCTGTCTGACCTGCGCGGACGCAAAGTCGCGGTCTGGGGGACCGGCCGGGAGGGACGAGCGGCGGTGACCGCGATCGCCGCGCACGGCCCGGCCGACCTGGTCGCCGTGGACGACGGCGGCGCGCCGGTCAACCCGCCCTGGGACGGTTTCCTGGCGACAGCGGCACCGTTGGTCACCGGCGATGCGGGGGCGCAACGGCTGGCCGCCGCCGACGTGGTGGTCCGCTCGCCGGGCGTGCCGAATACCCACCCGTGGCTGGCCGAGCTGCGGCGACGCCAGGTGCCGGTCACCCAGGGCACCGCGCTCTGGATGGCCGACCACGCCGCCCGTACCGTCGGCGTCACCGGCAGCAAGGGCAAGAGCACCACCTCCAGCCTGATCAGCCACCTGCTCGCCGCGATGGACCAGCCCAACGTCTTCGGCGGCAACATCGGGGTGCCGACGCTGGACCTGCCCGCGGCCGACCTCTACGTCCTGGAGCTCTCCAGCTACCAGTGCAGCGACCTGACCGACTCACCCCGCGTCGCCGTGGTGACCGCGCTCTTCCCCGAGCACCTGGACGCCCACGGCGGCGAACGGGAGTACTACCGCGACAAGCTCAACCTGCTGGCCCACGGCCCGGAAACCGTCGTGGTCAACGGCGCCGACCCCCGGCTCGCCGCCGAACTCGGTGACCGGCCCGTCGTACGAGCCGGCACCCCCGACACCACCCAGGTGGCGGGCGGTCCGGACGGTACGCCCTGGTTCCACCTCGGTGACCAGCCGCTCTTCCCCCGGGCGGTGCTGCCGCTGGTCGGACGGCACAACGAGGGCAACCTCTGCGTGGCGCTGGCCGTACTCGACGTGCTCGGCGTCGACCTGCTCGCCCGCCGGGACACCCTGGCGGCGGCCGTCGCCGGGTTCCAGGGTCTCGCCCACCGGCTCACCGAGATCGTTGACCCGTCCGGTCTCACCTTCGTCGACGACACCCTCGCCACCAGCCCGTACGCGGCCATGCACGCGATCGACGCGTACGACGGGCGGGCGCTCACCGTGATCGTCGGCGGTGCCGACCGGGGGCTGGACTACACGCCGCTGCGCGATCACCTCGCCGAGCGGGAGATCACCGTGATCGGCGTACCGGACAGCGGGGCGCGGATCGTCGCCGCGCTGGACGGGTTGCCGAAGGTCCGGTGCGAGGTCACCGGCGATCTGGTCGAGGCGGTTCGGCGGGCCCGCCGGGTCACGCCGGCCGGCGGGGTGGTGCTGCTGTCGCCGGCGGCGCCGAGCTACGGGCGGTTCCGGAACTTCGAGCACCGCTCCGAGGTCTTCGCCCAGGCGGTCCGCGACACCGCCGACTGAGGGGCGGATCAACGGGCGCTCCGGCTGGGCCGCTGTGCCGCAGGTTTGCGTGGCGAATTTGAGCTGAGTGCTGGTTGGTCAGACGTTGGGCCGGTCCGGTCGTGGTGCCCAGGTGATGCGGTCGGTCCACGCGCTGGCACCGACCTCGGTAGCCGGGAACGGCGTCGCATCGTGGCTGCGGGTGCCGAGGTCTGGGCGTTCCTTGCGTTCCTGCTCCTCAACCCGGATGAGGCCAGTCATGGCGTCGGCGTGTCGTCTTTCCGCATCGAGTAGGAAGGACGTGAAGGTCTGCACAGCGCGAAGGAATCCTTCCTCCGGGTTGGTGCAGGCGGAGAAGGGACTGTTGACGGCATCGAGGTAGCTGTCCAGGGCGGTGATGAGGGTGCTGATGTGTTCGTAGCCGAGGGCGGCGTAGGCGTTGCGGAGGCCCTCGAGCATGGTGGCGGCGCGTGTGCCTTCGTCGGCCAGCCAGCGGGCCTGCGCCTCGAGTTGGGTGAGGTAGGTCGTCGCGCGGCTGGCGTACTGGGCAAAGGCTTGGGAAGCGCTGCCTTCCCAGTAGAGCTTGAGGTTGGCCGCCTCACCGGCCAGCTCGGCGGACAGTTCGCTGTAGGTGTTGGCGACAGAGTGGATCAGGTCGGCACGGTTGTGGATGATCGGGGGCACCGATCGCCAGGCATGGATCATGAGGTCGGTCAGCGGAAGTAGGTCACCGGTGCCCAGCCGGATCAGGAGACCCTCGAGTTGCAGCAGGGTGCTCCGATGTTCCTTGATGAAGGTGTCGAGTTGGTCGCCACTGCCGTTCTCGTAGTAGGTGGTGCGCCCGCCCTCGAAGCTGAAGTCGCTATAGATGGTCAGCGGTTCTTCGACGACCCGGGTGTGGGGCAGCATCTCGGCGCGGGTGGCGGCAAGTCGTTCGTTGTCGTCGGGGATCGCCAGGATGGGGGTGTCGCCCGGCTGCGGTCGATGAGCTGGCGGTGCGATGATCCCGGCTCCGCCGGTGCGGACGCGGATCGGGTTGCCGTAGCCGGCGCCGAGGGGCAGGTAGGGCTGCAGGTCCCGGTTGGCTACGTCGAAGGTGGTTGCCACCTGTAGGTCGGTGCCTTCGTAGTCCGCGGCGATCTGGAGTAGCCCGTCGGCCATTCGTTCCATCTCGTCACGGGCCTGATCAGCCTCGGCGGTCCGGTTGCGGAGTGCGTCAACCCAGTCTCGGTGGAGCCGGTCGGAGATGCCGTCGAGGGTGCCCCACGCCGAGCGGGGCACGGATCCGATGTCGGTGAGATAGCGGCGGATGGCGCTGTAGGTGGTGCCATCCTCGTAGCGTTCCCGACCGAAGGCCACCAGGGCCTGCGTCTCAACGGTAAGGGCGGAGATGTCGGTTTTCACTGCGTCTGCTCCTGGCTATCCGAGGGCTTGGGCGGCGTGAACTCCTCGACGCCCAGCGACGAGCCGAAGTAGTCGATCCGGAGTTGCTGGTACTGCCGTCGATGGTCGGCGACCGCAGCTATCAGCGCGGTGCGGATCTCGGCGGCAACCTCCTCTTCGGTGCAGCGGCGCAGCAGGCCGGGGCGGATGCGCACATCAAGATCCCCGTCGTGGTGGCGGACAACTTCCACCCATTGATTGGTGGAGAGACCGACGGCCCGGATGCGGGAGACATCGGCGAAGTATCGGGTCAGACTGTTCACCGGGTGCCTTCGTCCGTCGTCAGGGCCATCGAGAAGTCAGCGATCCGCTGCACGGTGTCGTCGGTGTAGGAAAAGGTCTGCTCTTCGGACCGGTCGGGGCCGGTCAGCGAGGCTAGGACGTGGGTGTAACGCTGCTCCGAGGCCACGTAGACGGTGGTGAGGACCTTGTCGTTGATCCGAGTCGAGCAGAATCTCGACGCCCGGTACTGCTCGGCGCCCGGGAAAGGAATCTCTTCGCCGAAGCAGGTGCTGCCCGTGACTCCCTTTTGCAGCATCGTGGCATCGCCACCATCAACGATACTTATCCGAACTTCGCCCATGTACGCCTGGTCGGCGGAGGTCAAGTCGAACTCGCAACGCCGGATATAGGGCACGTTCGACTCGTCGTGAGTCACCGTCCAAGACCCGGGCACCGTGTCCGGCAGCATCGTGGCCACCTCGTCGCAGGTCGGCAACGCGGCTCGCTCGCTCCACGGTGCCCACTGCCACAATCCGAGGATTCCCAGACCCAGGGCAGCGACGGTGGTAACCGCTACCAGCCGCTTTCTTCCCACCGGCTACTCACCTCCAGCCAGGGCGACGGTGGTCCTGACCAGACTGGTCATCCTGGGTCTGCTGTTGCAGGTGGGCCAAGGCCAACCGGGCTGCTGCCCGTACCTGCCGGGCCAGCGACTCCTCGGTGTGGCGGTGCAGACTCCGTACCCGCACATCCACCTGCCCGTCGGGCGAGGCGATGATCCGGATTGTGTGATCCGGCGAGTGCACGTCTGCGCCAGGCTCGACGTGCACTCGGGAGTCGGTCGTCATCGGACCGATGTCTTTCCGGTAGTGCCTGCCGGCTGGTTTCCGGATCGGAACCTGGGGGTTTCGAGTCGTACGGGGCTCATCCAGATGATCATACCAAGGTTGATCAGTGTCTGCTCATTCCATAAAGGAGTAGGCGGTGAGCAATCCCTTTATCGAATCCGCCCGACGTCAGGGGTGCTGGGCCCAGGGCCAGTGGGCGGGCTCTCCGGTGCCACCGGCGGCGGCGAACCCGGCGGCGATGATGTCGTGGTCGGCGCCGGCGGCGAGCAGGGTGTGCAGCAGGATGCGGGCCTTGTAGCTGTCGAGGAAGCCCGCGCCGATCAGTCCCCGCTGCCGCAGGTCACTCTCCGAGCCGGGGAAGGCGTAGGTGGCTTCCAGGACCGGCCCGGCGCCGATGCGGGAGGTGAGCACGACCGGGATCGTCGCCGCGAGGGCGGTGAGCTGGTTGATGAGCAGTTGGGGTACGTGGCCGACACCGAAGCCGGCCACGACGAGACCGTCCAGGTTCTCGGCGCCGGCCAGCAGGGCTCCGTCGTCGCCGACGGTGACGGTGTGCAGCCCGACCCGGGGTGTCCGGGTGACCGCCGCCAGCGGCACGGTCAGCCGGTGGGGCGGGTAGGCGAGCAGCCGAACCGCGCCTTCGACGACGCGGCCGAGCGGGCCGGCGTTCGGCGAGCGGAAGGTGCCGCCACTGGTGGAGTGCGTCTTGCGGACGTACCGCGCGGCGTGGATCTCGTCGGCGAAGACCACCAGCGCGCCGAGGCCACGGGCGGTGGGGCTGGCGGCGGTGTGGATCGCGGCGAGGACGTTGGCCGGCCCGTCGGCACCGGCCTGGGTCGGGTTGCGCATCGCCCCGGTCACCACGATGGGCGCGTCGCCGCCGTGCAGCAGGTCGAGCAGGTAGGCGGTCTCCTCGATGGTGTCGGTGCCCTGGGTGATCACGACGCCGTCCACGTCGCCGGTCGTGGTGCGTTCGGCGATCAGGGCGGCGAGCGCGGTGAGGTCGTCGAGGCGCAGGGAGGCGCTCGGCAGTTGGCAGAAGGTCTGGACCTGTACGTCGATGCCGGTGTCGGCGGCACCGGGGACGGCGGCGATGAGGTCTTCGGCGGTGAGGGTCGGCACGACGCCGCCAGCGCCGCCGGTCATGGCGATCGTGCCGCCGAGGGAGAGCATCAGCACCGCTGTCGGCTGCTCCGTCACCGCACCTCCTCGTCCGGGTGTGCCGGCGGCAGCCTGTCACAGTTTCCAGGTGAAGCCGAGGCGGCTCGACCGATCCGCTTGACCTTGACACCGTGACAAGGTCTTGACTGTGCCGGGAGGTGGTACTACCCATGAACCCGGTCCCGAACACCCACCGTGCGGTGGCGGCCCTGAGCGCCGAGGCGTCGTCAACCCGGCTGCAGGCGGCCATGCTGCTCGGCAGACACCCCGACCCGAGTGTTGTCACCGTGCTGGTGCGGCGGTGCGCGGTCGAGCCGGACTTCTTTGTGCGGGACATGCTCACCTGGGCACTCACCCGCCTGCCGGAGGCGGTCACGCTGCCCAAACTCCGCGCCGAGCTCACGTCTGAGCAGGCCCAGGCCCGTAGTCAGGCCCTGCACTCGCTCTCCAAGATCAACAACCCGAGCGTGTACCCCTCGATCGCCGGGACCCTGCTGCGCGACCCCGACGACGAGGTCGCGCGGACCGCCTGGCGGGCCGCTGTCGCTCTCGTCCCCGAAGAGCAGGAGGAGGCGTTGGCCGCGGAGCTGGGCAGCCAGCTCGGTCGCGGGGGCCGGGACCTGCGGCTGAGCCTCAGCCGGGCACTGGTCGGCCTCGGTACGGCTGCCCTGCCGGCCCTCGCCGTCGGCGTCGACCGCCCGGAGCCAACGACGCGGGAACACGCCCACGCCGCGCTGCTGCTACTACGTGACCCGGAGGCCGACTACGACGAGCTTGTCGAGGAGGCGCGACGGCTCGCCGCCGACAAGCTGGACCCGGTGGGGAGGGAGAAGGCACCGCCATGCTGATCGGCGACGTGGCCCGCCGCTCCGGAGTGAGCACCCGCATGCTGCGGCACTACGACTCGCTGGGGCTGGTACGACCGACCGGTCGCACCTCGGGTGGCTACCGAGAATACTCGGACGAGGACGTACGGCGGCTGTTCCAGGTGGAGGGCCTGCGATCACTGGGGCTGTCGCTGCGCCAGATCGCCCGGGCGCTCCAGGGCCCCACCTGCACGCCCGCCGGTCTGGTCCGCGACCTCATCCGCTGGACCGAGGAGCGGCTGGACCGGGAACGGGAGCTACTCGACCGGCTGCGTACGGTCGCCGCCGCGGCGCCCACGGGATGGGCGGACGTCCTGCGTATCACCGAACTCATCACCGGGCTCGACTCACCCAGCGCCGCCCTGCGCCAGCGGAGCGCCCTGGCCCCCGCCGCGGAGGTGCGGGTCCCCGCCGAGCTGCTGGCCGGCGCGGTCCTCGCCGAAGCTGACCCGAATGTGGCCGGCGCGCTGCGCTGGGCGCTCGGACGGGCGGACGGTGACGCCCTGGCAACCCTGACGTCCGGCGCCCGCTCCGAGAACGTGGACACCCGCCGCCGCGCGATCCAGGCGATCACCGAGTTGACCGGTGACGAGGCGACCGTGGTGCTCGTGGACGCCCTCGACGACCCGGACCCGATGGTCCGCCGACACGCGGCCCTGGCGCTGGGTGCGCACGGCGAGGTGGCGGCCGTGCCCGCCCTCGTTGACCTGGTAATCGAGGGCGGGCACGACGTCGAGGCGGCCGAGCACCTGGGTGCCCTGGCCACGGACCCAGCCCGCGCTGAACAGATCGTGAGTGCGCTCGCCGAGCAACTCGCCGCCCCCACCACGGACTCCGCCGCCCGCAGCCGCCTCACCCAGGCCATCCTGGAGTTGCCTCGCACCGTCGCGCAGCCCGTACTGCGACGGTTGTCCCGCGACGATGACCCGGTGGTGGCATGGACCGCCGCGGCCTATCTGGAAGACGAAGACGCCACGTCGCGTTAAGGGGTGGTGCTCGGCACTTCTCGGCCGAAAACGCGACGTCGGATTACCGCCAGACTCCCTGCCCGCAGCATGTGAACCTAACTTTGTTCACGAACACGACAGCAGAGATGAGCGAACATGAGTGCGGTACTTGGCGGCAAGGTGGCATTCGTGACCGGCGGCAGCCGTGGCATCGGCGAGGCCGTGGCGCTGAGGCTGGCAGCGGACGGCGCCGACGTCGCGTTAACCTACCGGGACAGTGCGGAGCGCGCGGCGGATGTCGTCGACCGGATCAAGGCGCTGGGGCGCCGGGCCTGGGCGGTCCAGGCTGACAGTGCAGACCCGACTGCTGTGCGCACGGCCGTGGATCAGGCCGTCGCGGAGTTCGGGCGGCTCGACATCGTGGTCAACAACGCGGGGATTCTGGTGCGTGGTCTGGTCGAAGACATGTCACTGGAGGACATCGACCGTGTGTTGAGCGTCAATGTTCGGGCACCCTTCGTGGCTTCCCAGGCGGCGGTACGGCACATGACCGAAGGCGGAAGGATCATCAATATCGGCAGTTGCCTGGCCGAGCGGGTGCCGCTCCCCGGTGTCTCGCTGTATTCGACGAGCAAGACTGCGTTGATCGGCCTGACCAGGTCGTTGGCCCGCGAGCTGGGTGCCAGGGGGATCACCGCCAACCTGGTCCATCCCGGGCCGACGGAGACCGACATGAACCCCGCCGACGCCGAGGGCGCCGATGTGCAGCAGAGCTTCACCGCATTCGGTCGTTTCGGCCAGTCGTCGGACGTCGCCGCGACCGTCGCCCACCTCGCGGGTGACGCTGGTCGCTATGTCACTGGTGCCGCCATCGCTGTGGACGGTGGCTTCGCCGCTTGACCCTGGCGGCGACTCCGCCGCTGGATCCACCCGGATCGACTCAGGCCGCTGTCCTCAGCGGCGTGGCCTGAGTCGATCCGCATGGCACCGCAGGTTATGCCCCGCCCCAGACGCCGGTGGCCGCGGTGCTCGTGGCGTAGTCGGCGAAGTCGCGCGGCGGCCGGCCGAGGGCCCGCGCAACACCGTCGCTCAGCCGGGCATTGCGCCCGTCCAGCAGGGTCGTGAAGAGGTACGTCAACAACTCGATCGTGCCAGCCGGGACACCGGCGGCGGCGAGTCCGTCCGCGTACTCCTCGGGGGAAACCCGTACGAAGTTGATGGTGCGACCCGTGGCTGTGGAGATCTCGGCGATCGCCTCGCCGAAGGTGAGTAGCCGGGGCCCGGTCAACTCGTAGAGCTGACCGGCATGTTTGTCATCGGTCAGCGCCGCCACGGCCACCTCGGCGATGTCGTCGGCGTCCACGAACGGCTCGGGTACGGGCCCGACCGGGAGAACGACCTCACCGCCGCGGACCGGCTCCAGGAGGTAGTCCTCGCTGAAGTTCTGGTTGAACCAGCTCGACCGCAGGACCGTCCACTCCACGCCGGCGGCCTGGACGTGCTCCTCGGCGGACCGGGCAATCTCCTCCCCGCGACCGGAGAGCAGCACCAGCCGGGAGACCCCGGCCGCCACCGCGAGATCGGTGAACGCGGAGACTGTCTTGAGCGCGCCCGGCGCGGAGAGGTCCGGGTGGTAGGAGAGGTAGACGGCGTCCACGTCCCGCAGGGTCGGTGCCCAGGTCGCCGGGTCGGTCCAGTCGAAGGGCTGTCGGGCGGTGCGGGAGCCAACCCGCACCGGTACGCCCTGATCCCGCAGCTGGGCCACGATGCGTCGGCCGGTCTTTCCGGTGCCGCCGAGGACCAGGGTGCGCTGCTGCTTCCGTTGGTCTGTCATACGCCCAGTGAAGTGCGCCAGTCCGAGACGGGACATAGCTGATCCGCGCGAGCTTGTGTTCAATCGTCTACATGGACGCAGTCGTAGCTCTCCTGGATGGACCCCGAGCCCAGGGGGCGTTCCTGTTGCGCTCGGTCCTGACCCCGCCGTGGTCCCTGGCGATCCGGGACGAGGCGCCCCTCACCCTGGTGGCCCTGGTCCGGGGTGACGCTTGGGTCGCGCCGGAGGAGGGTACGGCGATCCGGCTGAACCCGGGGGACGTCGCGATCGTCCGCGGCCCCGCGCCGTACCGGGTGACCGACGACCCTTCCACGGCACCACAGGCCGTCATCCATCCCGGCCAACGCTGCACCGGCCCGGATGGTGGAGAACTCTGCGGAATGAGCGAGTGGGGGGTGCGGACCTGGGGCAACAGCGCGGACGGCCCGACGATGCTGCTGACCGGCACGTACCCGATGTGGGGTGCGGTCAGCCAACGGCTGCTGACCGCACTGCCGCCGCTGCTCGTCGTGCCCGGCGACTCCTGGGACTCTCCGTTGATCCCACTGCTGGCCGACGAGATCGTCAAGGACGACCCCGGTCAGGAGGCGGTTCTCGACCGGCTGCTGGACCTGCTGCTCATCGCGGTACTGCGGGAATGGTTCGCCCGTCCCGGTGTCGAGCCCCCCGGCTGGTACCAGGCGCATAGCGATCCCGTCGTCGGCCCCGCCCTGCGAATGCTGCACCACGAACCGGCCCGGCCGTGGACCGTGGCGTCCCTGGCCGCCGAAACCGGAGTCTCCCGGGCGGCGCTGGCTCGGCGGTTCACCGCGTTGGTTGGTGAACCGCCCATGTCCTATCTGACCGGCTGGCGGTTGAGCCTCGCCGCCGACCTGCTTCGGGAGCCGAACGCCACCGTCGGCGCGGTCGCCCGCCGGGTCGGCTACGGCAGCTCCTTCGCGCTCAGCACCGCCTTCAAGCGCCGCCGTGGCGTGAGCCCCCGTGCGCACCGTGCGGCCGCTGGGCGGTAGCAGTTCGAGGGCGATCCTGAGGGTCGAGGGTCCAGGTGTGTGGTCGGTCAGGTGTGTCGATCCAGAGGGTGTGGGTGCCGTTGCGGTCGATGGTGAGGCCCAGGTGGTCGTGGGTGGGGCGGCCGGCGTCGGCCCATCGGCGGCAGGCGTTGGTTACCGCGTTCCAGATCTGGCGTGGTCCGCCTTGCGCGACGGTGACGGTCGAGCCTTGGGCGTGGATTCGGGCCCAGGAGCCGGTGTCGGCGTCGACGAGGCAGTGGACCTCTTCCCCGTCGGGGAACAGGGTGCAGTGGTAGATGCTTGGTTCGGCGAGGCGCCACCAGAATTCGCCGTGCGGGTCGCCGAACAGCGCGACGTCGCGGTGGTGGCCGGGTGATGTGGTGCCGGTGCTACCCATGCACAGTGCCACCGTGTCTGCGACGGTCGGTCCGACGGGTCCGTCGGCGGGTCGGGCCTCGATGAATGCGGCTACCTGCGGGAGGAACCGGCCGTGACCCGCTCCGGTATCGTCGACTTGGAGTGGTACGACGCCGTAGGACAGGTTGGCCAGGACCAGCCCGCCGGGTTTGGTTTGTCGTAGCCAGGCGGCTGGGACTCGGCGTACGGAGCAGGTGGCGATCAGTCGGTCGTAGGGTGCGCTTGCTGGGTATCCGGCCAGGCCGTCCGCGGCGACTACGGTTGGCCGGTAGCCGGCGTCGGTGAGGGCGGTGGTGGCGGTGGTGACCAGGTGCGGGTCGATGTCGATGGAGGTGACCGCCGTATCCCCGAGCAGGTGGGCGAGGAGGGCGGCGTTGTAGCCGGTGCCGGTGCCGATCTCCAGCACGGTCATGCCGGGTTGCAGGTCGAGGGCTTCCAGCATCACCGCCATCACCCCGGGCTGGGTGGATGAGCTGGTCGGCCGCCCATCGGCGGCGATTTGGGTGACGATGGCTTCGTCGCCGTAGACGGCGGCGACGTAGGCGTCCTGGTGTTCCGGTCGGGTGGCGTGCAGCACATCACCGACCTGCCCCTGGGCGTCGACGTTGTAGACGGCGGGGGCGAACGGGTGGCGGGGTACCGACGCGAACGCGCCGGCCACGGTGGGGTTGGTCAGATGTCCTGTGGTGTGTAGTCGGGCGACGAGGTGTTGTCGTCGTTGCCGGTATCCGGCGTCGGTGAGAGTCACGGCGTCTCCAGGTACTCGGCGATAGCGGCGGCGATGGGTAGCCCCGTCTCGGCTTCGATCCAGGCCCACTGGCCGCCCGGGTTCACTTCTAGAAACACGTAGTCGCCGGTCGGGGTGACGATCAGGTCGATCGCGGCGAACGCGAGTCCCAAGGCGTTGGTCAGGGACAGGAGTTGGTCGGTGAGCGTGTCGGGCAGTGTGACCGGCGTGTAGGTGAGGTTCTCGTAGTCGGTGCGCCAGTCGATGCGGGCGGCGTCGGAGTGCGCGTCGATGCGGGCGGCGAACACACGCCGTCCGATGGTGGTGACGCGTAGCTCGTGGTCTTTCGGTATTTGGTGTTGGAAGAGGTGCGCGGTGCCGGTGACCGAGTCGGTGATTTGCTCGGCGGTGACTGGGGTGGTGGCGAGTGCCATCAGGTGTCCGGTGTCGGTGTCGAGGTAGGGGCGAACGTGTAGTGGTTTGTAGATCGCCGCGTTGGGGGCGGCGGCGATGAAGGCCCGCGCTGCCTGCGCCTCGTTGGTGATCAGTGTGTGGGGGGTGGTCAGGCCGCAGCGGGCCGCGACCGCGAGTTGCACGGGTTTGTAGTCGGCTGCCGCCATGCGGTGGGGGTGGTTGACCCACCGCACTGGCAGCGCCGCCACCAGGCCACCGAATCCCACCCGGGCTTCCTGGGTGGCCCACCGCCGTTCGTAGTCGTCGAGGCCATCGGCTAGCCGGAACGGGCCGGGCCGCCGGTAGTACACCGCAGTGACACTTTCCAGCCGGGTTTGCCGGTGCGCGTCGGCCAGGACGCCGGACCAGCCGCCCTGGTCGCCGTTCTCCGCGGTCAGGCTGAGGAGCTGGGGGAAGTCGCCGGTGTCGACGCGATGTACCTGCGCATCCCGGTTGTGTAGCGCGGTGATGACCAGGTCGGCGGTTACGTCGTGGGGCTCGGTCAGTACCAGGATCGTCACGGGTGTCAGTCCTGGTAGGTGTCCGGGGTGGAGTCGTTGAAGTTTTGGTGATCGTAGGAGGTCTTGCTGTTCGTGGCCACCTTCTGTGTGGTCTGCGGCTTACCCAAGGTGGTGCCGTCGACACCGATCACGGTCTGCGTCACCGGGTCTAGGTGGGCGTCGGTCAGGTCAACCACCGGAACCTCGTCACCCACCTGCGTGGACAGTGTCAGCCCGAACGGGCGAGCCGGGCTCACCCGTCCCTGCTCGGTGCGGCTGTCGTAGAGCGGCAGCAGGCAGCGGTCCGGGGCGAACGTAGTCATAGCGGCCTCCATCATTGAGGGGTTTACCTTGCGATTTGTGGTGCTCCGAGTAGGCCGTGGGTGAGTAACACGGCGTACGCCTTCGCCCACGGCCAGCACCGCTGCGGGGTGCCGCACACGGGCAGCGTCCATCAACCTGGTGATGCTCGGCCAGGTCCCGGCGCCAGCGGCGGATGGTGGCGTCGGCCGGTTTCATCGCTGCTCCCGGCGCGTTGCGGGGGTGCCCAGTTGCCCTGCCCGACCGTGGCGAGGTAGTCGTAGGCGGTCGTGGTGGGCGGGCACGGCCATGCGGATCGGCAGATCGGGCACCGGTCCACGCGCGGCCAGTGCTCGGTGATGATCCGCCGGGCGGACAGGATCATCCGGTTGCGTAGCTGGACCCTCGACAGGCCGGGCTGGGCCGGGCGTGGATGGCCATCACCGGCCGCAGGCCCGCTGCCGGGCCAACGGGGTCAACAACGGTCGGCTGTCGAAGATGACCGTCGGCTGGTTGTGCAGCGAGGAGTATGCACCCGCCCGCGCCGCGTACCGGGTGGCGGGACCGACCGCGTCCAACCGTGCGGAACGGCGGCGGAGTCGACGGAATAGTCGGATCATGCGCGTGCTCCCTCACCCTCGATGGTGGGTGAGGCGTCCGCCCTTTCGGCTGCAACCGCCCCTACCCGATCTGTCATGCACGGCTGATTCGGAGGGGGGCCGAACCAGCCGTGCCACAACAGAAGGTAGGCGCGCTATTACGCTGCGGCTCTCACGGAATGGGGGACCATCCCGTAGCGGGGTACTTCAGACCACACCTACCAGCTCTGCGATGCTGCGCAACTCATCCCGATTAGTAGGAGTTTCCCTGGTCAGCAGCTCCCGAACCGTCGCCCGCATCAGCAGATTCAGCGAGGACTCCTCGGGGGACTCCCGGTGCGCGCGCTGCAGCATGTGGATCGCGGCGTAGTCATCGCGCTTGCTGGCGTAGGCCCGTGCGAGGTGCGTGAAGTGGGAGTGTCGACGCTCAATTGACGGGGATTGACCAACGTCGACCCGTTCCGCGATCCGCGCGGCCTCCCCTGGTCGGGACAGTTCCAGCGTTGCTGCGGCACGGTGAATGGCCGCATTGGTCGGACCGAAAAAGATGAAGTGGTGCTCTGTCTCCCCGGTGCGGGCTGCGAGCGCGTCGGCCCGGTCGAGCACGTCAAGTGTCCGTCGTTCGTCTCGCAGCCGGGCGTACTGGATCGACAGCAGTAGGTGTAGCCCGCCTAGCGCAGCGAGGCGAGCTGGGTCGTCGTCGGCGCTGCGCTGCTGGTCGGCGATGGCCTGCCGGCACATCTCCACCGAATCCTCGGTATGCCCTCGATTGGAGAGCACCTGCCCCATGTTCCACGCAGCGGACGCCCGATAGGCGGGATCATCGGCCTCGTATGCGGCTGTCAGCGCCCGGTCAGCGGCAATTACCGCAAGATCCTGAGCACCGACCCTCTTCGCAAACGCGCGGACGAGTAGGTACAGGTCGGCCGCGACTCGCTGTGCTTGCCTTCGTTCGTTGCCGTCGAGGCGGGCGACCGCGGCCCGGGATGCATGTACCAGTCCCGGCAGGACCGGGCTGGTGTAGGTGTAGCGCTGTCGCGACTGGTGCCACGTCGTCCACGCCAGCCGGACTGCCGACTGTAGTTCAGCGAGGTTTGACAGTTGGTTGGCATCGGGCGCGTAGGCGGTCATGGCCGCCCGCAGCGGCGGCACCGATTCGTGTTCGGCCGGGTCATCGGGCATTACCCCGAGCGGATGGCCGGTGAGTTTGTAGAGGTCACGAACGTTGAGAATCCGAGCAATCTCGATCCAGTCAGCCAGGCTGTTGACCGAGCGCTCTCCGGATTCCCACTTCCGCCACGCGCCCACGCTGACACCCTTGAGCTGGGCGCACACCTCTTGGGTGAGCCCGCGCCGCTTGCGATAGAGCTTTATCCGCGCACCGGGCGGCATTGGGTCGTGCTTCGGTTCCATGCTGGCCTCCCAGGTTGAGGTCTGGGCGCGGGCCGCCGGCCTCAACCCCAGCGAGCCGCCAACATCGACGGTACTCCCCGCCTCCACGCCAGGCTGCCATCTGTTCGCGTGGTCTCCTCGGGCGCAAGCCCCGTGCTCGTGGACGGAGTCCTCAGCCCGTACGGGGACGTAGCAACCGCCGGTCGTCTACACCGAGCACCCCCTGTTTCCCGGCGAGGAAGCTGTCCAGGTCAACCCCACCCACGGCGCCTGGATCACTGAATTGAGCACCGTACTGGACATCGCCTGGACCACGCCCTTCGGTGTTGGTTGATCGATCCATCGGGGCGTCTCGTTGACGTGGTGTCAGGTGGACGGTGCGGTGACGCTACACGGTGCCAGTTGTTCACGGTGCGCGGTGGTGAGAGCGTGCCGTCATCAACCGCTTCGTTGAGAGGTGTCACTATGACCACCGACGATCTGCTGGCCCGGCACCGGGCGGTGCTCCCGTCCTGGATGCCGCTCTACTACGACGAACCGCTTGAACTCGTCGCTGGTCAGGGGCGTCGGGTCACCGACGCGCAGGGCCGCACGTACCTGGATTTCTTCGGCGGCGTGCTGACCAACAGCATCGGTTACGACATTCCGGAGATCCGCGCGGCGGTGGAGCGCCAGCTGGCTACCGGGCTCGTGCACACCTCGACGCTCTACCTGATCCGGCAGCAGGTGGAGCTGGCCGAGAAGGTGGCCCGGCTGTCCGGCATCCCGGACGCCCGGGTCTTCTTCACCAACTCCGGCACCGAGGCCAACGAGGCCGCGTTGCTGATGGCCACCAACTATCGGCGTTCGCACCAGATCCTCGCCGTACGCAACAGCTATCACGGCCGGTCGTACGCGACCATCGGGGTCACCGGCAACCGGGGCTGGTCGGCGAGCCCGCTGAACCCGTTGCAGGTGGCCTGGCTGCACTCGGGGGAGCGGCTGCGGGGTCTGCTGGCCCGGCTGCCCGAGGCGGACCGGATCGACGCGGCGGTGGAGGACCTGCGGGAGGTGTTGGCCACCCAGACCTCGGGTGATGTCGCCTGCCTGATCGCCGAGCCGATTCAGGGCGTCGGCGGATTCGTGCACGGCCCGGACGGGCTGCTCGCCGGCTGGCGCAAGGTGCTCGACGAGCACGGCATCCTGCTTATCTCGGACGAGGTGCAGACCGGCTGGGGGCGGACCGGCACGCATTTCTGGGGCTACCAGGCCCACGGCGTGACCCCGGACATGATCACCTTCGCCAAGGGCGTTGGCAACGGGTTCGCACTCGCCGGTGTGGTCGGGCGGGCCGAGGTGGTCGAGTCGGTGCCGGCGATCAGCTTCTCCACCTTCGGCGGCAACCCGATCTCCGCCGCCGCCGGCAACGCCGTCCTCGACTACCTGCTCGACCACGATCTGCAGGCCAACGCGGACCGGGTCGGCACGATCCTCAACGAGGGGCTGCGCGCCGCGGTCGGCGGGCTGCCCGGGGTCGCCGAGGTACGCGGCAAGGGGCTGATGCTCGGCGTCGAGTTCGTCCTTCCGGGCACCGCCGACCCGGACCCCGGGCGAGCGACCCGGGTGTTCGAGGCGTGCCGGGCCGGTGGCCTGCTCGTCGGCAAGGGAGGCCTGTACGGGAACGTGGTGCGGATGGGCCCGCCGTTGACCCTGACCGAGGAGGAGGCCCGGGAGGGCCTGGCAATTCTGGTGGATGCGATCCGGTCCGGCGGGACCGCGGCGGAGGTGGCGGCGTGAGTCTCATCGGGCACTTCGTGGATGGCAAGTCGCTCACCGGCACGGCGGTACGCCGCGGCGACGTCTTCGACCCGGCCACGGGCGCGCGTACGGCGGAGGTCGAGCTGGCCTCCGCCGCGGAGGTGGCGGCAGCGGTCGAGGCCGCCGACCGGGCCGCGCGGAGCTGGCGGGACGCCTCCCTGTCGCGACGCACGGCGGTGCTCTTCGCCTTCCGGGAGCTGGTCCACGCCCGGCGCGACCGGCTCGCTGAGGTGATCACGGCGGAGCACGGCAAGGTGCTCGCCGACGCCGCCGGTGAGGTGCAGCGCGGGCTGGAGGTGATCGAGTACGCCTGCGGCATCCCCGCGGCGATGCGCGGCGGGTTCAGCGAGAACGTCTCGACCGAGGTGGACTCCTACAACCTGCGCCAGCCCCTCGGGGTGGTGGCGGTGATCAGCCCGTTCAACTTCCCGGTGATGGTGCCGCTCTGGTTCGTGCCGGTCGCGGTGGCCACCGGCAACGCGGTGGTGCTCAAGCCCAGTGAGAAGGACCCGAGCGCGGCGCTGCTGCTGGCGGAGTGGTTCGCCGAGGCGGGCCTGCCGCCGGGGGTGCTCAACGTGGTCAACGGGGACAAGGAGGCCGTGGACGCCCTGTTGGACCATCCGGCGGTGCGGGCGGTGTCGTTCGTCGGCTCCACGCCGGTCGCCCGGCACGTGCACCAGCGGGCGTCGCTGGCGGGCAAGCGGGTGCAGGCCCTCGGCGGGGCGAAGAACCACATGGTGGTGCTCCCCGACGCGGATCTGGACCTGGCCGCCGACGCCGCCGTCAACGCGGGGTTCGGGTCGGCGGGGGAGCGCTGCATGGCGATCTCGGCGCTGGTCGCGGTGGAGCCGGTCGCGGACGCGCTGGTCGCGAAGATCGCCGAGCGGATGGCGGGGCTGCGCACCGGCGACGGCCGGCGCGGCTGCGACATGGGCCCGCTGGTCACCGCCGCGCACGCCGAGCGGGTGCGTTCGTACGTCGAGGCCGGTGTGGCGGCGGGCGCGGTGCCGGTGGTGGACGGTCGGGACGTGCGCCCGGACGGGGACCCGAACGGCTACTGGTTGGGGCCGACCCTGTTCGACCGGGTCACCCCGGAGATGTCGGTCTACACCGACGAGATCTTCGGCCCGGTGCTGTCGGTGGTCCGGGTCGGTTCGTACGAGGAGGCCGTCCACCTGGTCAACACCAACCCGTACGGCAACGGGACGGCCATCTTCACCAACGACGGCGGCGCCGCCCGGCGCTACCAGCACGAGGTGGAGGTGGGCATGGTGGGGATCAACGTGCCGATCCCGGTGCCGATGGCGTACTACTCCTTCGGCGGCTGGAAGGCGTCGCTCTTCGGCGACCTGCACGCGCACGGGGAGGACGGGGTGCGCTTCTTCACCCGGGGCAAGGTGGTCACCAGCCGTTGGCTGGACCCCCGGCACGGTGGGGTCAACCTGGGGTTCCCCACCCAGACCTGAGTAGCCGCAGGGTGCCCGCCCCGGCCAGGTAGGCCACCAGCGCCGGGACGGGCAGCCCGAGCAGCAGCGGGGCGTCCCGTGGGGCGGTCGCGTTGATGACGAGCGCGGCGACGACGGCGACGAAGGCGGCGACGGCGAGCACGCTGCGGCCGGTGATCCGCCAGTGGTGCGCCGCCCGGTCGTCCGATGGCGGGGCGGGCCCCCGGGCGGCCGGGGGGCGGCCGGTGCGTGCCTCGATCGGACCGAAGATGGCGACCAGGACGGCCAGGAACACACCGAGGATCAGGACCCAGGGGATCCGCCAGGCCAGCCAGGCGGCGGTGCCGGCGGTCGGGGTCGGCAGCAGTCCCACCGCGTCCAGGGCGCCGATCGCCAGGATCGCCGCGCTCAGGTGCCACAGGAAGACCGTCAGGACGACGCTGTTCACCGCGATCACCGCCATCCAGGGTCGGTCGCGGCGTAGCCAGCGCTGCGCCGGCCGGCGCAGCAGCAGGAGGAGCCCGAGCTGTGCGGTGCTCACCGCCAGGAGCGCGAGGCTGGGCGGGGCGGCGTTGTTCAGCCGCTCACCCGGAATGTTGATCATACTGACCGGGTACGGGCCGGGGCCGGTCAGCAGCACCGCCACGGCCAGCCCGCCGAGTAGCGCCGTCCAACCGGCCCGCCGGGACAGCGGTAGCCGCCGGGTCCGGAGCCCCGTCCAGCGGCCGCGCGGTGCCGCAGTGTCAGTGTCTTTCTTGTCCGCGTCGTACCAGGCGAAGCCGAGCTGGTGGATGGCCAGCCAGCCGAAGAGGTAGTTCGGTAGGGCGGCGTCGTGCAGACCGAGTTCGCGGGTCAGGTCCCCGGCCGCGACCAGGGCGGCCAGCGCCACCGGTACGAGGAGCCCGTACCGCCGGTGCAGCGCGGACATCATCGGGGTCAGCGGCACCACGAGGAGGTACGCGGCGAGGAACCACAGCGGGATGGTGGCGAAGTAGACCACGGTCCGGACCAACGACGGGTCGGCGCCGCCGAGCCGGGCGGCGAGGCCGGCGACGGCGAGGACGAGGATCAGCACGCTGGTGGGCCGGAGCAGGCGGGCGCTGCGGCCGAGCAGCCAGCCGGTGGCGTCCCCGCCGCGACAGCGGTGCGAGGCCAGGGACGCGGCGTTGGCGTACCCGCCGACCAGGAAGAAGATCGGCATGACCTGGACCGCCCAGGTCAGTGGGTAGGCCCAGGGTAGGTCGGGCAGGGCGGAGCGCGCGGTGGGCTGCCCGGAGGCGTCGTGCCCGATGTCCACGACGCTCCAGTGACCGAGAACGACCATGATGATGGCGAGGGCCCGGAGCAGGTCGAGGTAGCGGTTCCGGCTCGCCGGTGTCGCCTCGGCGAGTCGGCGCAGGCGGCCCATGAGCGCAAGCGTAGGGGACGGTGCTGGTCACCGTCGGTGTTCGCCCAGAGACGGCTGTTGGCCGGCACCCGGTTCGGGTGCCGGCCAACAGTTTCTTTCCCCCTTGTACGGGTTAG
>NZ_JABZED010000049.1:209074-209294 GCF_013416675.1 Salinispora sp. H7-4
GTCTGTGGGTTGGGGTGGGGTCAGCTGGTCCAGTGCTCGGCCACCAGGTCAGCGGCCTGGGTCTCCCACTGGGCGTAGTGGAACGGGTACGCCGACACCTGGACCTTCTGCGCGGCCTCGGTCAACGGCAGTTCCTGCCAGCCCTCCACCTGCTTCAGGCCCTTGAGGAAGGCGGTGGTGGAGTACTCGGGGTCGGTGATCTGCTCGACCGTGCCCCACC
>NZ_JABZED010000049.1:209412-209973 GCF_013416675.1 Salinispora sp. H7-4
CGGAGGAGGGGCGCTGCTGGAACAGGCCCTGCGAGTCGTGGTCGTTGCGGTCACCCAGGTGACCCAGGTTCTCCAGCTTCGACTCCTGCAGGCTGGTACCGATCGCCACCACGGCGGCCCGCTCGTCCATGCCGGCGGACTTCGTGGCCTCGATGATGGCCTTCACATTCGATACCTGCTCGTCGCCCAGGTCGATGCGCGACTGCTCACCCTGGGTGCCGTGCGGGATCAGCGTGCCGGTGTCGGGCTTGTCGGCCTGCACCACGCCAGCAGCAGCAGCGGCGGGGGTGGTGGTGGTGGTGTCGGTGAGGGTGCCCAGGGGGCCGGCGACGACACCGGTGGACAGGGCCAGACCAGCGATACCAAGGACGCTACGACGCAGAATCGTGTTCATGGGGGTTGCTCCATTCGGGGGTCGACACCCACCCACACGCCCGAAGGGGGGGTCAGGCGGCACGGGGTGCAAGCACCGTCCGGCGCTCAAAGAAAAGAAAGGGGGGTCGGCGACCGCGGGGCCTCACAGGGCACACACACGGCGCCGGGTCCAGATGTAACGACCGA
>NZ_JABZED010000050.1:0-298 GCF_013416675.1 Salinispora sp. H7-4
ACCAGCGACAACTGCGGTCGCCCCACCGAAACTGTCGCGGGGCGGGCGTTCGGGTTCGGTAGCGGCCAGCACTATGTGGCCGTCGGATCAGCCGGGACCCTGCTGCAGCACGTGTTCGCCCGGGGAAGCGACAACACGTTGCGACACTGGTGGTTCGCGCCGGGAATGGACGCCCCGGGGATGGACAACTGGAACACAGAGGGACGGGTCCATTCGAATCCCACCGGGTTCGCGTACGGCAATCAGCAGCATGTCTTCTACCGGAACCCGGACGGGCGGTTGGAGCATCGGTTCTACG
>NZ_JABZED010000050.1:338-516 GCF_013416675.1 Salinispora sp. H7-4
ACCTCGACACGGGTCAGGTCACGGGTGGGGTGTGGCCCGGTGGAGCGTTCGTCGGGAACCCGCACGCCTTCGTGCACCGCGACCAGCAGCACATCTTCGGTCGCACCGCGTCGGGAGACCTGGTGCACTGGTACTGGTGGCCCGGGATCGACCCCGGCGTGGACAACTGGGGTGCGCG
>NZ_JABZED010000050.1:602-219917 GCF_013416675.1 Salinispora sp. H7-4
TGGCGTCGTGACCGGTGACCCGGCTGGCCTGTCCGCTCCCGGACAGCACCACGTGTTCTACCGGCTCGGCAACGGCAACGGCACCCTCGAACATCGCTTCGTCAGCGACGACACCGGCCGACAGCGAGCAGGCTGGATACTGCACTCTATAGGTAGGTGTACGGGAGGAGCTGAGCGTGAGTTCGGACGAGGTGAGCGCGGCCGACGCGCGTACCGGAACAGTTGTGTCGCTACTGGACGGTGCCACCGGCTGGGAACCCCTCTCCGGCGGGCTCGCCCACCACGTGCAGCGAGTCCGGCTCGCCGATGGCCGGCCGGCCGTGGTCAAGCAGACCCCGGCGTCCTCGCAAAACCCGCCCGGCATGTTCGCCCTGGAAGCCGCGGGGCTGCGCGCCCTCCACGACATCGGTGGCGTTCCGACCCCCGAGGTCTACGAGGTGACCGAGCGCCATCTCGTCCTCGCCGCCCTGGCGCCCCGCCCCGACACCGACCGGTACTGGGAAGAAGCCGGCCGTACGATCGCCCGCCTGCACTCCGTTACGGGCAGCACCTTCGGCTGGCCCGAGGACGGCTGGCTCGGCCTACTCCCCCAGCACAACACGCAGACCAGCGACGGCCACGAGTTCTTCGCCACCCACCGGCTACTGCGCTACGCCACCGAGCCGAAGGTCCAACAGGTCCTGGACCCGACCGACCTGAACCGGCTGGAACGCATCTGCCACCGGCTACCCGAACTGCTCCCACCCGCCCCCGCCGTACTCACCCACGGCGACCTCTGGCGCAACAACCTCATCGCCACCGACCAGGGCACCCCCGTACTCATCGACCCCGCGGTGCACTGGAACTGGGCCGAAGCCGACCTCAGCATGATCTACAGCATCGACCCCCCGCCCGAGCCCTTCTTCGCCGCCTACGAGGAGGCCGCCGCTCCCCAGCCCGGCTGGCGGGACCGCATGGACCTGCTCAACCTCCGCGAACAGCTCAGCGTCCTCGCCCACTTCGGCACCGACCTCCCGGACTGGATCCGCGACACCAAAGCCGTGCTGCACAAATACCGCTGAACGGTGGGCTGCCGCCGGCACCGGGCGCCGCGGCGGAAGCTAGCTGGCACCCGGTCCGGCAGCGGAGGCTGGAGGAGTGCCCCGAACTGCCGTAGCTTGTCCTCATCGGGCAGGAGGCGCCATGTTTGCCGAGCACGTGCGGGACTTTGCAGCAACTGCCGTGATCTTTGGCTTCTTCGCCTCGAGCTGGTTCGGCTGGGCGCAGGAGGCGCCTCCGGGTAGGTGGCGCGGGCTCCTCGCCGCCGGCTCGGTGACCGGCCTCCTCACCGCGATCGCCGGTGCTCTGCTGACCTGGCGGCTCTGGCACAACGACACCGCCTTCGACGAGGCCACCAGCCGCGCGTTCGGGGTCGTGGTCGCCATCGAGTTCGGGGCCGCCACCCTCGGGGCGGTCCTGCTCGCGCTCCGCGGCCGACGGGACCTGATCTCGATGTGGGTCGCCTTCGTCGTCGGTGTCCACCTCTTCCCGGTCGCCACACTGATCGGCTATCCGATGATCCACCTGGTCGCCGCTCTCATCACGGTCGTCTCCGTCGCCGCGATCCCGGTCGCCCGGGCCCGGGAGCTGTCGGTGAGCGCAGTCGTCGGTGCGCCAACCGGGCTGGTCCTGCTCACCGCCGCTCTCTTCTCTGTGGTCTCCGCAGCCATCCTCGGTTTCTGAATCCCAGCGCCGCTGGACGGGCCTAATCTCGCTTGCCGCGGTCATGCGGTTGTCCGCTACGTTGCCCAGGTGACTGTCGAGGTCCCCTACCGCCCGCTCCCGGTCAACCAGTCGAACGTCCGGTACGCCCATGGCCCGGACTCGAGCGCGCAGCAGGGTGTACCCGCCGGCGAAACCATCGAGTTCGACTGGCGTGAAAGCCATGCCTACCCCGGGACATCCCGCAGGTTCTGGGTTCACCTTCCGGCGCAGTACGACCCCACCAAGCCAGCGGCGCTGATCGTCTTTCAGGACGGAAAGCTATACCTGGACCCAGCGGGAGAGGTCCGGGGCGGAACCGTCCTAGATAATCTCATCCACCACGGGAAGATTCCGGTCACCATTGGCCTGTTCGTGGATCCAGGCACCTTCGAGGGGGCCGAGAGTCCGAAGAACCGTAACGCCGAATACGACGCCTTCGATGACCGATACGTCAACTTCCTCCTGGAGGAGATCATCCCTCAGGTCACCGACCGCTACTCCATCACCGAGGACCCCGAGCTGTGGGGTATCGGTGGTGGCAGCAGTGGCGGTAACTGCGCCTTCACCGCCGCGTGGTTCCGCCCGGACAAATTCCGACGGGTCATCGGCTGTCTGTCCAGCTTTGCGCAGATGCCCGGCGGTAATCCATACCCCGAACTGATTCCCCGCGTTCCCCGCAAGCCGCTTCGCATCTTTCTGCAGGCGGGCCATCGAGACCTACACTGGAACGAGCCCGAGCGAAACTGGCTGGCCAACAACCTCCAAGTCGCGGCCGCGCTGGCGGAAGCCGGCTATGACTTCCGTCTTGTGCTGGGCGATGGTGGCCACAGTCCGAATCATGGTGGCACCCTTGTCCCCGACGCTCTACGGTGGCTGTGGCGACCGGCCGACAGCCATTGAGCCAAGCTTCTCCTTTCGCCGGACAGCCACGGGTCGTCCCGCTGGATGCACCGCGAGTGTTGCTACTCTCCGCGCAAGCGCGCTGGTCGTACAGTGTCCGATGGAAAACGAATCCAGAGGACGGGATTTCCCATGAGTGACGTTGACGGCACGTACGCCTCCGGCACGCCGTGCTGGTTCGACATGACAGTGCCCAGCCGGGACACCGCAATGGACTTTTACGGACCGGTGTTGGGCTGGACCTTCCAGGGCGACTTCTACACGATGTGCGAGGTTCGCGGAAAGCCGGTGGCGGCGATCGCCGAACCGCATCCGGGCGAGCCGGCGCCCGCCCAGTCGAACTGGACGATCTACCTCGCGACGGCGGACTGCGAGGCGGCGCTGCGACGGGTCACCGATGCCGGCGGCAAGGTGGTGAAGCCGCAGCAGGACGCCATGGTCGGCTGGCTGGCAGTCGCCCAGGACACCACCGGTGGCATCTTCGCCCTGTGGCAGGGCCGTGAGCTGAGCGGGTCACAAGTGGTTGACGAGGGCGGAGCACCCTGTTGGAGCGAGGTGACCAGCGCTGACCTGCCCGCCACCGTCGAGTTCTACCGGCGGGTCTTCGGCTACGACACCAAGCCCCTCGAGGACATGCCCTACGTGACGCTCAACTCCGGTGGTCGCCCGGTGGCGGGAGTTTTCGCCGGCGCGGAGCAGCGCCCACACGAAGGGCACGCGGCATGGCTGGCGTACTTTCAGGTCCCCGACGCGGAGAGAGCCGCGGAGCAGGCGGTGTCGCACGGTGGTCGGGTGGTGACGGCTCCGCAGGATTCGCCGTACGGCCGCAACGTCGTCCTGGCCGATCCGTTCGGCGCCACCTTCGTGGCCATCGAACGCCACGGGTAGCGACCGAGCCCCCAGAGAACTGGCCCGCTCGGCCGATAGGTCCTGACGGATCCCCGACGGGATGCGACCAAAGACCTCGTCGTTCTTCAGCCACCCGGCCTCAGCTACCGACCACCCCGCCAAAGGGCGCGTATCAGCCCGCCGCCGGTTGGATTCAGGCGTGCACCGGCTGCCGTATGTTCGCCGGTGGGCGGGCCGAGCAGGACGCAACGGGTCAACCGGACGGTCCACCGGTTAGCCGGCGGACCGTCCAGCGCGACCCGGCACCTGGGCCTACAGCCTCGGTGTCTCGGCGATATACGGGTACCCCCGATCAACCTGAGGACTGCTCGGCCGGGGCGCGGTTAACGCCGCTTCGCCCGCTGGGCGTCTTTGATGACCCGGGCTAGTCTCCGACCCGCGCGGCGCTGGGCCGCCGGGTCCGCGCGGAGCTCTGCCCATGCGGCCTCCCGGCACAGCTGATTCCAGGCCCGCAGTCGTTGCTCGCTCAGCCTCCCGTCGGCGACGGCCGCGAGCACCTCGCAGCCGGGCTCGTTGGCATGACTGCAGTCGCCGAATCGACAGCCGAGCGCCAACTCCGCGAGGTCGTCGAACCCCGCGTCAACGGTGGCCACGTCGGCGTGGACGCCGACCTCGCGCATGCCGGGGGTGTCAATCAGGCAGCAGCCTCCCTCCAGCGCGAAGAGCTGCCGGGCAGTGGTGGTGTGCCGGCCCTTCGCGTCCGAGCTGCGGACCTTTCCGGTGGCGCCCAACTCCCGGCCGGCAAGGGCGTTCAGGAGCGTCGATTTTCCTGCCCCGGATTCGCCGACGAGCACCAGGGTGCGCTCCGCGCACCGGCCGAGGAGGTCGGATATCCCGGTGGCTGTCGCCGCCGCGACAGCGATGATGTCGACGCCGGGATGCTGCTGGAGCAGACCGTTCTCGATGGCTGCGGTGGATCTCACGAGGTCGGCCTTGGCGAGGATCACCAGGGGTACCGCTCCGGCGTCCCAGGCCAGCGAGGTGAAGCGTTGCAGCCGGCCGTGGACGACCGGCCGGTCCAAGCCGCAGACGATGCCCACCACGTCCACGTTCGCGGCGATGAGCTGGCTTCCCCCGGTGGAGGGGTCACGACGGCGGAGTAGCGAGGCCCGTGGCAGCAGGTCGAGGACGCGATCGTCATCGACGACGACCCAGTCACCGACCGCGAGCGCGGGTGCCGCGGACCGTACGGGGAAGTGGCGGGTGCCACCTGCGGTGCTGATCAGGACGGCGGAGCCGTCGTGGCGGACGACGCGCCCGGGACGGCCGGCACCGTGTGCGGCGAGCGCCGCCTGCCATCGGTGCGACCAGCCCAGGGCGGTGAGAGACGAGGATGATTCTGGGGTCGCCGATGGACCCCGGTGGGGAGAAGACAACTGAGGAACCCTCTGCGTGAAGGAGTGAGATCCGATCGGGTGAACCGATCGTCACCTGATGTCGCTCAGGCGCACGAAGCGTGGCGGTTTTCAGCAGTCACATGCATGAAAACGCCACCTCCTCCTTCAGCTCCCGCAGCCTCGCGGTGAGGCCCCCGGACACACTACGCCATCTGTTCCCCCCGCGTCACGGCCGAAGGACCTCCGCGACGGGGAAGCACCCGGTCAACGGGTCGTCGTAGTGCCGCCAGGTGTCGCTGCCGTCAGCGAGTTCGTCATCGGTGAGCAGGCAGCTGGTGAGGGTGCGGCACAGCGAGACGGGGTCGAGGCCCAGGCCGATGAAGACCAGGTGCTGGTGGCGGTCGCCGTAGTAGGGGTCCCAGTCGAGTGCGGCGGCGAGCCGGCGGTGGTCGGACACGTCGTCCCAGCGGGAGTCGGGAAGGGCGACCAGCCAGTGGCCGAGGGAGCCGAGGCGGAGTCCACCCCCGGCGAAGTTCCAGGCGATCACCGTGTCGGGTTGGCTGGCGAGCCAGAGGTGCCCGCGAGAGCGTACGACCTGGTCGTTGAGGTCCTCAAAAGCGTCGTGGATGCGCCGTGGGTGGAACGGCCGGCGGGCCCGAAAGACGACCGAGACGATGCCGCAGTCCGGGTCCGGCTCGTGCACCCCGAGGACGTACCCCTCGAGGCCACGGGTGAGGAGGCCGGGGGTCTCGGGCCGGTGCCGGAGGGTGCCGCGCAGTTGGCGGGTCAGCGCGGTAGCATCGAGTTGATCATCACTGACCGGGACCTGCGTCGCCCACGGCGCCATCCGCTCGAGCAGCACCGACAGGCGACTGGTGCCGTAGGCGCCGGCTCGGGAGCGGCCCCAGAGGACGAGGGTGTCGGCGTACTCGATCTGTCGGACGATGACATCGGCCAGCGCCCGGTCGTCGTAGTCCGCCGCCGCGATGCCAAGGTGCTTCAGGTCGTCGGTGCTGACGAGTCCGTCGAGCAGATGTTCGGCATCGACGACGGTGACATAGGAATCGATCCGGATCAGGTCGGTGATCGGCGCGCCGTCAACGGGGCAGTGCGCGCAGACGGCGGCGACCACCTCGGGCTCGACCACCTCGGGCAGCATCAGCAGCAGATCGCGGTTGGGCCGCGCGCGGGCCAGCCGGGCGAGGGTGGGCAGCACATCCTCCCGCAGCGTGCAGGGGACGCATCCGTGTGCGAGCGTGATCCGCTCGTCCTCGAGTACGCCCGCGCTGTCGCGCACGACCCGTCGCACGGTGCCGACGCGCAGGTCGGCGAGGTCGTGCTGGACCAACAGCAGGGTCGGATCCGCCACCAGCAGCGTACGGGCGACGGCGTACGTCGCGGACGGCCAGAGGCCGCTGAGCACGGTCAGGGACGGCCGGGTGCCGGCCACCGCGGCGCCGGGGTCGGTGGGCGCGAGTGGAGACGTCGTCATCGCAGTCCTCTCAACTCTTAATGAAAACGATTGTCAGTCTAAGCCCATCGGGCGCGCCGGGTGGGCAGGGGCGCCAACATCCAGCCCACGCGCACCAACAAGACGACAATTGCTTTCGTAAACACCCGGCCCGGACGCACCGGGATGGAGGCGCTCGGATCACGGCCTCCCGTCCGCCTGGTGCCACCTGGGAGCGACCCGGTCGCGCCCCCACTCCTCAGGAAAGGCTGCGGACCCCTACCGTCTGCCCGCCGCTCTGCTCGCCGGTCGGCCGAAAGCCCAACCGGAGGTAGAAGCCCGCCGGCCCACCCGCCCCCGGCTCCCAGGTGACGTACGCCCGATCCCCGCCCCCTGCCCGGATCTCTTGACATACGGCGTCAACCGCGAACCGACCGTAGCCACGCCCCTGCGCCTCAGCCGCGATATTCAGCCGCCACAGGCCCGACCTCAGATCGTCGGCATCATGGTCGGGCCCCCACGGAATATTCAAGAAGGCCATAGCGAAGCCGACCAGCTTGTCGCCGTCATAGATCAACCTCGGCCAGGCATAGTCGGGCCAGACGTACGCCTCCGCGAGCGACTCGGCCACGGACTCGACAAAGTGCTCCTGATCGGGCCGCACCTCGAGCGCAAGAGCCGCCTCGAGATTCTCTGGGGTGATCCGCTCCAACCGCATGCGGCGGAACCTAGCGGCCCGGAGACAGAGCCGGCGACCGGTTTCCCCGCGGCAGGGTGGCTTCACCTGCCCGCGAATTGCGCACCCGGGCACCAATCACCACAGCGGACAGACAGCAGGCCGTTCCGTTGCCCCTGCTACGGTGTGGGAGAAGTCACCCCATCGCGAGTCGAGAAGAGATTCCCAGTGACCAACGCCCCTTCGGAAACCACGCCAACGGCCACCGAACCGAACGGGTCACTCTCCTCGAAGATCGACACTACGATCGCGCATCCGGCCCGGATCTGGAACTACTGGCTGGGCGGCAAGGACAACTTCGAGGTGGATCGCGAGGTCGGCGACCACACGATCGCTGCCTACCCACACATCATCGAACTGGCCCGCAACCAGCGATCCTTCCTGGTACGCGCGGTCACTCATCTGGCCAGAGAGACCGGCATCCGGCAGTTTCTGGACATCGGCACCGGGCTGCCGACAGCCAACAACACCCACGAGGTCGCGCAGTCGATCGCACCCGAGTCGCGCATCGTCTACGCCGACAACGACCCGCTGGTCCTGGTGCACGCGCGGGCGCTACTGACCAGCCACCCCAGGGGCGTCACCGACTACATCGACGCCGACCTGCGGGACCCGGACAAGATCCTCGCTGCGGCGGCCAAGACACTCGACTTCACCAAACCGATCGCCATCACCATGCTCGGCATTGTGATCTTCCTGGCCGATGACGACGAGGCCTACGGAGTAGTCGACCGCCTGGTCGAGGCGCTTCCGTCGGGGAGTTACCTGGCGATGACACACACCACCAACGCCATCCACGGTGCCGCGACCGACGAGGCGGTCCGGATCTGGAACGAGGGCGGCTCAGACCCGATGGTGGTGCGTAGTCTCGACGGCATCGGCCGGTTCTTCCGCGGCCTTGAGCTGGTCGAGCCGGGCATCGTCTCACTGACCCGGTGGCGACCCGACGCCGATACCGCCACCGGGCCCGAGGTTGACGAGTTCTGCGGGGTGGGCCGCAAGCCGTGACCGGCAGGTAGGGCACCACGGTCGGCAATTTTCCGATTCCGGCGGGCGTGGCCGGCCGGTCATCGGAGTGACCCGCGGCAGGAGGGGTCGTAGGCGTCATAGATAACGGTCGTGTGTCGACACCTGTCGGGCCGAGTATCGGCGGTGTGACACTGCTGTCGATCGGTCACGGGGAGGGTGAGGACCATTGGTTGCGGAGCACCAGGGCCGGCAGGAACTGCCGCCCCTCGACACCCTCGCCGACCGCTTGGAGTACCTGTTCGAGACCATCCGCCCCACACCGGAGGAGCTTGGACGGCCCGAGGAGTCCGGGCGGAAGTACACAAACAAGGAAATAGCCGACAAGATCAATGGGCACCAGGCGGAGACGGGGGTGTCGATCAGCGCCGCCTACATCGGAGAGCTACGCCGGGGGGTGGCGCAGGATCCGCGCACCTCGCATGTTCGCGCCCTGGCTCGCGCCTTCGGCATCCACTCCGGATACTTTGTGGAGGATGATACGGCGCAACGGGTCCAGGAGCAGATCCGGCTCCTCGGCGAGCTGCGACGGATGGGCGTCAAGCAGGTAGCACTGCGGCAGGTTCTCGCCGACACCGGCTTGTCCTCGGCTGACTCCCGGCTGGTGGAACAGATGGTCGCCCGCCTGCAAGCCCTCGGCGGCGGCAACCGGAACGGCCACTGACCGCCGTGCTGGTCCTGCGGTGGAGGCATGCGGACGACCGGGGAAGAACCGACGTGACCCTGCGCCAACTACGAAAGCGCTGCAAACGGCTGCTCGCCGAGCTAGCGCTGCCCGAGGCGTTCGATATGCCGGATCTGTGCCGATTCTTGGGAGAGCGCCGGGGACGGCCGATCCACCTGGCTCCGATCAGCCTGCCGGTGCACACCGTGTGCGGCATGTGGGTGCCGACGGGCACCTTCGACGCGGTCTTCTATGAGCAGGACACCTCGCCGATACACCAAATGCTGATCATCGGGCACGAGCTGGGGCACCTGCTCGCCGGACACCGGACCGCTGCCGTCCTGGCCCCGGATACCGCCAAGCTGCTCCTGCCGGACCTCGACCCCCGGACCGTGCAGCGCTTCCTCGGCCGGAGCACCTACGCCGCCGAGGCGGAGCGGGAAGCGGAGATGATCGGCTCGCTCCTGCTACGCCGGGTCCGCGACAGTGCGACCCCGGCTGGGCCGCAGCCCTCTGGAGACGATCCCGAGGCCGACCTGTGCGACCGGCTACGGCAATCGCTGGAACACCCCGGCCGGTAGCAACCGATGGACACCCTGCTCTACGGCCTCTGCGCCGGCGCTGGGTGGGCGACCTTCGCCTACACCCTACGGCTGCTGCGCCGGCACCCCACGCCGGCACGCCGTGCCCTCTGCATCTCGATCGGTGCCTTCGCCCTCGGCGCCACCCTGGCCATCCCACCGCTCGCCGCTGGCATCGAGACCGGCTTGGGGCTACCAAATCTGGCGAAGGCACTCGCCCACGGCTGCGCCATGACCATCGCCGCCTCCGCCGAGCGCATGCTGCTGTACCTCGCGCTGCCCGCCGCGCAGGCGGCCGCCCGGGCCCGACACTGGGTCTGGATCACCGCCGGCGCGTACCTGCTCATGGTCGCCCTGTATGCCCACACCCTCGGCTACGACCAGCCGGTGCAGTTGACCGTCGAGTACGCCACCGACCCGGCAGTCTCGGCATATCTGCTGATTCTCCTGGTGGCGGGCTTCTTCGCCTACTGCATCGACATCGCCCGGCTGTGTTGGAGGTTCGCCCGCATCTGCGGCCGGCCCTGGCTCCGACGTGGCCTGCGCATCACCGCTGCCGGCGCCGCGGTCGCCGTGCTCTACAGCACCAACAAGGTCAGCTACCTGGTCGCCCACTGGGGCGGGCTACAGCCAACCGGCGAACGCGAGATCGCCGCGGTCCTGGTCACCATCAGCGCACTACTCATGATGATCGGCCTGACCATGCCCGCCTGGGGCCCACTGATACCCCTCCCCCGGTGCTCGGACGACCTGCGCTCCTACCGTCGCCTCGGGCCACTGTGGCACGACCTCACCGCGGCGCTGCCCGAGCTTGAGCTGGACCCACAACTCCGCCGGCCGCTCGTCGCCCTACGTGACCTCGATTACGCGCTGACCCGTCGCGTTGCCGAGATCCGCGACGGACGGCTGGCGCTGCGCCCCTTCCTGGACGCCCGGGTCACCCAGGCCGCCAACACCCTCGCCGAGCAGGCGGGACTCGTCGCCGAGGACCGGCTCACCACCATCGAGGCCGCCCAGTTGGCCTTCGGCCTGCGAGCGCACCGAGCCGGCGTCACCGCCGCCCAGCCGCATCCAGCCGAGGCCCCACCCCGATCGGTCGACGGCTACGCCGGCGAGATCATCTGGCTCACCCGCGTCGCGACCGCGTACCACCAGTCCCCGGTGGTGGCGGCCGCCCTCGACGCCACCGAGCACCTCACCGCCGCCGACGCCCGGCCGCAGCCCGCTGGAGGCCCCCGCCCGTGAGAGACCGCCTCGTTCACCTGCACCGGATCCGCTCGCTCGACCCCGACGACGACCACCTGACGATCTACCAGACCATGCTGCGGTACGAGTTTCCGTGGGACATGAAGCTCGGACTCAACCTCGCCTTCAACCGCTCGTTCTCGATCCCGGAGATCGCCGCGGTGCACACCGCCACCGGCGAACTCACCGAACGCACCCAGCAGCGGATCGACGACACCGGCCTGCTCATGTACGAGCTCATCCTCAACGGCTTCGAGCAGCCCCGCGGGCGGGACGCCCTCCGCCGGATCAACCAGATCCACCGCTCCCACCGCATCAGCAACAACCACTACCGCTACGTCCTCGCCTGCCTGATCGTGGTCCCCACCCGCTGGCTGGAACGCTACGGCTGGCGCCGACCCTGCTGCCACGAGCGGCGCGCGACCTGGCGGTTCTACCTGGAGTTGGGTCGCCGGATGGGAATCACCGACATCCCCGACTCCTACGAGGCGGTCGAGACCTGGTTCGACGAGTACGACCGGGCCCAGCTGCGCCCCAACGACGACGCGGCCGCGATCGAGCGGGCCACCCGGATGCTGATGCTGAACCGGCTACCCGCTGCCCTCGCCCCGGTGGGCAACGCACTGGTCAGCGCCATCTACGACCCACCCCTGCGGGCCGCGACCCAGGTGCCGAACCCACCCTGGCCGGCGCGCGTCGGACTGCACCTGGCCCTTCGCGCCCGCGCACACACGCAACGCTGGCTCAGGCGACCGCCGACAGTCCCCCTGTTCGCCGACGGCATCAAGACCAAGACCTACCCCCACGGGTACGACATCAGCCAGCTCGGACCCAGCCCACCCGCCGCGGCCGGCGACACCCCGGCTCCGAACTCGCACGACTAACCAGGATCCGACCGGCGACCTGCCCGGCGGGGCCAGGGCATCGGTACCGCCCTGCTGCGAACAGCGATCCGTGTGGTCGGCGAGCAGGGCGGCGGCGAATCTCACCTCACCGTCGACGAGGTTGATACGGACGCCCGGCGGTTAGCGTCCGCTGCGGCGCGTACCCGGACGGGACCGGCTGGAGAAGGCCGCTGCCCCGGACCGGGTCGGTACGGACCGCGTCGGTGCGGACCGGGTCGAGGTGGTCGGCGCCGGTTTGCCGCCGCGCTGCCTCCGGCCACCGTGGGCGGGCCGCGCCTCCGGCTGTGGGCCACCAGCGGGCGGTACGGGCTGGGGGGTCAACCGCCGTTCGCCCGGGGCGATCTCGCGGAGCAGCGCGTCACCCGGGCGCGGTCGGCTCGTGGTCGCGGTGATGCCAGCCTTGCGGGTCAAGGCCCGCACCTCGGTCACCTGCGCGTCGGTCATCAGGGTCACGACCGTCCCGTCCGCACCAGCCCGAGCGGTACGGCCCGAGCGGTGCAGGTACGCCTTGTGCTCCACCGGCGGGTCGGCGTGTACGACCAGCGCCACGTCGTCGATGTGGATGCCCCGGGCGGCGATGTCGGTGGCGACCAACGTGTGCGCCTCCCCGGTGGCGAATGCCCGCAGATTCCGGGTACGGGCGCCCTGGGCGAGGTTGCCGTGCAGTTCGACCGCGCTGACCCCGGCTGCGGCCAGCCGTCGAGCCAGGGTTTTCGCACCCCGTTTGGTACGGGTGAACACCACCGTACGGTTCGACGTGGCAGTCAACTCGACCAGCACGGCGAACCGGTCCTCGGCCTGAACGTGCAGCACGTGGTGGGTCATCGCGGCGACCGGCGACAGCGTTGAGTCGACGCTGTGCACGACTGGTGTGGTGAGGAACCGCCGCACCAGGACGTCAACGCCGGAGTCCAGGGTTGCGGAGAACAGCAGCCGCTGCCCGCCGCGCGGGGTGCGCTCCATCAGTCGCCGTACGCCGGGCAGGAAGCCGAGGTCGGCCATGTGGTCGGCCTCGTCGAGGACGGTGATCTCGACGGCGTCCAGGTGCGCGTGCCCGGCCTCGACGTGGTCGGTCAGCCGTCCCGGGCAGGCCACCAGGACGTCGACCCCGGCTTTGAGCCCGGTGATCTGGGGCCGGGCGGCGACACCGCCGAAGATGGCCATCGTGCGCAGCGACAGCGCCTGGGCCAGTGGCGCCATCACGCGGTCGATCTGGGTGGCCAACTCACGGGTCGGCGCGAGGATCAGCGCCCGGGGGCGGCCAGGGCGACGTCGCGTGGGGTTCGCGGCCAGGCGGGTCAGCACCGCCAGCACGAAGGCGTAGGTCTTACCCGAACCGGTACGACCCCGGCCGAGTACGTCCCGTCCGGCGAGCGCGTCCGGCAGGGTCGCGGCCTGGATTGGGAACGGCCGTTCCACCCCGGCAGCGGCCAGTTGGCGGTTGAGCGCGTCGGGCACGCCGAGGTCGGTGAAGGTCAGCGAGTCGGGCAGGGTGCGCTGGGAGTCAGGCGAGGTGTTCTGGCGCGGGCGGCTTGCCGCCATGGAGGCTCCGAAGGTTGAAGGGGGGCCGTCCCGCCCGGCGCTGACCGTTTCGGTCGCGGCGTGTGACGTGGGCATCGAACCCGGTCGTTCTGCTGGAAGGGCCGCGTGCCAAGTCTAGCCGAAGCCATTCCGGAGCACGTTGCCCACCGTCGTTCTGCCATCAGCACCATCCGCATGCTTCCAGCACGATGAATAGATTACTGAACGGGTCTGCGGGGTTGCGATGGGCGCTGATAACGTGCCGCACGTGACTGATCGAGCGGCCTCCGGACGGGAATACTGGCCCAACGACGAGCATGCGCCTACCTCCGGCGGCCACGACCAGTACGGTCTGAGCACCCAGCCGGTTTCGGGCGGTTTCGCCGCACCGCCGCTTTCCGGTGACTTCGCCGCACCAGCACCGCAGCGCCGGATCGTGCCGTCTCCGCCCCCACAGCGGGGGAAGCTGCTGCGCGGCGTGATCGTCGGGGTGCTCGCCGGTGCGTTGGTGGCCGGGGTCGGCGCGTTCGTCCTCGGCCGAACGACTGCCCCCGACAGCACCCCGGTCGCCGCCCCGCAGTCGGACGCACCCGCCGAAGAACCGGCTCCGGCTGAGGCACCGCCCGAGGAACCCACCGACCCGTTCGCCACCGCCAACCGCGCGGCGTTCCCGGATGACCTGATCCCGTTGGCGGAGCCGTGGCTCGCCGACATGAGTAGCTGCGCCGCGAACACCGATGACGGCGGCCCGGCCCTCGGCCCCGGCGAGCGCGCCCACGTGCTGTGCCGGGACGGCGGCATGTATCTCCACTTCGTCGCGTACCAGTCAGCCGAGGGGCGAGCCGCCGACCTGAGCTTCCGGCAGCGGATCGCCCGCGGATCGGCGAGCGACCGACCCGATGCGGAGGAGCCCGGCGAAAAGCTGGGTGGCGTCACCGGCGCTCCGGGGATGTACGTCGAGTACACCACCCCGACCGGCGAGGTCCCGGCGCTCTGCGGAATCTGGTGGAACCCGGACGGCACCGATACCGCTGTCTTCGTGGACGTACTCTGCGACAGCCTTGGTGGCAACTGGGACTCGCTGCGGTCCGTCTGGCAACGACACAGTTAGTCGCAGTCCAGTTCACTGTCGACAAGCGGCGCGGCGGGGCCGCCGTCTCAGCCACCCAGATCTCCGCGCTCTCCATTGTCCGGCTCGCTCTGACCCGAGTGCCGGAAGGACCAGCCAGTCGTGGTCCATGTGTTGCACCATCCACCTCCCATCTGCGTTTCAGGCACTGCACGCCGCGCCGGATGTGACTCCTTTTCGTGCCGAATGGCTGTCCTTCGCAGGGTTACTCATCGGCTGAGGCCCGCGTGAATGCGGCGACGTCGAAAACAAAGCTTTTTCCGGCCGCATCCAGCGTTGTGTGGAGCGAGCGTAGCGCTCTTCACCAGCTAACCTGACTAATCCGGATTTATCATCAGGAGGCAGACATGCAGCTCTCGTACTCCCGCCGGGTGGCCGCAGGTGGCGTGCTCGCCGCGCTGACATTCGCCGGAGTCGGTGCGCTCACCGCGACCCCGGCGTACGCGGCGGCCACAGCCGAGGTCTCTGCGATCCACGGCATCCCGGGCACCCCGGTCGACGTGTACCTCAATGGGGAGAAGACGCTGGACAACTTCGCGCCCGGCGAGGTGGCGGGCCCGCTGAGCCTGGCTGCGGGCGTGTACGACATCGCGCTGACCGAGCCGGGCGAGCCGGTGGCCAACGCGTTCCTCACGGTCGACGACGCGGAGGTGCTGGGCGGAACCAACATCAGCATGGCCGCCCACCTGGACGCGAGCGGCCAGCCGACGCTCACCTCCTTCGTCAACGACACCTCGAAGGTGGACGTCGGCAAGTCCCGGCTGATCGCCCGGCACATCGCTGCCGCTCCGGCGATGGACGTACGGGCCGGCGGCACTTCAGTCTTCACCAACCTGACCAACTCGAACGAGGCCAAGGCCGATATGGAAGCCGGAACGATCACGGCGGATGCGGTGCTCGCCGGCACGGAGACCGTCACGATCGGCCCCGCCGACCTGGAATTGAGCGAGGGTACCGCGACGATCGTCTACGCGTTCGGCTCGGCCGATGCCGGCACCCTCGAGGTCGTGGCGCAGACCATCACCGGCCTGCACTCCACCCCGTCCGGGGTGCCCAGCGGCTCCGGCGGCCTGGCCGGCACCGGGGCGAGCACCTGGTGGTACCTCCTGGCCGGTGCCGGCGCCCTCCTGCTGGTCGGTGGCAGAGCTCGGGTCGCCACCGCCCGGAGGAACAGCCGGTGACGGTGCGCAACCGCGGGGCGCTGGCGGCGATGGCCGCCGGCGCCGCCGCCCTCACCGTCGCGGCGGTGGCCGCCGTTGCCGCTCGGCCGGCGGCGGATGTCGGCGCGGACGAGGTGACCGCCCTCGCCAGCCCCGCCCCCGCCGCCGGAGGGGCCCGAACGCCGGTGCCGGTACGCAGGGGCGAACTGCCGACCGGCATCGAGGTTGTGCCGCCGGTCGGCCTACGGATCCCGACAATCGGGGTGACCGCCACGGTGAACGCCGTCGGCATCAACCCACAGACCGGTGAGTTCGAGGTACCGCCCAGCGTGGACCGGGTCGGCTGGTACCGCTACGGCCCGGGGCTGGCGGCGCCGGCGGGCTCGGTGGTGATCGCCGGCCATGTGGACAGCGCCACCCAGGGCGAAGGTGCGTTCTTCCGGCTCCGGGAGTTGGACCGGGGTGACCACCTGACCGTGACCGGCAGCGAGGGGCAGGACCGCATCTACCGGGTGATCGCCCGGGAGGAGTACCAGAAGACAAAGATTCCGCTGGACCGGTACTTCGCCCGCGACGGCGACCAGCGGTTGACCCTCATCACCTGCGGCGGGCCCTTCGACGCCGACACCCGCCGATACCGCGACAACCTCGTGGTCACCGCGGTCCCGACCTAATCGACCGGGTCGGTTGGTCGACGACCGCGCGCAGCGCCGGATAGCGCTGCCGGAGGCGTCGTTCCAGCTGGCCGTGCAGGGTGCTGCGGGCGGCCGGGCAGCCGTTGCACGCGCCGGCGAGGCGGACGGTCACCACGTCGTCCCGCACGTCCACCAGGTCGATCCGACCGCCGTGCGCGGCGGCGAACTGCCCGACCGGCCCATCGAGGAGCTGCTGGGCCAGCGTACGCAGCACCGCGTCACCGACCCGCGCACCGGAATCGGGCACGACGTGCCAGCCGTCGGGTTCCCCGAGCGCGGCGTGCAGCGCGCCGCGTACCCGTGGCCCCTGGTCTTGCCAGCTGCGCCGCGGGCCGAGTCGGGTGACCACGGCGGCGGGTTCCAGCCGGAGCTCGGCGAGGGTTCCGTCGGCGAGCAGCCCCGCCAGCGGTGGCGGGGCCGTGGCAACGACGCCGACCGGGTGGAGCAGGTCGGCGGGGATGACCCAGCGCAGCAGATCCGGTTCGTCGGCGCAGCGCTGCGGGTGCAGGGGAACCATCCGAGTCACCCCACGAAGAAGGCGGTGACGGTCCGGGCAAGGTAGGCCATCAGCCAGGCGGCCACGGTGAGGTAGCCGAAGGCCACCAGCGGCCACCGCCAGGTGCCGGTCTCCCGCCGGATGACCCCGACGGTCGCCATACATTGGAGGGCGAAGGCGAAGTACACCAGCAGCGCGGCGATCGTCGGCGCGGTGAAGATCGGCTGCCCGGCGCGCGGGCCGTCCGAGTAGGTCATGGCCCGCAGCGCGTCACCCGGGTCTTCGGGGTCCTCGGCCGCCGCGACCTGGCCGAGGGTGGCGACGAACGTCTCCCGCGCCGACTGGGCGGACAGCACGCCGACATTGATCCGCCAGTCGAAACCCAGGGGGTCGAAGACCGGCGCCACCAGCCGGCCGACCTCGGCGGCGTAGCTGTGGTCGACGACGTAGGCCGACACCGCCGCCGAATCAGCGGTGTCGACGCCCGCGGCCTGCATCCGCTCGGTCGAGTGCAGCGGCAGGTTCAGCAGCAGCCACAGCACCATCGTGGTGGCCACAATGATGGTCGAACACTTACGGAGGAACGAACTCGCCGCGCCCCACACCGCCAGCAGGACCGCCCGGGGCGAGGGCAGCCGGTACGGCGGCATCTCGAGATAGAACGGCGTCGGTTGGCCACGACGGTCGCCGAACTTCTTGAACGTCCACGCGGCCAGCATCGCCGCGACCGCACCGAGCAGGTACAGGCCGAACATGACCAGACCCTGCAGACCGAACGGGCCGAACGTGGCGGCGGGGTCGACCAGCAGCCCGATCAGGACCACGTAGACGGGAAGCCGCGCGGCGCAGGTCATCAGTGGCGCGGCCATCATCGTGGCGATCCGGTCCCGGGCCGAGGGCAGGGTGCGGGTGGCCATGATGCCGGGGATCGCGCAGGCGAACGAGGACAGCAGCGCCACGAAGGCGCGCCCCTCCAGCCCGAAGCGGCCCATCACCCGGTCCATCAGGAACGCCGCGCGGGACATGTAGCCGACCCCCTCGAGGAGGGAGATCAGCAGGAACAGCAGCATGATCTGGGGCAGGAAGACCAGGACGCCGCCGACTCCGCCGATCAGGGCGTCCCCGAGCAGACCCGACAGCCACGGATTGGTGACGTGCACCGACACCCAGCCCGACAGTACGCCGAAGAACGCCTCGACCCCTTCCTGCAGCGGAGCAGCCAGGGTGAAGACCGTCTGGAAGAACAGCACCATCACGGCGAAGAAGACCACGGTGCCCAGGATCGGGTGCAGCAGCACCGCGTCGAGCCGTCGGGTGCGGCCGTGCGGTTGGGCCGCCCGGTACCCGGCGTACGACAGGACGGACTCCACCCAGGCGTCCCGCTCACCCGGTTCCACCGGTGGTGGTATCACCGGCGTCGGCCACTCTCTCCAGTCGAGCAGCTGTTCCCGCAGCTGCGCGATGCCGTGACCGCGGTGGCCGACCACCGCGACCACCGGCACGCCCAGGGCCTGGCTCAGCGCGTCGACATCCACCGCGCCCTGGCGGCGGAGCAACTCGTCGGTGAAGGTCAGCACCACGCAGCTGGGAAGGCCCCGGGCCAACACCTGCGCGACGAATCCCAACGAGCGCCGCAGGGTCGTCGCGTCAGCCACGATCAGCAACGCGTCCGGCGCCCGCATGCCGTTGCCGTCCAGGACATCGACCAGAACCTGCTCGTCCAGACTGACCGGGTCCAGCCCGTACGAGCCGGGGAGATCCTCGACGGCGAACTTACGGTCGCCGACCCGGCAGGTCCCGGCGAAGCGGGACACGGTCACCCCGGGATAGTTTCCGGTCTTGGCGTTCAAGCCGGTGAGGGCGTTGAAGACGCTCGTCTTGCCCGCGTTGGGGGCACCGACCAGGGCCACCTGCGGCAGCTGGGTCAGTGGGGCCGCGGGCTGACCGCTCTCGTGGCAGGAGCTGCTCACCGGTCCGCCTCGACCACGTTCACGCACGACGCCTGCGCCCGGCGTAGGCAGATCTCGTAATCTTTCACCAGGTAGATCAGGGGGTCGCGCAGCGGTGCCCGACGCAGCATCCGGACCTCCGTGCCCGGCGTGAAGCCGAGGTCGGCCAGGCGCCGCGCGACCGCCGGGGAACCGGGCACCGAGACGCTCACCACCTGCGCAGTGACGCTCGGGGTCAGGTCGGCCAGCGTCCTTTCGCCGCACCGAGCCTCAGCCTGGGGCCGACGGTCGGGCCGGGCCTCAGCCCCGGGCCGACCGTCGGTCCCCTGTTCGAACGTCCTGCTCGTCATGCACGCCCCCAGCCAGACTCACCTTGGATTAGGTAAGGCTAACCTCAGGAAAACTCGCTGGAGCATGACCTTCGGCCCCTCTTCTCGGGACAGTTGCGGGCCAGCTGGGCAGCTGCCCAGCTCGCCGGGCCAACGCACCGGGGAGAGACTCCCCGCCCAGATCCGACCCAGGCCCGAGGCAGCGCAGCGCTACCCCCGGTCCACGAACTCGCTCAGGCGCTGCCGGACAGCCGACGCACCAGGCGCCACGAGCCCGGTAGCAGACCCGCAGCGAGCAGGGCCTTGAGTAGGTCGCCCGGCAGGAACGCAACGAGGCCCAGCAGGAGCGCGGTCGGCACGTCCATCCCGGCGGCAACCGTCAACCAGGGAACACCAACCGCATAGATCACCACGTTCCCGAACACCATCAGCCCGAACATGCGCCACGGCCGCCGGTCCGCCCCGGCCGAGGCCAGCCGGCCGACAACCGCCGCGGCCAACACGAAGCCCAGCAGGTAGCCCGCGGTCGCGGACGGCCAGCCGTGCGCGCCGTCGGCAAACCACGGCACCCCCAACACCCCCGCCACCAGGTAGAGCAGCATGCTCGCCACCCCACGGGCCGAGCCGAGCGCGGTCCCGGCCAGGAGCACCGCGAAGGTCTGCCCGGTCACGGGGACCGGCGACCCGGGAATCGCCACCGACACCTGTGCGGCGGCACCGACGACAGCGGCACCACCAACAACCAGGGCGATCTCCCGCGCCACGGAACCGCCCCACGCGTCGGCCAACACGCCGACACGTGGGCCGGAGGCCAGCACCAAACCGTCTGCCATTCCATCCTCCTGTTGTCGCTACCGACGCCGGTGGCGTCCCTACAGATCATGTGGATCCTCCCAGCACTGCCGCCAGCTCGGGCGTCCGCCCACAGCCCGTCATGCAGCACAGCCAGGATGATCATTCACGCCGGGACGGTAGGCGACGAAAACACCGTCGACCCGGGCCATCCGGCCTGCTCAACACCGACCCACACCGAAATACGGGTGCGCCGCAGCGGCCGATTCGATACTGATATCGCCATGCCCGAGTTGAGCCCGCCCACCGTACGGGTGCATCAATCGTTCATTGCCGCCATGGCCGAGTTCCGCACCGAGGGACGTGGCGGCCCGGAAGACCGCAGCATGATCGGGTCTGAGCTGCGCGAATTCTCGCGCCACTGGTCAACTCCCGCCGGGTTCGCGGCGTACGTCGACTGGCTACGAAAGCAAAACCTCGAGGAATCCCCGCGCCCGGACGGGCACGTACCGTCAACCACGTTGTGGTGGATCCAGGACGACGCCTATCTCGGCCGCCTCGCGATCCGGCATCGCCTGACCCCGAGCCTGCGGGACTTCGGCGGTCACATCGGCTACGACGTACGACCAACCGCACGGCGGCGGGGCCACGCGACCGCGATGCTGACCGCCGCGCTGCCCGTGGCGCACCACCTGGACATCGCCTCCGCCCTGGTGACATGCGACGTGGACAACGTCGCCTCCCGTAAGGTGATCGAGCGCAACGGCGGGATCTTCGCCGACCAACGCAGCGAGCAGCTTCGGTTCTGGGTTCCGACCGGCTGATCCGGCGATACGGACGGCGGATCAGCGGCATCCGGGTCACTCTCCGCGGTAGCTCTCCCCGTGCGGAGCCGGGCCACGGTGCGGGGCGACCGGGCTGTTGTCGGGCATCAACTCACCGGTGTCGTCGAACACGATCACGCCGTTGCAGCGCAGACTCCAGCCCTGCTCCGGGTGCGACGCGATGATGCGGGCCGCCTCGTGGTCGACCGCGCTCGCGGCAGGACACGTCGGCTGATGGCTGCACGGGGTGTTGGCGTTGTGCCGGGCTCGGAGGGCGAGGTCGACGGTGTGCATGCCGGTTCTCCTCTCAACTGGGCGACTCAGCCGCGCTGGCGCGGATTGGAGTGGCCGCCTCCTACCAATGCGCTACGTCATCGCTGAACAGATGAGACGGCCCACCCCCGGGCTGATACACGCACGGCAGAATACTGACGCACATATTGATAGATCATAAAAAATAGGGTACATGGAGTAAGGGAAAATGATCCTGATCACGAACTGAAAGATCAGTCCCAGGCTTCGCCCATCGTGGCGAGTTCGCCCGCGTACTCGATCTGATCGCGCCAGGGCTCCGGCCACGCGGCCATACCGCGGGCGGCACCGAGGAACGCGCCGGTCAGACCGGCGATGGAGTCGGAGTCGCCGGAGGTGGTGGCGGCGCGGGCCAGGGCGGACACCGGATCGTCGGCATGCCGGATCGCGCAGAACAGTGCGGTGGCCAGGGCCTCCTCGGCGATCCAACCGGCACCGGTGATCCGACAGGCGTCCCCGCCGTCGTCGGCCGAGGCGAGCGCCAGATCGAGCCGATCCAGTACGTGCTGGCACTCGTCCCAGCCACGGGCGAGGTAGTCGGCGGGATCGGCGACGCCGGGCTGCTGCCACAGCGCACCCAACCACTCGTCGCGGTAGACGGTGCGCTGGTCGTGGGCGCGGGCTCGCAGCAGCGTGGGCAGGGACGGCAGCTCCGCGCCGTCGCGCAGCAGCCGCACGGCGTACGCGGTCAGCTCACTGGCGGCGAGCGCGGTGGGGTGCCCATGGGTCATCGCGGCCTGCAGCTGCGCCACCCCGGCGAGGGTGTCCAGGTCGTAGCCGGCGACGAGCCCGACCGGCGCGACCCGCATGTTCGCGCCGCAGCCCTTCGACCCGATCATCGTGGCCTGGGTCCACGGCTGGCCGAGGGCCAGGTTCCCGCAGGCACGCAGGCAGGTCATTCCCGGTGCGCGGGTGTTGTCGGGACTGGCTGCCCACTGCACGAACCGCTCTCGAAACAGCGGTTCCAACACCTCGGCCGTCGGCGCGGGCGCACTCAACAGCGCCATTCCGACCGCCAGGGTCAGCTGGGTGTCGTCGGTGACCGGTGCGGGGTCGCCCGCCAACTCGCGCGGACCATCGGGCCCATAGCGGGCACGGATGTCCGGGACCGTCATGAACTCGGTCGGTCCGCCCAAGGCGTCCCCGTAGGCCAACCCGAACAGACACCCGGACGCCGCATTCGGCGTAGTCGGCTCTCGCATCTCGGGTGGATGGTAGCCCAACGGATGGCACTGCGGAGGTGCCAGATTGACGATAATCGGACCGGTACGCCAGCGAGGAGAGATCATGGACGACTGGAACAAAAAGATCATCAAAGAGTTCCGCGAAAACAACGGCCAGGTCGGTGGCCAGTTCGCGGGCGCGCCCCTGCTGCTCCTGCACACGGTGGGCGCCAGGAGCGGCCAGCCACGCCTGAACCCGGTGATGTACCAGAAGTTGGATCACGGCTACGCCGTGTTCGCCTCCAAGGCCGGCGCCCCCAGCCACCCCGACTGGTACCACAACCTGCGGGCCCATCCGCAGGTCAAGGCGGAGATCGGTACGGACACATTCAACCTGGTGGCCAGGGTCGCCGCGGGGGACGAGCGGGAGCGCATCTGGAGCGCGCAGAAGGAGGCCTTCCCAGGCTTCGCGGAGTACGAAGCCAAGACCGACCGGGAAATCCCCGTCGTCGTACTGGAAGCCGCCTCCTAAACCGCGCCCGAACGCCTTTGCTCCACGTCGGACGAATCGATAGGTTGCTGCCCATGGGCAGCATCCTCTCGGTCAACCTCGCGGTCCCGGAACGCAGTACCGTGAAGCGAGTCGGGGTCACCGGCATCAACAAGCAGCCCGTCGACGGACCCGTGACGGTCCGGGCCCCCGGGCCGAAAACCACCGGCCTACACAGTGGCCTGGTCGGCGACCAGATCTTCGACATCGAGCACCACGGCGGCGACGACCAAGCCGTGTACGCGTACGCCCGGGAGGACTACGACTGGTGGGAGGCCCACCTCGGGCGGGTGCTGCCAGGCGGGATCTTCGGTGAGAACCTGACCACGGCCGGCGTCGACGTCAACGGTGCGGTGATCGGCGAGACCTGGCGCATCGGCGACCAGCTCGAACTCCAGCCGACCTTTGGCCGCATTCCGTGCGCGACTTTCCAGGCCAAGATGGCGGAGCCGCAGTGGGTGAAGCGGTTCACCCGGGAAAATCGCCCCGGCGCCTACCTTCGGGTCGTCACACCGGGAGAGGTGCAGGCCGGAGATCCGGTTTCGGTGCTCCACCGGCCGGCCCATGGCGTGACAATCGCGGCGGCCTTCCACGCGTACCTGACCGAGCCGGAGTTGCTGCCCGCGCTGGCAGAGGTCGAGGGCCTCCCCGACGACCTCCGGCACACGCTACGGGAACGTGCGCGGCGGTGACGAGGGCTACCGGTAGCGGGCTGTCGCTGCTCATCGACAACCGCGGCTTCCGGACGCTCTGGCTCGCCCGTACCACCTCCTACCTCGGTGATGTCATCACTGCCACCGCCGTGGTTCTCTACCTCTACGAGATCGGGGCGACCCCGACCGAGCTCGGGTTGGCGCTCGCCGCGAAGGCACTGCCCCAAGGGCTCGGCCCGGTGACCGGCACCCTGGCCGACCGCTGGGACCCCCGCCGCATCATGATCGCCGCCGACCTGATTCGGTTCGGGACAGTCGGCCTGATCGCGGTGGCCCTGCCACCCTTTCCCGTGCTCCTCGCCCTGATCCTGCTCACCAGCACGCTGACCACCTGCTTCTTGCCGGCCGGCAAGAGCTGCGTGCCGCGGCTGGTGGAACGGTCCAGCCTGGTGCAGGCCAACTCACTGCTCGGGCTTTCGCACAATGTGGCGCTGGCCGTCGGGCCGGTCCTCGGTGCGGTACTCATCCAGACCGCCGGAGCCCGAGCCGCCTTCGCCCTGGACGCGGCCTCCTACCTGCTCTCCGCCCTGGTGCTGTTCTTACTGCCACCGGTCGGCGGCGGTCCCGGTGCTGCCGGCCGTACCACGCGGTTCGTCGCGGACCTCACGGCCGGCCTGCGTTACGTGGCCGGGCACGCCGTGGCCCGGGCGGTGGCGCTCTCCCTCTTTCTCGGTGTCTTCTTCGCGGCGTGGGACAGCGTGGGACTGGTCTTCCTGATCAAGGACGACCACGGCGGCACCGATACCTGGGTCGGGGTGGCGACCGGCGGGTACGGACTGGCGATGGTGCTCGTGCCGCTACTGCTCGCGCTGACCCGTTGGCAGCCGTCCGGCCCGCGGCTGCTGCTCATCGGCCTGTGCTGCTCGGCCCTGGGCCTCATCGCCGTTGGCGTCGCCGGCCAGCTGGCCCTGATCGTGCTGCTCTACACGATCGCCGGTGCCGGCAACGGCCTGGAGAACATCGCCACCGACACCGCCATCGGCCAGAACGTGGACAGCGACAAGCTGGGCCGGGTCTTCGGCGCGATCTACGGCCCAGTTTTCCTCGCGGAGACCGCCGCCTACCTGATCAGCGGCCCCCTACTCGAGGCGACCTCGCCGGCCGGCGTGTTCCTCATCGCCGGCACCGGCCTGCTCGGGGTGGCTGCTGTCGCCTGGTGGCTGCTCCGCCGGGCCGAAGGGCCGCCACCGTACCCGCGCCCCAGAACGCCACGCCGAACCAACCCTCCGGCCGGAGTCATCACTGCTCAATCCGGAGGGCCCAGCGCACCTCCGCCGACGTCTCCACCGTGACCCCCAGCTGCTGCGCGGTTGAGGCGGTATCAATCTTGTCAAGGCTGTGGTGAAGGTTCGGGCCACACCGGATGGTGGACGTGGAGGCTGAGCCCACCGCGAGCACGAGCGAGCCGTCACCCTGGCAGTCGAGGCTGATCCACAATGCGCCCGGACCAGTGGTGACGCGTCCGGCTATCGCCGCGCCAGACTGGGGCCCCGCAGCCAGGAGTGTGGTTCGCCCTGGCTCGGCGGGAGGTAGTCCCACTTCATCGGCGACGGATGGGGGCACTGAGGGTGGAGTTGCGGCGGACCCGGCGTTCGGGGGTGCGGTGGAGTCTGCGGTCGGGGTCGTGGCGAGACCCGGACTGGTATCGGATCCGGCTGCGCAGCCGGTCAGAGCAAGGGCGCCAACCATGGCCAGGGGAGTCAGAAACAGGCGCATTGCAGCTCCCCTATTAGCGCGACCAAGCCGGTTGAGCCGACCACGTAGGCCGTACACGGTTTTTATAATTGCCATGGCTCGTCCCGGATAACATCGAGATTGATGAAACGCGGGCCGTCGGTGCACAGTGGCACGAAAGCCTCATGGGTCGCGTTGGTCACGGCCAACTCGGAGTTCACCATCGCATCATCGTACGAGTCGAACTCAAGGATCTCCATGTAGTGGGTTGGATCATCGCGGTCGCGGCAGACCCGCGTACGGGTGGCGGTACGCAGGCCGGCACTCCCGTTGATCCACTCGGTGAGGAGCCGGTCCACCGCCTCGGGACACTCGGTCCGGTAGTCGATTATCTGGATGAATCCCACCCAGGTCTCCCTTCTCGATCTGTGGGGTGAATCAGCTACTGGGCCATGGTGACCGGCGGTAATCCGGCCCGATACCGGTCAACCAGCGGTGAGCGGTACCACTGCGCGATCTCCAGCAACTGCCGGACCTCCTCGTCGGGGTCGTCACCGGGGGCGCTCGTCAGGTCCTCCTGCGGCACCATCGGCGTGGCGCTGATGCAGCGGGCTCGTTCGATCGTGGTAGAAAATGTAATCAGTAGTGTCGGTCGCAACCCATACCCCACTGGCAATCCCGGCTCCGCCAACACCGGCGAATCAGACGCGCCCGTCGCACCCATGCCCCCCCGGTCGCCCCTTGCAGTTGCGCTACTGACCGTGACCCGCTCACCCGACACGTCCACACCCCGCTGACGCGCACCTCGGGGTGATCATTACTGGGGAGTATAGAAGCGGACGAACCGGAGGACTAGCCCGCTTTCACCCTGCCACCGTCACCCCAGACCACCGTCAGCTCAGGTCGCCGGCACCGCCCGGGCCGCCGGCACCGCCCGAGCCCTCGGCACCTGAACGCCCACCGGACCAGTTGCCAACCTCGATCTGGTAGCGAACGTGGGGCACCCCAGCCCGGTCCTGGCCAGACCCGGCCAGGATCCCACCGAGCTTCTCCACCGCCCGCCGAGAACGGAAATTTTCCGTACCGATGAGAAAGACAACGGTATCGACGAACTGGAAAGCATGATCCAGCATGAGCTGCTTGAGTGTCTTGTTGTAAACCCCGCCCCAGTGGGAACGCGCAAGGAAGGTCCAGCCAATTTCGACCTCGCGGCGCTCCGCATCGTAGCCGTGATACCGAGATGAACCGATCAGGCGAGACTCCCTGGTGTCGACCACTGCGAACGCGCCGCCGGAGGCGAGCGCATCCCGGAAGAAAGCGCGAAACACTTCCTCTCGGCACCGGTCCGGCTGCGGATGCTGTTCCCACAGCAGCGGGTCAGCGGCGACAGCGAACAGCTCATCGAAATCCGCCGGCCGGAGGGGCCTTACCGTAATCAGCTCGCCGGTCAGGACGGGCTGGAGTTCAAACGACATCGCGAGGGCTCCAATCATGGACGGGACAACCCGTGGCCTCATTCACCCAGGGCGGCGAGCAGCCGGGGAAGGTCGGCGAGGCCCGGGATCCGGTGCACACCGACCGGCACCGGCACGGTCGACCTCGCCGTCGCCGTCGCTGTTGATCGTGCACGATCAAGCCAGATTCCGACAAGGCCCGCGTCGCGGTGTAGCGCCGGAGCCACGAGTCCGCCGCCACGTCGTCCGGCGTCCGCCCCAGGAACCCGGTGACCCGCCGCCGCAAGACACACCGCTCCCGCGACCGATCGCCGGGAACACGCGGTTCCGGTACCGTCCGGGCCCACAGGGGTCGACCAGGGCAGTAGGTTGGGCTCCGGTACACCAGGCGCCGGTCAACGGGATAGCGAGGACAACGCCGCACATGAGCCCGTCATGATGTTCCGAGTCCTCCTCGCCGTCGCCGGTCTGCTGCTGCTCACCGTGGCCGCCGACCATCTCGTGCTCGGCGCGTCCCGGCTCGCCCACCGGCTACGGATCAGACCCGTCGTCGTCGGCGTCGTGGTGATCGGTCTCGGCACCTCGGCACCGGAGCTGCTGGTCTCCGGAGTGGCTGCGGCCCGCGGTGACACGAGCATCGCCCTGGGCAACATCGCGGGCTCCAACATTCTCAACCTGACCATGGTCCTCGGCGTCGCCGCACTGGTCGCCAAGGTCACCGTGAAGTCGACGGTGATCTACCGCGAGGCACGGCTCGCGGTCGGCGCCGTGCTGCTCTTCGGCCTCCTGGCCTGGACCGGACTGACGGCTGTGAGTGGTGTGGTGCTGCTGGTCGCCGCCGCCGGTGCGCTGTGGCTGCTGATCCGGTGGGCGGGCGAGGACGAAGCCACTCCGCTGGCCCGGGACGTGGTGGAGCACGTGGAGGGCGAGAACGTCGCCGTGGTCGACCCGACGCCGACGCAGCGGCAACCGCTGGCCCGGTGGGAGCCGGTCCGCACCGTACTCGGCCTGGTCGGGGTCCTGGCCGGGGCCCAGCTGTTGGTCGTCAATGCCGCCGCCATCGCCACCGACCTGGGGGTTCCCCAGTTGATCATCGGGATGACCCTGGTCGCGGTGGGCACCTCACTGCCGGAGCTGGTCACCACGATCCAAGCCCAGCGGCAGGGTCAGTCAGACCTGCTCGTGGGCAACCTGTTCGGCTCCAACCTGTTCAACAGCCTCGTCGGCGGCTCGGTGATCGCCCTGGCCGCCCCGAGCAGTGTCCCCGGCACCAGTGCCGCGCTCGTCCTGGTGATGGGCCTGGCCGCGGTGGCGGCGTGGATACTGCTCCGCCGGAGCTATTCACTCACCCGACCGGAAGGCTCGGTGCTGCTCGCGGCGTATGTGCTGACGATACCGCTGCTGCTGTCCACGTAACCGGCACCGACCGCCACCCGAAGAAGAGCGCCACCCGGAGAAGAGCGCCGGCTACCCAGCCGGCGTTGAACCGATTCCTACGAGGTGGGTGCCGACACCTCGCGCAGGCGGCGGCGGAGGTACCGGTACTCGGCGTCGGTCCCGCACAGCTCCAGCGCCCGTTGGTAGCCGGCTGCCGCCTCGGCGAATCGCCCCAGCCGGCGCAGTAGGTCAGCCCGGGTCGCCGGCAGCAGGTAGTAGTCATCGAGCACTCCGGTGGCGGCCAGGCGCTCCACCAAGGCCAGCCCAGCGCCGGGTCCGTCGGCCATCGCCACCGCCACCGCCCGGTTGAGCTCGACAACCGGGCTCGGTGCCAGGCGGGCGAGTTGCGCGTACAGGCCGACGATCTGCGGCCAGTCGGTCGCCGCCGCCACCGGCGCCTCGGCATGGACCGCGGCGATCGCCGCCTGCACCTGGTAGGCACCGGGGCGGCGCCGCGCCAGTGCCTGCTCGAGCAGGACGACCGCCTCGGCGATCTGGGTCTGGTCCCAGGCCGAACGGTCCTGGTCGGCCAGGGTGACAAGGTCACCGTGCTGGTCAACCCGGGACCGGCGGCGGGCGTCGTGCAGCAACATGAGCGCGAGCAGTCCGCGGGCTTCGGGCTCAGCCGGCATCAGGGTGGTCAGGAGGCGGGCCAGCCGGATCGCCTCGCCGGAGAGTGCAGCGGTCACGAGGTTCGTGCCGGCGGTCGCCGCGTAGCCCTCGTTGAACAGCAGATAGAGCGCCGCGAGTACGGCCGACAGTCGCTCCGGTAGCAGCCGAGCCGGCGGGACCCGGAACGGGATCCCCGCATGGCGGATCTTGTTCTTCGCGCGGAACAACCGTTGCCCCATGGTGTGCTCCGACACCAGGAAAGCTCGGGCGATCTCCGCGGTCCGGAGCCCGGCGAGGTAGCGCAACATGAAGGCGACCTGCGCCTCACCGGTGAGCGCCGGGTGTACGCAGGTGAACATCAGCTCGAGGCGTTCGTCGGGGAAGTAGCCGACCGGGGCCGGCTCCCCCAGCCGGGACACGTCGCGCAGCTTCCCGGCCTCCACGGCAGAACGACGAAGCCGGTCCACCGCGCGATTACGGGCCGTGGTGGCGAGCCATCCCCCCGGTCGATCCGGTATCCCCTCCGTCGGCCAACGCGTGAGCGCTTCGGCAAACGCGTCCTGGGCGCACTCCTCCGCCAGCTCCCAGTCCCCAGCGAGCCGGATCAGCATGGCGACGATCCGCCCCCAGTCGTCGGCGTAGGCGGTGGCGACCGCCGCGCTGACCCGGCCCGCCTCGATGTCGGTACGCAGTCCTACTCCCAGAACGGCCGCAGCTCGACCACATTGCTACGCGCCATCGGGTGCTTTGACGCCACCTCCACCGCCTCGTCGAGGTCGACGCAGTCGAGTACGTCGAAACCGGCTATCACGTCCTTCGTCTCGGCGTACGGGCCATCGGTGAGCAGAACCTTGCCATCGCGTACGCGAACCGTCGTCGAGTCGCTTCCCGGACGGATCGCCTCGCCCAGCAGCCGTACGCCCCGGCCGTCCATCTCCTCGACCCAGGTGTCAACGTCCATCTCGTCCGGTGCGGCACCGACGGGACGGCCGGGGTCGCCCGCTCCCTCGTCGGCCGGCCGGTTGACACACACCAGCATCAGGTACTTCATCTGCCCACCTTCTTCGCCTCGTCAGCCAACCGCGCCGGGTGGCTGACCCCTACGACGAACGGCCCGCCCTGATTTCTACCGTGCGCCGCGACCTATTTCAGCCCGGGCAGTCGGGGCGTTGCCAACCGAATGTCCTCTCAAGGGCGTTTCTCCGCATCTATACGGGATAGCTCGTTGACACTGGCGTCTGCCCTATTGGCGATGTTTCCCGACGTGGAGGTCGGAGTGATGCGGAGAAGCTGCCAGCGGATAGACCGGAGCGCCAGAGTCGACCGGGTGGGTCGGGCCATCGTCGGCTTGTTCTTTCTGGTGTTGGCGGTGACAGCCACGCAGGCAGTCGCCGGCGCATGGCCTGCGGCCGCACTGTCCGGCGCCGCGTCGGACACCCTCCTGGCCTGGGGGGAGAACAATGACGGCGAGTTGGGCGACGGAACCACCACCAACCGCAGCACACCCGTCACCGTCGACCTGCCCCCAGGAACCGAGGCCACGGCCATCGCCGCCACCGGCGACCACAGCCTGGCGCTGACGTCCACCGGCACCGTCCTCGCCTCGGGCGAAAACCTCGACGGCCAATTGGGCGACGGAACCACCACCAGGCGCAGCACACCCGTCACCGTCGACCTGCCCCCAGGAACCGAGGCCACGGCCATCGCCGCCGGCGACGACCACAGCCTGGCGCTGACGTCCACCGGCACCGTCCTCGCCTGGGGAGATAACTCCGAGGGTCAGCTGGGGGACGGAACCACCACCAACCGCAGCACACCCGTCACCGTCGACCTGCCCCCAGGAACCGAGGCCACGGCCATCGCCGCCGGCGACGACCACAGCCTGGCATTGACATCCACCGGCACCGTCCTCGCCTGGGGCGAAAACAACGACGGCGAGTTGGGCGACGGAACCACCACCGACCGCAGCACACCCGTCACCGTCAACCTGCCCGCCGGCGTCACCATCACCGCCATCGCCGCCCACGGCGACCACAGCCTGGCGTTGACATCCGCCGACGCCATCCTCGCCTGGGGCGCCAATTTCGGGGGGCAGTTGGGCGACGGAACCACCACCAACAGCAGCACACCCGTCAACGTCGACCTGCCCGCCGGCGTCACCATCACCGCCATCGCCGCCGGCGACGAACACAGTCTGGCGCTGACTCCCACCGGCACCGTCCTCACCTGGGGCTCCAACTTCTTCGGCCAGTTGGGCGACGGGACCACCACCGACAGCAGCACACCCGTCAACGTCAACCTGCCCGCAGGCGTCACCATCACCACCATCACCGGCGGCAACCTCTACAGCCTGGCGGTCACCTCCACCGGCGCCGTCCTCGCCTGGGGCGAAAACTCGAGTGGTCAGCTGGGCGACGGAACCACCACCGACAGCAGCACACCCGTCAACGTCGACCTGCCGCCGGAAACCATCATCACCGCTGTCGCCGCCGGCGATGCCCACAGCTTGGCCCTGACCGCACCACCGACGTCCACCACCACCCTGCAGGTCACCCCAACCGACCCGGCAGCGGATCAGGACATCACCCTCACCGCCACCGTCACCTGCAACATCGATGCCCCCACCGGAACCATCACCTTCCGCACCAACACCACCACCCTCACCACCACGCCCCTGACCGCCGACGCCACCGCCACCCACACCGCCACCCTCCCACCGGGCACCCACACCCTCACCGCCCACTACACCAGCACCAACACCTGCCCCGACAGCCAATCTCCACCCACCACCATCACCATCGCCCCACCACCCGACGAGCCCGACCTACCCATCACCGGCCCCAAGATGACCACCACCATCGGCGCTGCCGCCCTGTCCATCCTGGCCGGTGTGATCCTCAGCTACGCCGCGCGCCGACGCCCGCCACACCAGGTCAGGTAGAACCAAGGTGCCACCAGCCCACACCACCCCTCCCGCCCGACCTGCCGGAGCCGATCGAGGCGTACGCCCTGGTGGCCGCCCCATCGCCCTGGTGGTCTGGGGGCGGGGCGGGTGGCACCCGCGACAACAGGCATCCGAATGACGACGCCCCGCCGTTGGCCTCACAGCCGGGCGGGGCGTCGTTGCCTGGGACAGGAAAAAAGTTGTAGGCGATGCGGGTCACCATCGCGAACTCGCCGGCGGAGCCAGGTTGGAGCCCCCGGCCGGGATCGAACCGGCGACATCTCGCTTACAAGGCGAGTGCTCTGTCCAGCTGAGCTACAGGGGCGTGTTGCCGACGCCAGCATAGCGACTGACGTCCAGTTTTCCCGCGCGGCAGGCCCGGTCAGCGCGCCTTCCGTCGGCGGCACGCCCGAACCGCCGTCGTTTCGTGCCCGGCACTGCTTGCCTGACCGTTATGTGTATGGCCCGGGTCCCAGCAGCTGCTCCCGTTCTTGGCACGCGGACGAAACCGATCTACCGTTCAGGGACGCGGTCGACGCCCGTCGCCCGTGGGCCGGGTCGCAGCTGCGGGCCGGTCCGCTCTTTCACTCGGATCGTCCGGCACGTTCCTGCCGGTGAAAGGAAGCACCCTCATGGCCACGGTTACCTACGCCAAGGCGTCCCGGATCTACCCGGGCACCGAGCGGCCCGCCGTCAACCAGCTCGACCTGGAGATCGGCGACGGCGAGTTCCTGGTCCTGGTCGGCCCCTCCGGTTGCGGTAAGTCCACCAGCCTGCGCATGCTCGCCGGCCTCGAGGACGTCGACCAGGGTTCGATCTCCATCGACGGCCGGGACGTGACCCACCTGCCGCCGAAGTCCCGCGACATCGCGATGGTCTTCCAGAACTACGCCCTCTACCCGCACATGTCGGTGTACGAGAACATGGCGTTCGCCCTCAAGCTTCGCAAGACCCCGAAGGCGGAGATCGACCGGCGGGTCAAGGAGGCGGCGACGCTGCTGCAGTTGGAGGAGTACCTCGGCCGCAAGCCGAAGGCGCTCTCCGGCGGCCAGCGCCAGCGGGTGGCGATGGGGCGGGCGATCGTCCGCGAGCCGCAGGTCTTCCTGATGGACGAGCCCCTGTCGAACCTCGACGCCAAGCTTCGGGTGCAGACCCGTACGCAGATCGCGTCGCTGCAGTCCAAGCTCGGGGTGACCACGGTCTACGTCACCCACGACCAGGTCGAGGCGATGACGATGGGGCACCGGGTGGCGGTCCTGCTCGACGGCGAGCTCCAGCAGGTCGACACGCCGCGGGCGCTCTACGACACCCCGGCCAACGTCTTCGTTGCCGGCTTCATGGGCTCGCCGGCGATGAACATCAAGACCGTGCCGCTGACCGACGAGGGCGCCGAGTTCGCCGAGATGCACATCCCGCTGACCCGCGAGCAGGTCGAGGCGGCCCGCGCCGACGAGGCTGGCGACAAGGTCGTGGTGGGCTTCCGTCCGGAGGACTGCGAGCTGGTCAGCCCGACCGAGGGCGGCCTGCCGGTCACCGTTGAGCTGGTCGAGGACCTCGGGTCGGACGCGAACATCTACGGTCACGCCGCGCTGGAGGGCACCAACGAGCGGTTCGTGGTCCGCACCGACCGGCGCACCATGCCGACCATGGGCGGCACCGTGTTCGTCCGGCCGCAGCCCGGCCGCAGCCACATCTTCAACTCGAAGTCCGGCCTCCGGATCCCGTCCTGACCTAGCGAAAAAGAGGGGGCGGTCCGCTACTGCGGACCGCCCCCTCTTCTCGTGTGCGGAAACTAGGCCTCGACGGCCCGGCGGCGCGCCACCTCGGCGAGCGTCACGGCCGCCGCGACGCTGGCGTTCAGCGACTCGACGTCGGAGACCATCGGGATTCCGACGGTCAGGTCACAGGTCTGGCCGACCAGCCGGGACAGGCCGCGCCCCTCGGAGCCCACCACCACGACGAGTGGGCCAACAGCGGCCTCCAGGTGGTACAGGTCGGTCTCCCCGTCGGCGTCCAGGCCGACCACGAGGAAGCCGGCGTCCTTGCACGCCTTCAGTGCCCGGGTCAGGTTGGTGACCTGGGCGACCGGAACCCGAGCGGCGGCACCGGCGCTGGTCCGCCAGGCGGTCGCGGTAATCCCGGCGGCCCGCCGTTCGGGGACGAAGACCCCCTGCGCGCCGAACGCGGCGGCCGACCGGATCACCGCGCCCAGGTTCCGTGGGTCGGTGACCCCGTCCAGCGCCACCAGCAGCGGGGCGGGCTGTTCCAGCGCCGCCGCCGTCAGGTCCTCGAACGGCTCGTACCGGAACGGCGGCACCTGCAGGCCGACGCCCTGGTGCAACACGCCGCCGGTCATCCGGTCCAGCTCGGCGCGGCTGACCTCCAGCATCGCGATGCCCCGGTCCGCCGCGGTCCGGACGATCTCGCTGATCCGGTCGTCGGTGTTGAGCCCCTGCGCCACGTAGAGGGCGGTGGTCGGCACGTTCGCACGCAGTGACTCGAGCACGGGGTTGCGGCCGACCAACAGCTCGGGAGTGTCCTTCGCCGGGTTCGTCCGCCGACCGGGGGCGACCCGGGGGCCACCGCTACGGCTGTCCGGCCGACCCCGGCCGCCGCTCTTGGCGGGGGCGCCCCGGCCACTCTTGTTGGTGGGGACGCCCCGGCCGCCGCCCCTGCCCCAGGTGGTGTCCTTCGTGCCGGGTTTACCGATCTTCGGGGCGCGCCCCTCCTCGGCCGCGCTCCGCCGCTCCTTCTCCTGCTTCCAGGCGGTGCGCTGGGGCAGCTTCTCGGTGCCCGAGTACCCCTTGTGCCACGGCCGCTCGTCGGCGGGCAGGGTACGGCCCCGACCGGCGAGGGCGTCCCGCCCCTTGCCGCCGGTGCCCTTCGGGGCGCCTGCCTTCGATGTCAGCCGTCGGCCACGGCGCTGCGAGTTGCCGGCCATCAGTCCTGCTCTCCAATAGTCCAACGGGGGCCCTGGGGCGTGTCCTCGACCACCACGCCGGCCTGCTTGAGCTGGTCGCGGATCGCATCGGCGGCGGCCCAGTCCTTGCGGCTGCGGGCCTGCGCCCGCTGCTCCAGGGCCAGCTGCACCAGCGAGTCGACCACGGTGCAGAGGTCGTCGGTGTCGCCGCCGGCGCTCCATGCCGGGTCGAGGGGATCGACCCCGAGGATATCCAGCATCGCCCGCACCTGGCCGAGCGCGGTGCGGACGGTCACATCGTCGCCGCCGGTCAGCGCGGTGTTGCCGTCCCGAAGCGTCTCGTGCAGCACGGCGAGCGCCGCCGAGGTGTTCAGGTCGTCGTCCATGGCGGCGGCGAACGCCACGGGCACCACCGCGGGTTGGCCGGCGCCGACCCGTTCGGCGGAGCGCTGCACGAAGCCCTCGATCCGCCGGTACGCGACGGCCGCCTCCCGCAGCGCGTCCTCCGAGTAGTCGATCATTGACCGGTAGTGGGCGGCGGCGTAGTAGTAGCGCAGCTCCACCGGACGCACCCCGAGCGAGTCCACGTACGTCAGGTCGAGCGAGTTGCCGCAGGACTTGCCCATCTTCGCGCCGCCGATGTTGAGCAGGCCGTGATGCACCCAGTAGCGGGCGAACGGCAGGCCGGCGGCCTGGGACTGGGCGAGTTCGTTCTCGTGGTGCGGGAAGGTCAGGTCCAGCCCGCCGCCGTGGATGTCGAACTCACTGCCGAGGTAGCGCCAGCACATCGCCGAGCACTCGATGTGCCAGCCGGGCCGGCCCCGACCCCACGGCGACGGCCAGTACGCGTCGGTGGGCTCGCCGGGCTTGGCGCCCTTCCAGAGGGCGAAGTCGCGCGGGTCACGTTTGCACCGCGCGGGGGCGTCGCCGGCGGACTGCATGTCGCTCGGGCACTGGTTGGACAGCGCACCGTACGCGGGCCAGGAGTGCACGTCGAAGTAGACGTCGCCGGAGCCGTCGGAGGCCGGGTAGGCGTGACCGGCGTCGATCAGTTTCGTGATCAACTGCTGCATCTCCGGGATGTGCCCGGTGGCCCGCGGCTCGTAGGTGGGGGGCAGCACGTTCAGCGCCCGGTACGCGGCGGTCAGCTTCAGCTCGTTGGCGTAGGCGATCGACCAGTACGGTCGGTCCAGCTCCACCGCCTTGACCAGGATCTTGTCATCGATATCGGTAAGATTGCGAATGAAGCGAACCTCGAAACCGCGCGCCAGCAGCCACCGGCGGAGCACGTCATAGTTGACGCCGGAGCGAAGGTGCCCGATGTGCGGCGATGCCTGGAGGGTGAGACCACACAGGTAGATCCCCACCTTGCCGGCTTCCCGCGGGACGAAGTCCCGCACCGAACGGGTGGCGGTGTCATACAGGCGTAGGGTCACCGGACAAGGGTATCCGTCCCCGCTTCCCCGGGCCGCCGGGAGCCGGGTCGTACGCTGCTGGCGTGGACACGACCCCCCGACGCAGCGACCCGCCGTCCCCGCGGGGTGGCGAGAGCGCACAGACGCTGGACCGGGGGTTGCGCCTGCTGCACCTGGTCGCCGACGCGCCCGGCGGGATGACCGTCACCGAGCTGGCGGGCCAGCTACGGATCGGGCGCGCCGCCGTGTACCGGCTGGTCGCGCCGCTGAGCGCGCACGGCCTGCTGCGCCGGGACGCCGACGGCCGGCTCCGCCTCGGGGTGGGGGTGCTGAATCTGGCCCGGCGGGCCCAGCCGCTGCTGGCCGAGGGGGCGCTGCCGGCGCTGCGCCAGCTCGCTGAGCAGACCGGCGCGACCGCGCACCTGACCGTGGTCGAGGGCGGTGAGGGAGTCGCGCTGGCGGTGGTCGAACCGAGTTGGACCGCCCTGCACGTGGCGTACCGGACCGGGGCGCGGCATCCGCTGGAGCGTGGGGCGGCAGGGCGGGCGATTCTCGCCGGCCGGACCGGCGTGGCGGATCCGGTGGACACGGCGGGGGAGTTGCAGTCCGGGGCGCACGGGGTGGCCGCACCCGTGCTGGGCGTACCAGGTCTGGAGGCGAGCGTCGGTGTGGTCTCCCTGACGCCGCTGGACACCGAGACGGTCGGCGGCCAGGTCCGCACGGCCGCCGGCACCGTCGCCGACGCGCTGCGCTGAAGCCGACGGGCCGCGCCGAAGCCGACGGCCGCGCTGACAGTTGGGGCCGGCGGGCCGCGCCGAAGCAGAAGGCCCGGCCGACCTGTCGGGGTCGGCCGGGCCTTGTGCTCGGTCCCGCCCTACGGCCGGCCGTGCGACTTCAGCGGGGTGGTTACCGCCGTGTACGCGTCGATGACGCCGTGCCCGTAGAAGCCGTTGAAGCTACGTCCACCGGCGCAGTACGCGTCGTAGGTCTCGTCGCGGCCCTCGTCGCGGTACTGCTGCAGCCGCGGGGTGGGGCAGGCCTGCTCGGTGGCGGTGCGGTAGAGGTGCTGCTCGACCAGCTCCGGGGCCAGGCCGTAGCCGGTGTGGCCCTGCTTCTTGCCGTGCTTGCTGACGATCAGCGCGGCCACGCCCGAGGCGTGCGGCGACGCCATCGAGGTGCCCTGGAGGTAGCGGTAGTAGCCGCACTCACCGTTGCTCTTGCAGTCCTTGAAGACGATCCCTTCCGCGCTCGGGTCGATGTTGCCGTCCGCGTCCACCAGGCCGTCTTCCTTGAGCACCTTCTCCGGGTAGGTGGAGAGGATCAGGTTGGGGTAGGTGCTGAAGGTGTCGGTGCCGAACCCGTCGCGGTACCAGCCGCCGGGCGCGGCGATGCTGATCTGCTCGGTGCCGTAGTTGGAGTAGGCGGCCTTCTTGCCGGACGGGCCGACGGCGGAGACGCCGATCACGTGCGGCCCTTCGACCGGCAGGTCCCAGCAGCTGTCGTTGTCGATCTCACGCGGGTACGGCGGGGTGTCACCGAAGTCCGGGCTGGAGGTGTCGATCCGCGGGTCGCCCAGGTCCTCGTGGTTGTTGCCGAGGGAGCCGACCAGGGTGACGCCCTGTTCGTGGGCGAAGTTCAGCGCCCGCTTCATCGCCTTGATGATGGCCCGCTGCTCGGCCTGGTGTTCGGGGGAGTCGGCCGGGTTGGCGGTGCAGTTGTAGAGCCACGGGTCGACGTAGAAGGACATGTTCACCACGTCCAGCCCGGCCCGCCCGGCGTGCAGCAACGACTGCACCACCGGCTCCAGGAAGAAGTAGCCGGAGTCCTGGCCGCCCTTCAGCTCCACCAGCGAGACGTTCGGCGCGACACCGGAGAGGCCGAAGCCGTTGGCGGCGGCGCCGATGGTGCCCGCCACGTGGGTGCCGTGGCCACCGTCATCGGTGCCGACCGGGTCGAGGCAGCTCGCCACCTCGCACTCGCCGTCGACCTCGGGCAGGTCCGGCGCGAAGTTGCGGGACAACGCCCAGTTGAAGTTCGGCGCGATGTCGGGGTGGCTGGCGTCGAGGCCGGTGTCCAGCACGCCGACGGTGACGCGCTGGTCGCCGGGCTCCTTCTTGCGGGCCTTGTCGGCGCGGATCATGTCCAGGCCCCACAGCTTGTCGTCCAGCGGGTCCATCTTCTTGCCCTTGCCGCCGGACCCCTTGCCGCCGGAGCCCTTGCCGGAGTCGGAGCCCTTGCCGGAGCTCTTGCCGTTGATGGCGGTCAGCAGCGCCTCCTGCTCGACCGGGTCCAGCTTGGGCTTCCGGCCGATGGCTTTCTGCTCGACGGCACCGATCAGGGTGTCGGCCTCGGCAATCCGGTCGGTGAAGTCCAGCTTGTCGCTGGTCACCTGGAACACGCCGACATCGTCGATCCGGGTTACGACGGTGCCCCCGGCTGCCTGGATCTCGGCCAGGGCCGCCGCGGCGCTGACGCCGTCCTCCGCGACCACAGTGAAGGTTTGGCTGCTGCTCGGTGCGGCGCCGGCGGGGACGCTCAGCCCCGTGACCGTCAACGCCAGGCCCGTCACGGTAGCGACGGCGCCAGCGGTGAAGCGTCTGCTCACATCGGATCCTCTCGTTGCAGGACGTGGCAGTCATCGAACAGCACCGTCGACGTTTACACCAGGGGTCGTTCCGATTGCGCCCGAAGATCTTCTTCGTCCGCAAGGGCAGCCAAGACGGCAGAAAGATCCGTCAAGGTGGACAGCTCCGCATCTGGCCGCACCCCCGGCGGGCAGGATCGACCATCGCGGTTCAGCCAGACTCCATGCAGCCCGGCGGTCTGCGCCCCGACCACGTCGTGGGCGATCGAATCGCCGACGTACACGACCTGCCGAGCCGGCACCCCGGCTGCCTGGACCACCGCCGCGTAGAACTCCGGCGCCGGTTTCTTCGGCAGCCCGTTGTCGTGCGCGTACACCTCGAAGGCGAACCTCCCGCCGAGCCCGCACCGCTCCACGCGACTGTTGCCGTTGGTGGCGTAACCCACCGTCCACCTCTCCGCCAGGGCTGCGAGCGCGGGCAGCACATCCGGGAAGGGGCGGGTCAGCGCGAACCGCCGGGCGAAGTAGTGCGCCAGCAGGACGTCCAGGTGCGCGTCGAGCCCGACTCGGGACACCGAACGGGAAAGTGCCATCCGTCGCACCTCCGGCATCGACCGAGCGGGGTTCGCGGCGAAGGTCACGGACCAGTCGTGCTCCAGGTCAGCGAGCGAGACCGCAGCCGCCGCCGGGGCCAACCGGCGCATCTCGTCGAGGACGGCCAGCAGCCCGCCGGTCATCGCTGGGCGCAGGTCGAGCAGGGTTTCGTCGGCGTCGAACACCACCGTACTCAGCATGGCGTCGAGCTTGCCAGGGTCACCCGCGGGTGGCGAGTGCCGGTTTCTGGCCCTGCTCAACCGGTGGGGTCTCGCGTGGCTCGTCGAGGCGGACCAGGGCCACCCCGGCGACGATCAGGGCCCCACCGGCCAGCTGGACCACGGTGGGCAGCTCGGCCAGCACCAGCCAGGCGATGAGCACGGCGAACATCACCTCGGTCAGGCCGACGAAGGAGGCCAGCCGGGCACCGAGGAGACGGGTCGAGACAACCCCGGTGAGGTACGCGAGCACGGCCGCCACCAGCACCAGCCCCGCCACCGGCACCAGCCAGCTGGTGCGCTGCCCGGCGAAGTCGACCGCGCCGGTGTACGTCCGCAGCGGCAACACCCCGACCAGCCCGAGGAGGAGCAGCACACCGGCGCCGACCGCCATCCCACCGGAGGCCAGCACCACCGACGGGAGGTTGGCGTCCATCCGGCCGGCGAGCACGAAGTAGCCGGCCAGCCCGACGGCCGCGCCGAGCCCCCAGAGCACCCCCACCGGATCGAGCCGCTCGGCCCCGGCGAGGTCGAGCACGAGGCCGAGCCCGGCCAGGGCGACGATCGACCCGACGACGGTGAGCCGGCGGGGTCGTTGCCCGTGGGCCAGCCACATCCAGCCGACCACCACCACGACTGCCAGGTACTCCAACATCAGCGCGACGCCGACCGGCAGGTAGCGCACCGCGTTGAAGAAGCACACCTGGGCGAGGGCGACGCCGAGCAGCCCGAACGCGGTGATCGAGGCGGCGTTGCGCCGGAGCAGCGACCAGCGACCGCGCAGCGCCAGCACCGCGGGCGCCGTCAACACCAGGGCGGCGAGGCCGACCCGGACGACCACCGCCGCCTCGGCGGACCAGCCGGCGTCGATCAAGGAGCGGGCGAACGTCCCGGAGGTCGCGAAGGTCAGTGCCGAGAGCACCGCCAGCAGCAGGCCGGCGCTGCCGCGCGGGGGTTGGCGCATGGGTTCTCCTTGGCAACAACACCATGTAATGGGCAAAATGCGCTTACGTCGATGACGGTAGCGTTACCAGGATAGGAGTCAAATTGCTTTTTGCCCATGACACCGAGTGCGCACTGATCGCCGCCGCAGCCCTGGTGAACACCGACGGCAGCACCGGCGACGGCCTACCCGACACGACCGCGCTGAACAACTTCTTCGTCGCCCACGCGTACAGCGGACGACACGAGCACACCGACGGCGAACTCCGGGCGGTACGCGAGCTGCGCCCCCGGCTGCGCCGCCTCTGGCACGGCGACACCGACGAGATCGTGTCCATCGTCAACGGACTGCTCCGGGAGAACGCCGCCCTGCCCCAGCTCATCACGCACGACGACGAGCCGTACCACCTGCACGCGGTACCCCGGGACGCGCCGCTGGCGACCCGGATGGCGGTGGAGGCCGCGATGGCGATGGCCGACCTCGTCCGCAGCGGCGAACTGGGCCGGCTACGAAGCTGCGACCACCCCGGGTGCGGCAACGTCCTGGTCGACCTGTCGCGGAACCGGTCCCGCCGCTTCTGCGACGCCGGCTGCGGCAACCGGGCCGCCGTCACCGCCTACCGCGCGCGCAGGACCGCCCGCCGGCCCTGACCCGGCCGTGGTGCCGCCACCCCAGTTCTGACCGTTGCATTACGGAGTTCGGTAACCCCGGCCCCGACCGGGCATCCTGGACAGGCACGGTCGCACGGGAGGCGCAGCGAGGAAGGGCTGGTGGGGTGGAAGAGTGGGATCTGGTGGTCCTCGGTGGTGGCACCGCGGGGCTCGTGGCGGCCAAGACCGCCGGCCGGTTCGGCGCCCGGGTGCTGCTGGTCGAATCCGCCCGCACCGGCGGTGACTGCCTCTGGACCGGCTGCGTGCCCAGCAAGTCGCTGATCGCCGCCGGGCACGCCGCGCACGCCGTCCGCACCGCCGACCGGTTCGGGGTGCAGACCGGCCCGCCGACGATCGACGACACTGCCGTGCTCGCCCACGTACGGTCGGCGATCAGCCGGATCGAACCGGTGGACTCCCCCGCCGCGATCAGCGCCACGGGGGCGACGGTGGTTGCCGGCCGGGCGGAGTTCACCGGCCCGGCGACACTGCGGATCACCGACGACGCGGGCACCCGACCGGCGCGGTTCCGCTGGGCACTGATCGCCACCGGCGCCACGCCGGCCCTGCCCACCGTGCCCGGCCTGGCCGAGGCCGACCCACTGACCACCGACACGCTCTGGGATCTCACCGCGCTGCCCCGGCGGCTGGCGGTCCTCGGCGGCGGCCCGGTCGGCTGCGAGCTGGGCCAGGCCCTCGCCCGGCTCGGCGTCGAGGTCACCGTCGTGGAGGTGGCCGACCGGCTGCTGGGCAAGGAGGAGCCGGAGGCCGGCGCGCTGATCGCCGAGCGACTGCGGGCCGAGGGCGTGACCGTGGTGACCGGGACCGCCGTCGACCGGATCGCCGACGGCACGCTCCACCTCAGCAGCGGCGAGACGGTCGAGGTCGACCGGATCCTGGTCGCCACCGGACGCCGACCGCGCAGCACCGACCTGGGCCTGGCCGCCGCCGGAGTGCGCTGCACCGAACAGGGGCACGTCGTGATCGACGGCCTGATGCGGACCAGCAACCGGCGGATCTACGCCGCCGGTGACGTCACCGGCACCCTCCCGTTCACCCACGTCGCCGGGGTGCAGGGCGGGTACGCCGCCACCAACGCGCTGCTCGGGCTGCGCCGCCGCATCGACTACGCCGCCGTACCGTGGGTGACCTTCACCGACCCGGAGGTGGCGCGCGTCGGGGCGACCCTCGCCCAGGCCCGCCAACGGCACGGCACCCGCGCCCGCGCGGAGCGGCTCTCCCACGACCACGTCGACCGGGCGATCACCGACGGTCGTACCGACGGATTCACCCAGCTGGTGCGCGGGCCGGGCGGCCGGCTCCTCGGCGCCACCGTCGTCTCGCCCCGGGCCGGTGAGACGATCGCCGAGCTCGCCGCCGCGATCCGGCGCGGCGCGAAGGTACGCGACGTCGCCAGCACCGTGCACCCCTACCCGACGTACGCGGACGGGCCGTGGAACGCCAGTCTCGCCCAGCTCCGCGCCGACCTGTCCGCGCCGCTGCCGGCCCGGGCGATGACCGCACTCCGCACCCTGCGCCGCGCCCTACACCCGATCCGGGGTGGGAACCGATGACCGACGAAGCAAACCAGCCCGCGGCGGCGTCCCGGCTCGTCCGGATCGTCGGCTCACCGTGGCCGAGGCTGGTCTTCCTGGTGGTGCTGCTGGCCGGCGCGGCGACCCTGCTGGCCACCCAGGGCACCCCGGATGTGGCGACGCTGCGGGACCGGGTCGCCGCCACCGGGCCGTGGGCACCGCTGCTCTACATCGCCGGGTACGCCCTGGGCACCGTGCTGCTGGTCCCCGGGGTGCTGCTCACCGCGGCCGCCGGGGCGCTGTTCGGGGTGGTCGGCGGATCGGTGGTGGTGCTGGTGGGGGCGACCCTGGGAGCGGTGGCGTCGTTCCTACTCGGCCGGTTGCTGGGCCGCCCGGCCGTGGAGCGGCTGGTCGGCGGCCGGCTGCACCGCCTGGACCGGTTCCTGGCGCGGCGCGGGCTGATCGCGGTGATCGGGCTGCGGCTCGTGCCGCTGGTCCCGTTCGCGCTGCTCAACTACGGCTCCGGGGTGACCGCCGTGCGGCTGCGTGACTACGCCCTCGGTTCGGCGATCGGCATGACGCCGGGAATCGTCGCCTACACCGCGGTCGGTGGCTCGCTGACCGACCCCACCTCGCCGCAGTTCCTCGCCGCCGTGGCCGGTCTGGCCGCGCTGACCCTGGCCGGTGCGGCAGCGGCCCGCCGGGCCCGCCGCCGGGACTCCCGCCCGGTGTCGACCGCCGAGGGCACCACCGGGTCGGCGTGGCGGCTGCCGCCACCGTCGCCGCCGAGGTCCGCTTCATGATCGACGCACGTCTGCGGCCGGTCCTGGCCAAGACCCTGGACCGGTGCGCCGCCGCCGTGGACCGGCCGTGGGTGACGCCCGGCCGGTTGACCGCCGCCGGCCTGACCCTGGGCCTGGCCGCGAGCGCCGCCGCGGCGGCCGGCTGGTGGTGGCCGGCGCTGGTCGCGTGGCTGGTGTCCCGGCTCGCCGACGGCCTCGACGGCCCCCTCGCCCGGCGCCGCGGCACCGCCTCCCCGTTGGGCGGGTTCCTCGACATCGTCGCGGACTTCACCGTGTACGGGGCGTTCGTCGCCGGGGTCGCCGTCGGCGTCGACGGGCCCGCCACCCCGTTCCTGGTCCTGCTGGTGACCTACTACGTCAACGGGGCGACGCTGCTGGCGTACTCGTCGATCGCCGAACGGGTCGGCCGGGAACGCGGTGACGAGCGGTCGCTGCACTTCCTCGGTGGACTGGCCGAGGGGACCGAGACCATCGCCGTACACGCCCTGTTCTGCCTGCTGCCCGGCTTCGCCGGGCAACTCGCCTGGGGGTGGGCCGCCGTGGTGGCCATCACCGCCGGGCAGCGCGTCGTGCACGCTGTCCGTACCCTGTCCGAGCCCGCCGGGAGGCCCACCCGATGAACCGACGATGGCGCGCGGTGGCGGCGCTGACCGCGGCCGGCCTGCTCGCCGCCGGCTGCACCGCCGGCACCGGCGACGCCGACCCCGCCCCCCGCGACTTCGCGCAGGTGCTGCGGGAGGCCCGCGGGCAGACGGTCAACCTCTTCATGTACGGCGGCGACGACGGCGCCAACCGCTACCTCGACGAGGTCGTCGCCCCGGCCGCCCGCGAACGTCTCGACGTCCGGATCAACCGGGTACCGATCACCGACACCGCCCTGGCGGTCAACAAGGTCCTCGGCGAGAAGCAGGCCGGCCGCGGCTCGGGCGGGTCGGTGGATCTGGTGTGGATCAACGGGGAGAACTTCCGCACCGGCAAGCAGGCCGGGCTGTGGCAGTGCGGGCTGGTCGAACTGCTGCCGAACATGCGCTACGTCGACTGGTCCGAGCCGACCGTCGCCAACGACTTCGGCACCCCGGTCGAGGGGTGCGAGGTGCCGTGGAGCCGCGCCCAGTTCGCGTTCAGCTACGACTCCGCCCGGGTCAGCGACCCGCCGACCAGCCTCGCCGGGCTACTGGACTGGATCCGCGCCCACCCGGGCCGGTTCACCTACCCGGCCCCGCCGGACTTCACCGGCTCGGTCTTCGTCCGGCACGCCCTCTACGCCCAGGCCGGCGGGGTCGACCTGATCCCGGACGACTTCGACCAGGCCGCCTACGACCGGCTCACCCCGCCACTGTGGCGGACCCTGCGCGAGCTGCGGCCCGCCCTGTGGCGCGCGGGTGCGACGTACCCGGCCAACGAGAAGGAGCTCAACGACCTGTACGCCAACGGGCAGGTCGACTTCACCATGACGTACGGGCCGGCGCAGGTGACCAGCCTGGTCGAACGGGGACAGTTCCCGGCCACCACCCGTACCCTGCTGCTGGACGAGGGCACCATCGGCAACACCAACTACCTCGCCGTACCGGCCAACGCCGCCAACCGCTCCGCCGCCCTCGCCCTGGCCGACCTGATGCTCTCCCCCGAGCTGCAGTACGAGAAGGCCCGCCCCGACGGGTGGGGCCAGTATCCGGCCGTGGACCTCGACACGCTCGACGTCGAGTGGCGGGACCGCTTCGCCGCCCTGCCCACCTCGGCCCAGGTGCCGAGCTACGACCAGTTGTCCCGCAACAGTCAACCGGAGCTGCGGGCGGAGTGGCTGCCGCCGTTGGAGGAGGGCTGGCGGCGCGAGGTGCTGCAACAGTGAACCACCGCCGCACCGGCCTCCTGCTGATCCTGCCGGCGCTGGCCACCGTGGTGCTGCTCTTCGGCGGCGGCCTCGGCTACGGGTTCGCGCAGAGCCTCGGCCTGGCCGGGTTCACCGACACACCGGTCGGCCTGGCGGCCTACCAGCGGGTGACCGACGGTCCGGCGTTCACCGACGGGCTGCTGCTGAGCCTCTGGATCTCCACCGTCGCCACCGGGCTCGCCGTCGCCATCGGGGTCGCCGCCGCCCTGGCCCTACGCCGTACCGCCCCGGGTCAACGCGCGGCCACCTTCCTGGCCCAGCTCGGGCTGCCGGTGCCGCACCTGATCGGCGCGGTCGCGATCGGGCTGCTGCTGGCCGACTCCGGCCTGCTGGCCCGCGTCGCCCGTACGGTCGGCGTCGCGCTGCCCGCCCTGGTCGCCGACCCGCACGCGGTCGCCGTGATCGCCGAGTACGTGTGGAAGGAGGCGCCGTTCGTGCTGATCGTCGTCCTCGCCGCGCTCGGCGGGCCGGTCGCCGAGCACGAACGGGTCGCCGCCACCCTCGGTGCCCGCCCCCGGCAGGTGCTGCGGCACGTGACCCTGCCCCTGCTCGCCCCGTCGATCCTGGCCGTGGCGGTGCTGATCTTCGCCTTCACCCTCGGCGCGTACGAGGTGCCCGCCCTGCTCGGTAGCGCCTACCCGCAGCCGCTACCGGTCCTGGCCTATCAGCGGTTCACCGCCGCCGAGCTCTCCGGCCGGGCCGAGGGGGTCGCCATCGCCCTGCTGATCGCGGTCATCGCCGTCGCGGCGGCGCTCGCGTACACCGGGGCGAGCCGGCGGGCCGTCGGCCGGGTGACGGGAGCACGGCGATGACCGGAACGCGGCTGGCGACGGGATCTCGGCCGGTGCAGGAAGCGGGGCCGGTGCAGGAAATGCGGCCAGCGCGGGGAGCGCGGCCGGCGACCGGAACGCGGCGGCCCCGGCGGCCGCTCGGCGTGGGGCTGGCCCGCCCCACGGTCCTGATCCTCACCGGACTCTGGGTGGCGGGGCCGCTGCTGCCGCTGGCCGTGCAGGCCTTCACCGACCAGTGGTTCTACCCCGACCTGTGGCCGAACCGCTGGTCGCTGGCCGGCTGGGAGCAGGCCCTCGGCCCGCAGTCCCGCCTCGCCGAGGCCGTCGCCACCTCCATCGGCATCGGCGCCGCCGTCGCCGCCCTCGCCACCGTGCTCGGGGCCGCCGCCGGACGGGCGCTGGCCTGGCACCGGCTGCCGGGGAGGCGGCTGATCGAGCTGGTCCTGCTCGCCCCGGTGCTGGTGCCCCCGTTCGCCGTCGCCATGGGCGCGCAGATCGTCTACCTGCGCGCCGGGCTCGCCGACTCGCTCACCGGCGTGGTCCTGGCCCAGCTACCGGCGGCCACCGCGTACGCCACGCTGCTGATGTCCGGGATGTGGGCCGGGGTCGACCCCGCTCTGGAACGGCAGGCCCGCACCCTCGGCGCCGGGGCGTGGCGGGCGTTCCGCGAGGTCAGCCTCCCCCAGCTGCGCGGCGGCCTGATCGTCGCCGCCATGTTCGCCTTCCTCATCTCCTGGAGCGACTACTTGTTGACCCTGCTCATCGATGGCGGCGTCGTCACCACCGTGCCGCTGCTGCTCTTCGCCACCGCCGCCGGCAGCGGCAACCAGGCCGCCACCGCGGCCATCGCGCTGGTCGCCGTCGCCCCGCCCCTGCTGCTGACCGCCCTCGCCGCCCGACAACTCGCCGGCCGCGACACCGCCCTGCTCGGAGCCGGCCGATGACCGCCGACATCACCATCGCCGACCTGGACCACACCTACCCGGGTGCCACCACGCCGACGCTGCGCCGGGTCACCCTGGAGGTGCCGGCGGGCACCCGTACCGCCGTCCTCGGGCCCTCCGGCAGCGGCAAGTCCACCCTCCTGTCGATCGTCGCCGGGCTGAGTACCCCCACCGGCGGCGACGTCCGGCTCGCCGGCCACAGTGTGCTGCACCAGCCCCCGCACCGGCGCGACCTCGGCGTCGTCTTCCAACGCCCCCTGCTCTTCCCGCACCTCACCGTGGCCGAGAACGTCGCCTTCGGCCTGCGCATGCGCGGCACCAACCGCGCTGCCATCCGGCGGCGGGTAGCCGAGCTACTCGACGCCGTCGCGCTACCGGGCTACGGCAAGCGGCGCAGCGGCGAACTCTCCGGCGGCCAGCAGCAGCGCGTCGCCCTCGCCCGCGCCCTGGCCGCCCGCCCCGGTGTCCTGCTGCTCGACGAGCCGTTCAGCGCGCTCGACCCGCAGCTACGCGGCGACATGCGGGTGCTCCTCACCGAGCTGCACCGGCGGGAGGGCAGCACCACCCTCTTCGTCACCCACGACCGCGACGAGGCCACCGACGTGGCCGACACGGTCACCGTGCTCCTCGACGGCCGGGTCGCGCAGCACGCCCCACCCGCCGACCTGTTTCGCCGGCCCGCGACCCTGGCCGTCGCCCGGTTCCTGGGCGGCGCCGGCAACGCCATCCCCGGCACCGCTTCCGCCGGCCACTTCGACTGCCCCCTCGGCCGACTCCGCCTCGACACCGACCACCGAGGAGCGGCCCTACTCCTCATCCGCCCGGCCGCCATCGTGGTCGGCGACCATCCGGGCGACAACGTGGTGCCGGCGACCATCACCGCCGTCACCGACCGCGGCACCCACCTCGACATCCAGGCCACCAGCGGTGGTATCACCCTGCAGCTCACCACCGGGCCGGCGGCACCGCTGCGCCCCGGCGACGACACCCTCCTCTGGCTGCCACCGGCCCATCTCGGCGTGGTCACCCCGTAGCCAGATCAGGGGAACGGTTCGTGGTCCGGGCCCGGGTGCCCGTCGCCTACCCCGCCTGTCGTACCCGCTGGGCGACGTCGCGGTAGAAGAGGGCCGAGCGCTTGGGCACCCGCCGTTGGGTCTCGTAGTCCACCCGGACCAGGCCGAACCGCTTCGCGTACCCCTCGGCCCACTCGAAGTTGTCCAGCAGGGACCAGGCCAGGTAGCCGCGGACGTCGGCCCCACGTTGCCGGGCCCGGGCTACCGCCCGCAGGTGCTCGGCGACGAAGGCGACGCGGTCGTCGTCGGCGACGAACCCGTCGGCGTCCGGCTCGTCGTCGAAGGCGGCACCGTTCTCGGTAATGACCATGGGAATGCCGGGATAGTCATGGCCGAGGCGGACCAGCAGGTCCGTCAGGCCCTCGGGTTGGATCTCCCACCCCATCGCGGTCGTCGGCCGGCCGGTCGGCAGGGAGCGCCGAACGGGTAGGCCGTCCGCCTCCTCGGTGCGGCCCTGCTCGTCGGTGCCGCTGATCCGGTGGGCGAAGTAGTAGTTGACGCCGAGCACGTCGATCGGCGCGGAAATGGTCTCCAGATCGCCCGGTCGCACCGGGATCTGGACGCCGACCCGGGCGAGGTCGGCGACCACGTCGTCGGGGTAGCTGCCACGCAGCACGGGGTCGAGGTAGAGACGGTTGCCGAGGCCGTCCGCGAGGCGGGCCGCGTTGCGGTCCACCGCACTGGCGGTGGCCGGCTGCCCCGGCCCCAGGTTCAGGGTGATGCCAAGCTGGGTGCCGGGGGCGGAGGCGGCCCGCAGCCGCTCGGTGGCGAGGCCGTGACCGAGCAACAGATGATGGACTGCGGCGACAGCGTCACCCAGGTCGCGCCGGCCCGGGGCGTGCACGCCGACGTGGTAGCCGAGCATCGCCGCGCAGAGCGGCTCATTGAGCGTCGTCCAGGTGGGTACGCGGTCACCGAGCGCGTCGTGGACGAGCATCGCGTAGTCGGCGAACCGGTACGCGGTGTCCCGGCCCGGCCAGCCGCCGGCATCCTCCAGCTCCTGCGGCAGGTCCCAGTGGTAGAGCGTGATCCACGGTTCGACACCGCGACTGAGCAGTTCGTCCACGAGCCGGTCGTAGAAGGCCAGGCCGGCGTGGTTGACCGGGCCGCGCCCGCCCGGCTGGACCCGCGGCCAGGCCACCGAGAAGCGGTAGGTGTCCAGGCCGAGGTCCGCGATGAGGGCGACGTCCTCCGGCATCCGGTGGTAGTGGTCGCAGGCGACGTCTCCGTGGTCGGCGTCCCGCACCGCGCCCGGGACGCGGCAGAACGTGTCCCAGATGGAGGGGGTACGGCCGTCCTCGCTCGCCGCGCCCTCGATCTGGTAGGCCGACGTCGCCACGCCCCACCGGAACGTGGCCGGCAGCGCCCAGATCGGGTCGTCCTGGTCCACGGTCAGCGAGGCACGGCGCGCGGTGGGGGTAGGAGGTGGGGTGGTGTCCATGCTGCTCCTGTCACGGTCGGGTTCCGGTGGCGGGCTCGGCGGTGGGGTGCAGCCAGCAGGCGACGGTGCGGCCGGCGTGGCTGTCGGCGGGGCGCCCCAGGGGTGGCAGCCGGCTGCGGCACACGTCGAGGGCGTACGGGCAGCGAGGGTGGAAAGCGCAGCCAGTGGGCATCGCCCGGAGGTCGGGCGGGGATCCAGGAATGCCGGTGAGGGTACGTCGCGGCCCTCGCAGGGCGGGGAATGACTGCAGCAGGCCCTCGGTGTACGGGTGCAGGGCCTGCTGGTAGAGCCGATCACTCGCGGCCTGCTCGACGACGCGACCGCCGTACATGATGGCGATGTGGTCGGAGAATTCGACCAGTAACGACAGGTCGTGGGTGATGAACAGGACGGCGAATTCGAGCCGCTGACGCAGCTGCGCGAGCTCGCCGAGGATCTGCCGCTGCATGACCACGTCCAGTGCGGTGGTGGGTTCGTCCATGATGACCAGCTGCGGTTCGAGCAACAGTGCCATCGCGATCATGACCCGTTGCCGCATGCCGCCGGAGAGCTGGTGTGGGTAGGCGTCCAGCCGGTCCGCTGGGATACCGACCAGCCGCAGGACCTCTCGGGCCCGCTCGCGCCGCCCGACGGCGGTGCTGGTCGGCCGGTGTGCCTTGAGCACGTCCAGCAGCTGGGTGGAGATCCGGTGCACGGGATTGAGCGAGTTCATGGCGCCCTGGAACACCACGGCCGTCTCGGCCCAGCGGAATCGGCGCAGTTGCGCGGGCGTCATGGCCAGCACATCCACCGGGACACCGGCCGGCGGGTGGTAGATCACCTGCCCGCCGGTCACCACGCCGGGCGGGGGTAGCAGCCGGGTCAGCCCGTAGGCCAGGGTGGACTTGCCGCTGCCACTCTCGCCCGCGAGACCGAGCACCTGGCCCCGGTGCAGGGTCAGGTCCACGTCGCGGACCGCGCGGACCGCCGTCGCACCCACGCCGTAGTCAACGCAGAGGTTGCGGATCTCCAGCACCGGGCTACTCACGGGACGACCTCCTCGCCGTGGTCGGCCGGCGCCGCTGCCGACGTGGTTGACGGTTCAGTGGCTGCGCTGGCGCGAGGACCGGGGTGAAGCCGGTCCGCATCCGGACGGTGCGGCCGTCGGGAGTCCGGATCGGTCCGCTGCCTGAGGTACGAAGCCGAGGGCTGACCAGTTCGTCGATGCCGAAGTTGACCAACGCGAGGGCGGTGCCGAGCAGCGCGATGGCCAGGCCCGCGGGTACGAACCACCACCAGGCGCCCTGCGCGAGGGCCTGTTGGCTCTGGGCCCAGTAGAGGATGGTGCCCCAGTTCCACGGGGAGATGGACGAGATGCCGATGAAGGCCAGGGTGATCTGGGACATCACCGCGAAGATCACGGTGCCGATGAAGCCCGAGGAGATCACCGCGGTCAGGTTCGGCAGGACCTCGAAGGCGATGATGCGCCAGGTCGACTCGCCGGTGGCGCGGGCGGCCTCGACGAAGTCCCGGCGACGCAGCGACAGGGTCTGCGCGCGCAGCACCCGGGCTCCCCAGGCCCAGGATGTGAGCCCGATGAGCAACGCGATGGTCAGGTCACCGGACTCGGGAATGGCGGCGGAGACGATGATGATCAGAGGTAGCGCCGGGATCACCAGGAACACGTTGGACAGCACCGAGAGGCTCTCGTCAGCGACACCGCCGAGGTGGCCGGCGGTAACGCCCACGACGACCGCGAGCAGCGTGGCCACGATGCCGGCGGTGAAGCCGACCAGCAGTACCCCCCGGGTGCCGACCAGAACCTGGCTGAAGATGTCCTGCCCGAGGTGTGTCGTGCCGAACCAGTGCTGGCCGGAGGGCGGTTGCAACAGGTCGGCGCTGCGGCGGCCGGGGTCGTACGGGGCCAGCCAGGGACCGATGACCGCGACGACGGCGAAGAACCCGAGGGTGATCAGCCCCGTCATGGCCTTGCGGTTGCGCAGCAGCGGGAGTCGCCGCCCGGGGCGGTGGCGCACTCCGGGGCCGACCGTCGCGGGGCCGGCCGGGGTGGCGGCGTCAACGGTGCCGGCAGGGACAGCCATCTCCTCAGCCCTCCTTGCGGGTACGCGGGTCGAGTGCGAGGTACGCCAGGTCGGCGAGCAGGTTCGCCACCAGCACCGAGACTGTGATGATCAGGAATATGCCCTGCAGGAGGGGGTAGTCCTTGGCGCCGACCGCCTGGAAGAGCTGGAAGCCCAGGCCGGGGTAGGAGAAGACGATCTCCACCAGCAGGGTGCCGCCGACGATGAAGCCGAGGGACAGCGCGAAGCCGGAGATGTTGGGTAGCAGCGCGTTGCGCGCGGCGTAGTGCAGGGCGACCCGGCGTTCACCGAGGCCCTTGGCGTGGGCGACGGTGATGTAGTCCTCGGCGGCGACGGTGACCATCATGTTGCGCATGCTGAGCACCCAGCCGCTCATTGAGGAGACCAGGATGGTGGCCGCCGGCAGCAGGCTGTGCTGTAGCGCGCTGCCGAGGAAGATGGTGTCGAAGGCGGGTACCAGGCCGGGTTCGTAGCCGCCCGAGGACGGGAAGAAGCTGCCGGGGCCGGTGAGCAGGGCGATCGCGACGAGCCCGAGCCAGAAGTACGGGATCGAGGAAAGGAACGTGGTGACCGGCAGCAGCCCGTCCAGCCAGGAGCCACGCCGCCAGCCGGCCAGGACGCCCAGCCCGGTGCCGAGGGCGAAGCTGACCAACGTGGTGATGCCGACCAGCGCGACGGTCCAGGGCAGCGCGTTCCCGATCACGTCGGAGACCGGGGTCGGGAAGAAGGTGAAGGAGAGTCCGAGGTCACCGCGGAGCAACTGCGCCCAGTAGTCAACGTACTGCCCCCAGAGGCTCCGCTCCTGGTCGAGCCCGAACAGCACGTACAGCGAGTCGATGGCGTCGGCGCTCAGTTGCCCCTGATAGCGGGCGATCAGGGAGCGGACCGGGTCACCGGGGATGAGCCGGGGCAGGAAGAAGTTGATGGTGATGGCGGCCCAGACGGTGAAGAGGTAGAAGGCGAGCCGCTGCAGCAGGAACCTCACCCGTCCCCCTTCCCCGCGCCGGCGAACGACGCGGCGGTGTGCCGGTCGTAGAGCCAGCAGGCCGCCCAGTGGCCCGGCTTGTCCCCCACGTCGAGGCGGGGCGGCAGGTCGGTGGCGCAGCGGGGCATCGCCGCCGGGCAGCGTGGGTGGAACCGGCACCCGGCCGGGGGCCGGATCAGGCTGGGCGGTTCCCCGTCACCGCGGTCGGGCACGGCCGGCGGCGCGGCACCGGTGATCCGGTCCGGGTCGGGTGCCGAGCCGACGAGCAGCCGGGTGTACGGGTGCGCGGGTCGCTGCGTGACGGTCTCGCTGTCGCCGCCCTCCACCGACCTACCCGCGTACATCACCAGCGTCTCGTCAGCGAAGTAGCGCGCTGAGGCGATGTCGTGGGTGATGTAGAGAACCGCCAGGTGTAGCCGTTCGGTCAGCTCGCGCAGGAGGTTGAGCACGCCCAGTCGGATGGAGACGTCGAGCATGGACACCGGCTCGTCGGCGAGGAGCACCTCCGGGTCGGCGCCGAGCGCGCGGGCGATGGCCACCCGCTGCCGCTGACCGCCGGACAGTTCGTGCGGGAAGGCGTCCAGGTAGCGCTGCGGTGGCGTGAGGGCGACCCGTTCCAGCAGCCGGTGCAGGGCGTCTGCACGCTCGGCCGGGCCGCGACCGGCGGTGCCGTGGATCCGCAGCGCGCGGGTCAGGTGGTAGCGCACGGTGTGTACCGGGTTCAAGGAGGCGAACGGGTCCTGAAAGATCATCTGCACCCGCCGGACGTACGCCCGGAACGGTCGGCCACCGCGGACGGCGACAGGCTGGCCGTGCAGCAGGATTCGGCCGCTGGTGGGCGGTTGCAGTTGGGCCAACAGGCGCGCGACGGTGGACTTCCCGGAGCCGGACTCTCCGACGAGCGCCGTCACCCGGCCACGGCGCAGGGTCACGGTCACGTCATCAACGGCGTGCACGACGGGCCGCTGCCGGCGCAGGAGTTGCGCCAGCCCCCGGCGGACGGGGAAGTGCCGGGTCACCGCCTCGGCGGTGAGCACCACGTCGGAGCGGGGTTCGGTCTCGGTCATCTGGGCTCCTTCGCCGGGGCGGGCCGGACGCGGGTGCGGGGCCCACCAGGACGAGGTCCCGCACCCGGTCCGCGCTCAGGAGGTGGGGGTGAGACGCAGCAGCACGTCCAGGGCGCTGGGTTGGGTCGGCTGCGCGGACGCGTAGGGGTCGGCGTCATTCGGCCAGCCGGTCCAGTTCCTGGTGACGTACGCGCCGCCGACATTGCCGGCTCCGGCGGGCAGCATCGGCGCCTGCTCGACCATGATCTTCTGGAGGGTGTTCAGGGCCGCGGTCCGGCTGGCGTCGTCGGTGGCCTCGGCGTAGTCCCGCAGCGCCCGCGTCGCCTCCGGGCTGTCGAACCGGCCGAAGTTGCCCTGCTGGGAGGCGGTTCCGATCGGCTTGAGCAGCGCACCATCCATGATCGTCCGATAGAGGTCGTAGGGGGTGGCACCCGAGTCCGTCCAGCGGAAGGTGCCCTCGAAGGTGCCCTCCTCGACGGACTTCTGCCACGCCTCGGTGTTGGCCTTGTCGACGGTGGCGGCGATACCGATCGTGGACAGGTTGTCCTTCACGATCTCCAGGCTGGTGATGTAGTCGGACCAGCCGGCCGGGTCGCTGAGCTTGATGGTGACCGGCTCACCGGACGGGTCGCGCAGCGTGTCGCCGTCGAACCGGAAGCCGGCGTCGGTCAGCACCTTCTTCGCGCCGGCCACGTCGACCTGGTACGTGCGGCCCTTGTACTCGGGGGCGATGAACGGTTCACCGGCCGGGGTGGGGATGCCGGTCACCGAGGTCACCTCGGGCTGGAACCACCCGGCCGATGCCTGCACGAAGATGTCATTGCGGTTGATCACCATGTTCATCGCCCGGCGCAGGGCCGGGTTGTCGAACGGTTTACGGGTGGTGTTGATCCACAGGCCGTGCACGCCCAGCGCCGGCGCCGCCCACACCTTGTTGTGTTCCGGGTTCTTGGCGACGAAGACCGTCTGGTAGTTGGGGATGAAGACGAAGCTCCACTCCGACTCACCGTTGGCCAGGGCGGTCGTCTGCGCGTTGTTGTCGTTGTACGAGGTGTAGCGCAACTCCTTGACCTTCGGCAGATCCTGCCAGTAGCCGCCGCCGCGCAGGGTGAGGGTGGTGGTCTGCGGGGTGAAGGACTTCAAGGTGTAGGGGCCGCTGCCGACCGGCTCGGCGTTGAGGTCGGTGGCCGGGTCCTCGACCGCGGACCAGATGTGCTTCGGCACGATCGGGATCGAACCGAGGACCTTGGTCTGGTTGACGAACTGCGACGCGCCGAAGGTGACGGTCACCTGGTTACCGCTGGTGGTGATCGAGGAGAACGGCAGGGCGTTGAGGTTCAACGCCTCATTGTTTTTGATCATGTCAAGCGTGAACGCGACATCGTCGGCGTTCAGCTGCTGCCCGTCCGACCAGGTGGCGTTCTCCCGGACGGTCAGGGTGAGGGTGCGGTAGTCGGACGACCACTCCCACTTCGTGGCCAGCCACGGCCGGGCGGGCTCGGCGGGACGGGCTAGATTGGTCATGGCGAGCGGCTCGTAGAGCGTCCACCGGTAGCCGAGAGCCGCCGCCGAGGAGGACTCAAGGAACGGGTTGTGATTCTCGGTCTGCGGGCCACTCGGCATGCCGATGTTGAGCACCGTCACGCCTTCGTCCTGGGCGCGGGTGTTCGCGGTCTCGCCACAGCCGACGAGCGCGGTGGTGGCGACGGTGCCGGCGAGCGCGACGGCAAGGAAACGACGTCTGTCGATCATGACTCCCTGCATTTCTCCGACCGTGGGGCCGGGGGGAATGGTGCCGGGGAATGAACCAGGACCGTTGGTGCGACATCAGGCGACGGTGGATTGACGAACGGTGAGGGTGGTGGGGATGACCACCGGCGCCGTTGGCAGCGGTATCCCGTTGAAGTGGTTCAGCAACGCGCGCGCGGCAACCGCACCCATCTCGCGAACGGGTTGGCGCACCGCGGTCAGTGGCGGCTCGGTCTGCGCCGCCAGCGGCAGGTCGTCGAAACCGACCACGGCCACGTCGGCCGGAACCCGCCGGCCGCTCTCCCGGAGCACCCGCAACGCCCCGGCCGCCATCACGTCGTTGTGCGCGAAGACGGCGTCGAAGTCGAGCCCCTCGGCGACTGCGCGGCCGGCCAACGCCTGCCCGCACTCGTACGTGAAGGCGCCCTCGAAGAGGAGCGCCGGGTCCAGCCGCGCACCGGCGGCGGCGTAGCCGTCGGTGAAGCCGCCCAGGCGCTCCTGGACACAGCCGAAGCGGTACGGCCCGGCGATGACCAGGGGCCGTCGCCGGCCGAGCCCGACCAGGTGCTCGGCGGCGGCCCTCGCCCCCGCCCGGTTCGTGGTGCCGACCGAGGGGAACCTTGGCTCGTGCCCCCGGTCGTCGATCAGCACCACCGGCAACCCCTGGTCGTGCAGCTCGGCGATGTAGTCGAGGGTTCCCTCGGGCTCGATGACCAACAGCCCGTCGAAGGACTTCGCCGACACGTGGGTGGCGAACTGCCGCATCGACTCCACGCCCCGGTTGCAGGTGGACAGCAGCAGCCCGTACCCCTGGCTCTCCACCGCATCCACGGCGCCCTGGAGTACCTGGCCCACCCAGGGCCAGGTGAGCGAGGGGACGAGCATCCCGACGACCCGGGTGGAGCCACGGGCGAGGTTGACAGCGCGGGCACTGGGGACGTAACCGAGCTCGTCGATGACAGCCCGGACCCGCGCCGCCGTGGCCTCGTCGAGCTCCCCCTTGCCGTTGATGACCCGGGAGACGGTGGTCTTGCTGACACCCGCCCGGAGCGCAACATCCGCGATGGTGATTGGCACTGACCGCATCCTTGTCAAGCGCTGAATGAGCCCGAAACCGGTTCCGGAATCGGTTTCGGGCAGTCAACCCCCGTGAAATGCGTCACGTCAATAACAAGAAGGTAACGGAAGAAGTTTCCTCGCCATCTCTTCTCAGCGCCGCCCCGGGCGTGGTTTCATCGGCACACCTGAGTTCGTGGAGCGCTCCCACGCCGCCGACACCCCACCCGGCACCACCACCACCAGGATCGAGAGGAGCCGCATGGCCCCCAATCCACCGGCCGACCGGAGGCGACGCGCCGCACCGCTCGCCGCCGGCATCGTCCTCGCGCTCGCCGTCAGCGGGTTCACCGGCGGCAGCGCGCAGGCCGACGCCGTAGAGCAGATCATCAACGGCACCTTCGACGACGGCCACGCGCCCTGGTGGTCCACGGCCAACCTCACCCTCGACTCCAGCGACGGCCGGCTCTGCACCGATGTGCCCGGTGGCACGATCAACCCGTGGGACGCCATCATCGGCCAGGACAACATCTCCCTCCAGACCGGCGTGACGTACGAGTTCCAGTTCTTCGGCAGCGCCACCCCGGGCAAGGTCGGCAAGGCGCTGATCCAACTCCCGGTCCCGCCGTACACCCAGTACCTCGCCGCCAACCCGGCGCTGACCGTCTCCGGCGACAGCTACCGCTACACCTTCACCTCCCCGGTCGACCTGCCGAACGCCCAGGTCGCGTTCCAGATCGGCGGCAGTGCCGAGCCGTGGCGAATCTGCCTGGACGACATCAGCCTCCTCGGGGACGCCGAGCCGGACGAGTACGAGCCGGACACCGGCCCACGGGTACGCGTGAACCAGGTCGGCTACCTGCCCAAGGGGCCGAAGAACGCCACCGTCGTCACCGAGGCGACCGAAACGCTGCCCTGGCAGCTGCGAAACGACGCCGGGGCCGTCGTCGCCAGCGGCACCACCCAACCTCGGGGACTGGATGAGTCGTCCGGGCAACACGTACACAGCATCGACTTCGGCGACTACCAGAAGAAGGGCACCGGCTACACCCTCACCGCCGACGGGGAAACCAGCCGGCCGTTCGACCTCGGCACCGACTTCTACGAGCAGCTCCGGCTCGACGCGCTCAGGTTCTACTACACCCAACGCAGCGGCGTGGAGATCCGCGAGGACCTGCGCCCCGGCTACGGCCGACCGGCCGGGCACGTCGGTGCCGCCCCCAACCAGGGAGACATGTCGGTCCCCTGCCAGCCCGGCGTCTGCGACTACACACTGGACGTCTCCGGCGGCTGGTACGACGCGGGCGACCACGGCAAGTACGTCGTCAACGGCGGCATCTCCGTACACCAACTGATGAGCGAGTACGAGCGCTCCCTCCTGGCCCCGACCGGCGAATTCTGGAAGCTGCGCGACGGCACCCTCGACCTGCCGGAGAGCGGCAACCGGGTGCCGGACATTCTCGACGAGGCCCGTTGGGAACAGGAGTTCCTGCTCAAGATGCAGGTACCGGCGGGGCAGCCCTACGCCGGCATGGCCCACCACAAGATCCACGACGACTCCTGGACCGGTCTCCCGCTCCTGCCCCACCTCGACCCGAAGCTCCGCGAGCTGCACCCGGTCTCCACCGCGGCGACGCTCAACCTGGCGGCCACCGCCGCCCAGGCCGCCCGGGTCTACCTGCCCTACGACTGGCGGTTCGCCCTGCGGAACCTCAAAGCCGCGAAGGCGGCGTGGGCGGCAGCGCAGTCCCACCCCGAGATGTACGCCGACCCGAACGACGGCAACGGCGGTGGCGCGTACAGCGATGACAACGTCACCGACGAGTTCTACTGGGCCGCCGCCGAGCTGTTCATCACCACCGGCGCCCGCGAGTACCGGGACTTCCTGCTCGACTCCCCGCTGCACACCGCGGACGTCTGGCGGGACCGGGGCTTCGACTGGGGCAACACGGCCCAGCTCGGCCGACTCCAGTTGGCAACCCTGCCCAACGGCCTGCCCGACCGGGAACGAGTCCGGCAGTCGGTCATCACCGGCGCCGACAAGTATCTCGCCACGCTGGAGGCGCACCCGTACGGCATCCCGTACGCGCCCACGGACAACACGTACGACTGGGGATCCAACAACCTGATCCTGAACAACGCCATCGTGATGGCGGTGGCGTTCGATATCACCGGCACCGACCGCTACCGCGACGGCGTCCTGGAAACCATGGACTACATCTTCGGGCGCAACGCTCTCAACCAGTCCTACGTGACCGGGTACGGCGAGGTGGCCTCGGAGAACCAGCACAGCCGCTGGTACGCCCACCAACTCAACACCGACCTGCCCAACCCGCCCCGGGGCACCCTGTCCGGAGGTCCCAACTCAAGCATCCAGGACCCGGTCGCCCAGCAGAAACTGCAGGGGTGCCCGCCGCAGTTCTGCTACCTCGACGACATCGAATCGTGGTCGACCAACGAGCTGACCATCAACTGGAACGCGCCGCTGGCCTGGCTCGTCGCTTTCGTCGCCGACCAGGACAACGGCGACGCCCGCGGTCGACTGCGTTAGGTAATCGTGGACCGCCCCGGCCTGACAACCAGGCCGGGGCGCTCGCCTAACGGCGTAGCGCGGCGGTGAAGGAGCGCCAGGAGCCCGAGTCGATGGAGAGCGCCGGACCCATCGGATCCTTACTGTCCCGCACCCCCACCACACCCGGCAGGTTCGTCGCCACCTCAACACACTGGTCACTAGAACCACTCCGGCTGCTCTTCCGCCAGGTAGCACCCGTCAAGTTCATGACTTCACCACTCTCCTCACCAGTTCGATCGATCTCTGTAGATGCAATTCCTCACCCTAGCTGCATTGAATGGTGACGAACAGACGCCACCGGGAACCTATCCGGCACGTTGCGCTGCGACGAACTCGGCAATGGCAGGCGCTTTGCGGGCATGCGGCTGCATCTGGCGAGTCAAACCAGCGATGCGCAGCGAGAGCCGGCCCGAATTGATATCGCCGACAGCGTCGGTAGCCACCGACGCAACCCGCCCCGCTTCGTCAAACTCCCCGGCGTACAGCAACGCTTCCGCCAGGCTGAGTTGGTCGAGGGTACGGTTCCGGGCTAACGACACGCCGCGCAGGTCCAGGGCCCGATGAAGACGATTGATGGCGGTTAGGGCATGTCGGGGGTTGGTGCGAGCTAGGTCCGTGTACGCGGCGCCGGTGAGGCTGTAGAGCTCTGCCTCGGTGACGTGCTGGGCGGCCCAGCCGGGTGCACCAGTCGCATCTACCTGGGTGAAGGCGTCCTCGGCGTCTCCCACAGCACGACGGACCAGGTCCGTGTGACCTGCCTGGGCGTGCGCCCACGCCCGGATACAGGTCTGGTTGGCGCGGTCGCCTGCGGTGAACAGGTCGCTGGCGCGCTGCGCGGCCGCGTCGAGGAGTGCCAGCGTCTTGTCGGGGTTACGCAGTTCGATGTTGTGCCCCGCCATCCGCACGACGGTGTGACCGCCAAGGGCGGTATCGCCGGCGGTGGTGGCGGCGGACAAGGCAAGCCAGGCGTGTTCGTCGGCGCTGCGGTGGTCTCCAATGTCGCGCGCGATGTACGCGCCGAGGCCGGCGAGTTCGGCGATCGCGACGAGTAGCGCCGTACGAACCTTCGGTTCGTGGGCAGTGCCGTACAGGGTGGCGGCCCGCTCCAGCAACTGCGCAGCCGGTTGCTGCACAGCCAATCCACCATGTCGAGATACCCACCCCCGGTAGACGGCGGTCGTGTCGACGAGGTCAGCAACGTGATCCATGCCGACCTTGCGAGGTGTGGTTGCCGAGGTCAGCGGCCAACCCGCCACCGCCATCCCGGCCGTGCTGAGGGCTTGCAGTACCGCGCGCCGCCGCACGTTCTCACCGCCTTCCTCGTCGTCACCCGCCAAGGCGAAGAGCGCACCGTTGGCACCGAGAGCGTGGTCCTAGCTCCCGCCTCATCACTGACCGCAGCGCAGGGACCCACCCTCGCCGACCCGACGGTGAACAGGGGTGCACATCCCAGCCAGTCCGGGTCGCATGCCTGCCCGCTGCCCCGGCGACAAGCATGCTTCCCAGGTGGCGCGTTTGGACCAGGCAATGCCTGCGACGCACGACGTTCGTGACGATGGAGGCGCTCGCCCTAACGGCGTAACGCGGCGGTGAAGGACCGCCAGGAACCCGGGTCGATGGAGAGCGCCGGACCCGCCGGATCCTTACTGTCCCGCACCCCCACCACACCTGGTAGGTTCGTCGCCACCTCAACACACTGGTCGTTGGAACCACTGCGACTGCTCTTACGCCACCGCGCACCGGTCATTTCCATGACTCCACCAGTTCCTTGATCCGCTCGATGGACTCCTGCGGGGGCAGGGCCACGGCGAGAGTAGCTTCCCAGGTCCGCTGCAAGCGCATGAGATCAGCCAGCCGGTCGAACTCCTGACCGCCGATCTGGCCACCGAGGAACGCGAGTTCGCCTCCACCAGCCATGCTGGCGAGGATGAACGGGCCATTGAGACCTGGATACTCTTCCGCAGAACAGGGCACGACTTGGACTCGGACGTGTGGGTGCTCGACGGCTAAGCGGGCGAGGTGTGACAACTGGTCGCGCATGACCTTTCGACCACCTACCCTCCGCCGCAACACCGCCTCATCCATCACCCCCACGAGCCGGGACGGACGCTCGGCATAGAGAACTGCCTGACCGTCCAGTCGGTCGGCAAGCCTGCGCTCCACCTCCTCTGGCTCAAGTAGCGGATCCGACTCAAAGACCGCCCGCGCATACGCCTCGGTCTGCAACAACCCTGGAACGTGTAGTGGATCGAACCAGCGTAGGGCCCACGACTCCGCCTGGATTCTGCGCCAACCACGGGACCATGCCTGGTTCTTATCGAGGACGACCAAATCGGTCAACATGCGGGTGAAGAGGCCGCCGGTGTCGACAACCTTGTCGAACTGTTCGAGATACTTGCTGGTCGGCGGCGCCTGCCCCAACTCCACCGCACTGACCATCGACGGCGAATAGTTGATGGCCTTGGCCAACTCCTCCTGACTCCAGCCCCGCCGAATCCGCGCCCGCCGTAACTCCGCCACCAAAAACGCCGCAGCGGTCATCTCTCCAGTCGCCATCTCCAACCGCCCTCCACGAACCGGTTGATCGACTCCAATAACGCGCCACCCGCAACCCCGGCCCCACCCAAAGGCCCTCGCACAACACGGCCAAACCCTTCCGACCGTAGCCGCACCCTCAGCACACTGTGAAGCACGACGCTCGCTTCCATTCTCGAACGCGGCGTCGCGGTGGGTCGCCCGCTCCCCCGGCCGGGCGGCCCCACCGCCGGGGCCGTGACACTCACAGTGGATTCAAGAAGGGCCGCGTCATGTCTCGATCTATCCGAAGCTGGTTTTCCCGCGCATTCCGGTGGCCGCGCAACCAACGCCCCATACCGCTCGCACCCCGACACCGCCGGGTCTGGCGCGGGCCCCGCCCCCAGTGCTCCTGCGGCCTACGCTGGCGAACCTGCCCGGACCGCCACACCATCGTGCCAACCGAACCCACCACCGCCGCGCCCCCGCCGAACCGCCCCGCGTGGAACGCCCCCACCGTCGCCAACCCCCAGGTAGGCCGGGTGGGCTGGCTCACCCCCGCCCAAACCTGGCGCGCCAACGGCGGCAAGTGGTGACCCCGCCCGCCGCCCGACCGCACCTGCCGCTACGCCCACTCTGGATCTGCCGCACCTGCGCCGCAACCTGGCCCTGCGCCACCGCCCGACTCACCCTGCGCCACGAGTACGGCAAGGACCTCGTCGCACTCCGGATCTACCTCTGCGCCCAACTCCACGACGCCGCAGCCGACCTGCACAAACTCCACCCACAGCATGGCCCAGACCCAAAAACCCTCTTCGACCGGTTCCTCGCCTGGACACCCCGAAACAGCCCGCCAGCGATGAATTCAGATCAGGATGACGGGGTTGGTTAGGTGGGGGGCACCAGTGAGTCAGCGGGGCACCGGAATGTCGGTGGGTGATGATGATATCGGTGAAAGCGAGCTTTCCGTGATCATGACACCTCAGCAACCCCGGAGAGGTGGGCAGGAGCGCTGTTCCCGGCTCGCGAAGCGAGGATGCCAGCAACCGGTGGAGGTTTCATGGGAAAAGTAGTATTGGATATGACGATGTCGGTAGATGGTTGCATCGCCGCCGCGGACGGTGGGCCCGCCGGGCTGCATGACTGGTTCTTCGCACCCTCGCCGGAGAGCCAGGCGATCGTCGAGGAGCTGCAGCGCAGCATGGGCGCGATGGTCATGGGGCGACGCACCTACGACCAGGGTGCCAGCCAGGACGGGTTCGTGGACAACCCGTTCCCGGTCGAGCACTTCGTCGTGTCGCACAGCGCGCCAGAGCAGGTGGCCAAAGGGGACACCGTCTTCCACTTCATCCCGGACGTGGCCGAGGCCGTACGCCGGGCGCAGGCCGCCGCGGGCGAGCGCGAGGTCATCATCGGCGGCGGCGCCCAGCTCGCCCAGCAGTGCCTGGCCGCGGGGCTCGTTGACGAGATGCGGCTGGCGGTACGGCCCCTGGTGATCGACGGCGGGATCAAGCTGTTCGACGCTACCGCCCTGCGGTTGGAGAACATCGGTGTGATCGATACGCCCCAGGCGACCCACCTGCGGTTTAAGATCCTGCGCTGAGCTGGGTGTTCCCTGGGGCGCGGAGGCCACGCCCCAGGGAACACCAGACGGCCTGGATGACGGCCGACTCCGCCACCGCCCGCGCCCCTGGCCCTCGGTCCTCGATCCCCGGCCCTCGGTCCTCGATCCCCGGCCCTCGGTCCTCGATCCTCGGTCCTCGATCCTCGGTCCTCGATCCTCGGTCCTCGGTCCTCGGTTCAGCTCGCTGCCCCAGTTGATGGCTTGCCGGGACTCCCGGTGATCTCAGCCGCTAGCTTGAGGAGGTTAAGCGCAGCCGAGGAACCCTGGAGCGCCGAATGCCGCACCTGACCATTGTTGTCGACGTTCACGCCAAGCCGGACCAGGTGGAACCGCTCAAGGCCGAGCTCAGGAGGGTTGTCCCGCTCATCCGCCAGGAGAACGGGTGCATCGACTACTACCTCCATCAGGACAACAGCGACCCCACCCGTTTCCTCGTTTACGAGAACTGGGAGTCCTATGAACTCTGGCAGGTGCACATGAACCGCTCACACGTGCAAGAGCATGGGGAAGCCACCGCCGACAAGATCGCTGAATGCACGCGGTACGAGATGAGTCAGATTGCTTGAGTCCGGCGCCGTACGGCGCCGTCGGACCCTTGCTCCTTCGCGGCCCTAGCCGCCGAGGACTGCGGTGGCCTCCACCTCGACCAGCAGGTCGGGGCCGGCGAGCGCGCTGATGCCCAGGCCCGTCAACGGGGCGGCCAGGGTGACGCCCAACTTCGCCGCCGCCCGCGCGATGCCCTCCCCCAGGAGCGCCATCTTGTCGGGCGTCCAGTCGACGACGTACACGGTCAACTTCGCCACGTCATCGAAGGAGCCGCCGACCTCGGCCAGGGCGGTGGCGACGTTGAGGTAGCACTGCTCGACCTGGGCGGCGAGGTCGCCCACGCCAACCGTGTTCCCGTCGGCATCGACGGCGACCTGGCCGGCGAGGAAGACCAGCCGCGACCCGGCGGCGACCGCCACCTGCGAGTAGAGGTCGACCTTCGGCAGCCCTTCGGGGTTCACCAGTGTGATGGTCATGCTGACTCCCTTTCCTGGAGCTGTCGGTTAGACCATCTAAACATAGCACAGCTATGCTATGTATCCTGGCGTTGTGGCCAGGAGGAAAGACCCAGCGGTCCGTACCCAACTCATCGAGCGGGCCGCGCAGATGCTCCGCACCCGCGAGCCCATCACCCTCCGCTCGCTGGTGGCCGGCACGAGCGTGTCCACCATGGCCGTCTACACCCACTTCGGCGGGATGGACGGCATGTGGAAAGCCCTCCGGCAGGAGGGCTTCACCCGCCTGGGCACCCGGCTCGCCCAGGTCGCGCCCTCGAAGGACCCGGTCCGGGACCTGACCGCCCTGGTCACCGCCTACCTGGGCAACGCCCTGGACCACCCCGACCTGTACCGGGTCATGTTCGACGCCAACTTCGACCTGGAAGACGCCCAGGCAGCGGACGACACCCTGGAATACCTGGTCCAAGCCGCCGAACGAGGCCGGCTAGCCGGCCGCTACCGCGCCGACACCAACCCGCTCGAACTGGCCACCCAGAGCTGGGCCGTCGCCCACGGGCTGGTCTCCCTGGTCGCCACCGGCCCGCTGCCCCGGCCGGCCCTCGCCCACGGCCCCCTCCTGCTGACCGCACTCTTCACCGCCACCGGAGACGACCCCGACCGATGCCGCCGATCGGTGGCGAGTGGCTGGCAGCCGCGCCTGACCGAATGAGCCAGTCAGGGATACCGCCAGACAGGGCCGGGGCTATCGCCACGTGTCCCACCGCTGGCGAGTCCACCACCCCTCAGCATGATCAGAGTGGGCCTCCCCGGTATCGCAGAGCAGACGGCGCAGCCGGCCGCGATGAACGCGGCCGGCCAGCGAGCCAGATTCCGTCCCTACTAGCGCGCACGCCGTCGAGCAGCCGTCGACGAAGAGCGGGGGTACCTGGTGGTGGAAGACTCCGGAACAATGACGATGCTCAGCGAGGCGCGGCGAAGACCTGCGTCCAGTACGGTCCGTTACTACTCGCGACGCCGACGCCGATCTCGGTAAAGGAGCAGTTCAGGATGTTCGCCCGGTGGCCGGGGCTGTTCATCCACGCGGTCATCACGGCCTCAGGTGACTGCTGGTTCCAGGCGACGTTCTCCCCGTAGGTGCGCCACTGGTAGCCGACGTCGCCGAGCCGATCGCCGGGGCTACTGCCGTTGCTACCCGTGTGGGACATCTTCCGGTGATCGGCCTGGTCCTGGCTGTGCCGCTGGGCGGCGGTCATCAGCTTGTCATCGACACTCAACGCCGCACAGCCGGCCTTCGCACGCTCGGCGTTGGCGAGTCGGATCACTTCGCCGGCCTCCGCGCTGACCCCGGCAGGGGCGGGCGCAGTGGTCGGCGCAGTGGTAGACACCTGAGTGGGGCGGGGTGCGGCGGTTTTGCGCACCCGCGTGGGGCGGGGCTTAGCGGTATAGCGCGACGCCTCCGGAGCTGGCCCCCGGCGCTCTCCGGTGGACCGCGACGGTGCCGCGGTACTGGGCGTGGCGCTGGGACCGGAGCTGGAGCTGGTCGAGGAGCGCCGCTCGGCACGGCTCCCGCCCCCCTGGTGGTAGGAGGTCGGCTTCGTGGCCACGATGTCTCTGTAGCCCGAGGTGGGGATGAGTTCGTCTCCGTCGGAGAGTGCGGCGGCACCAACCCCGAGGCTCACGGCCAGCGTGGCAGCCGCCGTCGCACCGATGAGTACCGGCCGGCGAGTCCGGTGGCCGACGCGAGGGCCTTTGTTCGCGGGTGGACTGTCGGCCGAGGACGCACCACCGATCCGATGCCCACTCGCTGGTCCGCCGGTCGGCCCGGCGGGCTCGTCCCGCCCGCCCGCCGGCCGCTGGCGGTGCCGGCCACCCGACGATTCCTGCTGCCGCCGGTCCCAGTCATCGGCAGGCCGATCCCATACGTCGGCAGCCGGTTTGGGTTCCCGACGATCACCATCCGGTTCCATCGATTCGCTCCAGCCATACACGCCGGTAGCCTCCTCGGTCTCAAACTGCGGGTCGAGGCGACGCTACGTGCCGACAATTTCCTGCGGCAACGCATCTAAGAAACGGCTAAGAACAAGTTAAAGGAATCGGCCCCTCGAGCAGGTAAATTGAAGTAGGCAACTAATGGTCGGTGCGTCACACCAGGTGGCGACGGCGGCGGGCCGCCGGACAGGACCGGTTCCAGCGTGAGCGGCAGCCATGACGCGCAAACTCTTCCGCATCCGTCAAGAGGAGACCGGCGGCACTACGCACGCTGATCGGAAAAAGAGCCGACTTAACCGCTATCCGTTGAGAAACAGACATCAAGCGCAGTCGGGCAGCTACGGCTCCCGCTTCTCGGCCCGATCCAGTTACGCAGTAGTGATCCATCACTACCTATCGTCGACAAGGCACCGATATCGCCGCAGGCCCAATCGTGATCCCGCGCGCCAACAGACCAGCGGCGTGCGGGATCACGCTACGTGCCCTCGTACCGTCAGGGGTGCGTCATCCGGAGCAGGTCGAGCGCCTCATCAAGCTGCTCCCCGGTGAGCTTGCCGGACTCCAGGTGCCCCCGGGAGACCACCACCTCCCGGATCGAAACCTGCTTCGCGAGGGCCTCCTTCGCGATCGACGCGGCCTCGTCGTACCCGAGATGCCGGTTGAGCGGGGTGACGATGGACGGCGAGCCCTCCGCGTACGCCAAACAGACCTCGGCGTCCGCGACCAGGCCGACCACGCACCGGTCCGCCAACAACCGCCCCGACGCGGCCAGCAATTTGATCGACTCCAGCAGGTTGCGGGCCATCACCGGGAGCATGACGTTCAACTCGAAATCGCCCTGGGAACCGGCGAAGGCGACCGTCGCGTCGTTGCCGATCACCTGCGCACAGACCTGGCGGACCGCCTCGCAGACCACCGGGTTCACCTTGCCGGGCATGATCGACGAACCGGGCTGGAGATCCGGGATCCGCAACTCCCGCAGCCCGGCGCGGGGCCCGGAGCCCATCCAGCGGATGTCGTTGGCCATCTTGTAGAGACCGACCGCGATCGTCCGCAGCTGACCGGAGGTCTCCACCAGCGCGTCCCGCGCGCCCTGCGCCTCGAAGTGGTTCCGCGCCTCGGTCAGCGGCAGCCCCGTCGAGTCGCGCAGTCGCTCGACCACCCGCGCCGCGAAGCCCAGCGGAGTGTTGATGCCGGTGCCGACCGCGGTGCCACCCAACGGCAGCTCGGCCAGGCGGGGCAGGGCCGACTCCAGCCGCTCGATGCCGTAGCGGACCTGCGCGGCGTACCCGCCGAACTCCTGACCGAGCGTGACCGGCGTGGCGTCCATCAGGTGGGTACGCCCCGCCTTGACCACATCCCCGAACTCGGCGGCCTTGCCCTCCAACGCCTCCGCCAGATGCACCAGGGAGGGCAGCAGGTCTCGGGTCACGAACTCGGTGGCGGCCAGGTGGACCGAGGACGGAAAGACGTCGTTGCTCGACTGCGACGCGTTCACGTCGTCGTTGGGGTGCACGTCGGCGCCGAGCTCGCGGCCGGCCAGGGTGGCGATCACCTCGTTGGTGTTCATGTTCGACGACGTGCCAGAGCCGGTCTGGAAAACATCGACGGGGAACTGGTCGTCGTACCCGCCGTCGGCCACGTGCGCCGCGGCGGCGGCGATCGCGGCGGCCACATTCGCGTCGATCACCCCCAGCTCACCGTTGACCTCGGCCGCGGCTCCCTTGATCTGGGCCAGCGCCCGGATCTGGGCCGGCTCCAACCCCCGCCCGGAGATCGGAAAGTTCTGCACCGCGCGCTGGGTCTGCGCCCGCCACAGCGCCGCGGCCGGCACCTCCACGTCGCCCATCGAGTCGCGTTCGATCCGGTAGCCGGTCGCCTCAGGATTCGTCACCCCACCATCCTGCCGCGCACGACCGCCCCGCGCGGATATTCACCCCGAGCCGGTCAGTCCAGCTCGGTCAACAGCCGCCGCACCTCGTGCCGCTCCGGCACGTCGACCTGGTCGAACAGGGCAAGCGCCTGGGTCCAGTGCGCTCGCGCCGCACTCACGTCCGTCGACCGCAGGCAGCGGGCCATGCCGTCCAGGGCCCGCGCCTGCTCGTACCGATGGTTGATTTTCTGGGCATCCTGCAGCACCCGGCGGAAGAGATCCAACGCGCTGGGCCGGTCCCCCTGCTCAGCGATCGCCTGAGCCAGCAGGTTGCGGGAGGCACACGCACCAACCCGGTCGCCGGACTTGTTGATCGCGATCAGTGCCTCCCGGTGCAGCCGCGCGGCTTCCCCGGGCCGCCCAGACTCCCGCGCCAACACACCGAACTCGTTGAGGACCTCGCCCTCGCCGTAGCTGTTGCCGACCCGCCGCATGAGCCGTAGTGCCGCCCGGAGTAGCCGCCGGGCCGGCACGATGTCCCCCATCCGGTGCCGGATCATGCCGGTGTGCGCGAACGCCCGGCCCAGTGCCCACAGATCATCGATCTCCCGTGCCAGCACCATGTGCAGCCGGGTCGTGCGCAGAGCTTCCTCGTACCGGCCCCAGTAGACGAGCGCGCAGCCCCTGTTGTTCGTCAGCTCGGCAAGCCTAGCCCGCCCAGTACTGGCATCGGCGAACGTGATCGCCTCGTCGTAAAAATCCAAGCCGCGCCGGTAGTCGCCATTGCTGGAGTACGCGGCTCCAATGTTCATCAGTACGCTCATTATCTGTTGCCGCAGCCCGCGCCGGCGGCACACCTGGAGACTCCGCGACATCAGGGTGATCGCCTCGGGGAACCGCGCCAGCCGATAGTGCGCCGAGGCCAGGTAGTTCAGGGTCAGCGCCACCGCAGCCTGATCGTCGAGGCGTTCCGCCGCGCGGAGCCCCACGGTGTGCATTTCCATCAGCTCGCTGAAGTGGCCACCCTGGTAGTTCACCCACCAGCAGGCACGGGCAAGCCGCCAACAGTGCTGGAGCAATCCCTCCGCCTCGGCGACTCGGGGCAGCGCGGTCAACACCACGCGGTTGTTGTCGAACCAGGTTGACCCCTGCGGTAGGCATGCCTCGACCAGGTCGGCCCGCGGCGGATCCGGCAGCACGAAGGCGGCCTGGCTGGTTGCTTCGAGGACTCGGGCGATCGCCGCCGCCACGCACAGGTGATGATCGAGGAGCCGCTCCAGGGCGGCGGAGCGCTCGGCCGCTCGACCGGGTTCGGCCAACAGGCGGCGGGCGTACTTCTGGACCAGGTCGTGGAGGCGGAACCGGCCCGGCCTCGGCTCCTCGACCAGATTCGCGTCGATCAACTCGTCGAGCAGGTCCCGGGCGTCGGGTAGGGCCAGCTCTGCCAACGCGGCGGCGACCGCGTTGTCGAAGTTGCTGTCCGGATGCACGCCGAGCAGTCGGAAGAGCCGCCGCGAAGGCGGGGAGACCTGCGCGTACGACAGGGCGAAGGCGCCGCCCACCGAACGCGGCCCGGCCGCGAACTCGGCCAGCGGATCACGGGCTCCGGCCAGCCGCTCCACAAGGTCAACGATCCGCCAGTTCGGCCGGTGCGCCAACCGGGCACCCGCCAGGCGGATCGCCAACGGCAGGAAGCCGCAGCGACGAATCACCTCCGCCGCCGCCTCCGGTTCGGCGGCGACCCGCTCCGGACCGGCCACCCGGCCCAGCATCGTGACGGCCTCGTCCAGATCGAGCACGGGCAGCGACATAGGGTGGCCCGCATCCAGCCCGGCCAACCGCCATCGACTGGTCACCAGCGTGAGGCAGGACCGCCCGGTCGGCAGCAGGGGTGCGACCTGATCGACGCTCGCCGCATTGTCCAGCAACACCAACGCCCGCCGACCGGAGAGTTCGGTGCGCCACAGGGCGAGACGGTCCTCCAGGTCCACCGGAACCCGCTCCGCTGGTACGCCCAGCTGCCGTAGCAACGTCGCCACCGCGGCGGCCGGGGTCAACGGAGAGCGGTCACTGTGGCCGTGCAGGTCGATGTAGAGCTGCGCGTCCGGGTAACGGTCGGCGAGGCGGGTGGCGAGGTGCACCGCGAGGGTGGTCTTGCCGCTGCCCGCCATCCCGTCGATCAGTTGAACCTGGGTGTCCCCCTCGTGGAACTGCTGGAGCAGTTTCACGACGATCTCCTGCCGGCCGGTGAAGTCGCTGATCGCCCTCGGGAGGCCCCGGACCGGGGCGGTGGTGCGCCGCGGTCCAGTGGTGACCAGGTCCCCGGCCAGCACCCGCTGGTGCAGTTGCTGCAGCTCCACGCCGGGCTCGATGCCCAGCTCCTCGGCGTAGTGCCGGCGCCCGTCCCGGTAGACGACGAGGGCATCGGCCTGGCGACCGATGACAGAGAGAGCCAGCATCAGTTGGCCCCGCAGGCGATCCCGCAGTGGGTGTCGCGCGACCGCCTCGGTCAGTTCGTCGATCAGGTCAACGGCGTTGCCGAGCCGCAGCTCGACGTCGACGCACTCCTCCAGCACCGTCACCCGTTGCTCGTCGAGCGTCTGCGCCCGGCCGCGTATGCTCCGCCCGGCGATACCGCCCAGCGCCGGCCCCCGCCAGAGCGCGAGCGCGGCACGGAACCGCCGTCGGGCGTCCGCCAGTTCGTCAGCGGCGACCGCCGCCCGGGCGGCGGCAACCTCGTTGCCGAACACCTCCGCGTCGAGGTCACCGGGCGCGGTACGGACGCTGTATCCAACCGGGTCGGTGACGATGAGTTCCGGGGGCAACCCGAGGGTGACGAAATGGCGCCGCAGCCGGGACACACAGGTCTGCAGCTGGGCCCGGGCAGTAGCCGGTGGCTGCTCCTCCCAGACCGCGTCGACCAGCTCCGCCACTGGCACGATCCGACCCGCCTGCAGTAGCAGCGTCGCGAGGATGGTCCGATCCCGACCCGCGGTAACGGTGGCCTCGCCACCGACCCGCAGCGGGCCCAGGATCCCAAACCGCATACGTCCACTCCTGCCGTACGTGCAACTTCCCGCAGGGTAGCTGTCGACCTAAAACCATTTTGGCTACGGCGATAGCGCGGTGAGAGTGGATCAAGAGAGGGCTGTCCGACAATCCAGGACGCGTAATTGAGGAAACATGTGACGGGGGCGGTGCGCCCGTTCCGCGGTAGCCGAGCGGGCGCACCGATGTCAGCGGCGGCCGACGGTGAGGACCGGCTTGGTCACCTCGGCGAAGAAGTCGTTGCCCTTGTCGTCGACCACGATGAAGGCCGGGAAGTCCTCCACCTCGATCCGCCAGACCGCCTCCATGCCGAGCTCGGCGTACTCGAGGACCTCGACGTGCTTGATGCAGTCCTGGGCCAGCCGGGCCGCCGGGCCGCCGATCGAGCCGAGGTAGAAGCCGCCGTGCTCCTGGCAGGAACGGGTGACCTGGGTGGAACGATTGCCCTTGGCCAGCATCACCATCGAGCCGCCGGCGGCCTGGAACTTCTCCACGTACGCGTCCATCCGGCCCGCCGTGGTCGGGCCGAACGAGCCGGAGGCGTAGCCCTCGGGGGTCTTGGCCGGCCCGGCGTAGTAGACCGCGTGGTCCCGCAGGTAGGCCGGCATCGACTCGCCGGCGTCCAGCCGCTCGGCGATCTTGGCGTGGGCAATGTCCCGGGCGACGACCAGCGGACCGCTCAGCGACAGCCGGGTCTTGACCGGGTACCTGCTCAACTCGGCGCGGATCTCGGCCATCGGCCGGTTGAGGTCGACCCGGACCACCTCCGACGACTCCAACTGGGACTCCGTCACGTCGGGCAGGTAGCGGGCCGGGTCCGTCTCCAGTCGCTCCAGCCACACCCCCGACGGGGTGATCTTTGCCACCGCCTGCCGGTCCGCCGAGCAGGACACGGCGATCGCCACCGGGCACGACGCGCCGTGCCGGGGTAGCCGGACCACCCGCACGTCGTGGCAGAAGTACCGGCCACCGAACTGCGCGCCGATGCCGAAGTCCCGGGTCAGCTCCAGCACCTCGGCCTCCAGCTCCAGGTCGCGGAAGCCGTGCGCGGTCATCGAACCGGCGGTCGGCAGCCGGTCGAGGTACTTCGCCGAGGCCAGCTTGGCGGTCTTCAGCGCGTACTCCGCGCTGGTGCCGCCGATGACGACGGCCAGATGGTACGGCGGGCAGGCCGCCGTACCGATCAACCGCAGCTTCTCCTCCAGGAACTGCATCATCCGCGTCGGATTCAGCAACGCCTTGGTCTCCTGGTACAGGTACGACTTGTTGGCCGAGCCGCCGCCCTTGGCCATGAAGAGGAACTTGTACGCGTCCGGCTGCCCGTCCGGGTCCTCGGCGTAGAGCTCCACCTGCGCCGGCAGGTTGCTGCCGGTGTTGCGCTCCTCCCACATGGTCAGTGGGGCGAGCTGCGAGTAGCGCAGGTTCAGCCGGGTGTACGCCTGCCAGACCCCCCGGGAGATCGACTCGGCGTCCGCCCCGTCGGTGAGCACGTGCCGGCCCCGCTTGCCCAGCACGATCGCCGTACCGGTGTCCTGGCACATCGGGAGCACCCCACCGGCGGCGATGTTGGCGTTGCGGAGCAGGTCCAGCGCGACGAAGCGGTCGTTCGGCGAGGCCGCCGGATCATCGATGATCGACCGGAGCTGCGCCAGGTGCGCGGGGCGCAGAAAATGCGCGATGTCGTGCATCGCCTCGGCGGTCAGCGCGGTGAGCGCGGCCGGCTCCACAGTCAGGAATCGGCGACCACCGGGGCCGTTGACGACGTCAACGCCCTCGTCGGTGATCAGGCGGTACTCCGTCTGGTCCGAACCGGTCGGCAGCAGGGGTGCGTACGAGAAGGAGGCGGCACTGCTCATGAGCGGAAAGCCTAGGGCAGAAGAGCCGTCCGGTCCCACCCGCCGGGTAGGTCCTGGGACAGCGCTCTCACCCCGTCGGGTCGATTGGCGGGAAGGAGACGTACCCGATCTGCCGGCCCTCGCCGATGACCATGCCGTTCGCTCCGACCGCGAGCGCGTTCGCCGCCGTCCGGAGGTTCGCCAGCTCAGTGCCGGTAGCCGGATCGAGCGCGACGAGCCGGGACGGCTCCCGCTCGGCGAAGATCGCCGCGGACGGGGTGAGCGTCGCCCGCGGCTCCTTCTCGGCGGGGCGGGTCCACCGGGTCTCGCCACCGCCCAGTTCGCGGACCGAGACCGAGCGCTGGTCGGCCGCGCGGACCAGGGCGTATCGATCGTCAACGGCGACGATCTTCGTGCCCAGGTCGGTGACCAGCAGCAGCCGGCCGTCGTAGGCGTCGAGGACCGCCTGCCTGCCGTCCGGCGACACCCCGATCAGCACGCTGCGGGCGCCCAACGGGTCCCGGCGCTGGGCACAGCCGATGGCGTCGGCGGTGCCGAAGTTGACGCCCGCCCGCTGCCAGGTCTCCTTCCCCAACAACGGGTCCCATCCCGAGACGGTGTAAAGACAGTTGCCCTCCTCGGAGCGGGCGGTGAGCCGCAACATCCGGCCACCGACCACCGACAGCCGCTCGTCCCGGCCCGGCTCGATGTCCACGAGCACCCGTCCGGTCGCGGTGTCCAACACGTGCACGCGACCGTCGACCGGAAACCCGAGCAGCCCGGGTACCGGCTCCGGTCCGGAGACCCCGTTGTCGATTCGGACGGCCTCGATCCGACGGGTGTCGAGCAGCCCCGGGTTGTCCCCCAGCAGGCCACTTTGGACGCCAGGCAGGTAGGCCGTCCACAGCGGCGTGTCCCCGCGCGGATCCCAGGCGTGCAACGTGCAGTCGGTGGGGGCCGGGCAGCGCGCGTCGATCAGCAGGTTCTGCCAGGTCCAGACCGCGACCGCGTCGGTGTCCCGCCGCCGGGTGGCACCGGTTACCGGGTCGAGCACCTCGTAGCCCCGGGTGAGAAGCTTGCCCACCACGACGACGGCGTCCTGCCCCGCACCGGCGACCGCCGACCAGTCGGCCTTGCGCTTCCAGAGCGGGGTGCCGTCGCCGAGCCGTACCGCCTCCACCCGGGTGCGCTGCTCGACCACGACGGCTTCCCCGGCGATGGTGACGCTGCGCGGGGTGCCACCGACGCGTTGCTGCCAGACCACGCCCGGCCCGCCGATCGGGGCACTGCGGTTCACCCAGTCCCACACCCCGGGGAACGGGTTCCAGACACCGCTCACCGAGAGCACGACGACCGTCACGAGCCCGAGCAGCAACCAACCAGGCTTACCCAGGCCGCGCCCCTTCACCACCGGGACACGGTAGCCGCCCGCCCGGACCGCCGCATCCCGCCGCGCCCGCACCCGGCGGGGCCAGCGTCCGCCAGAGCACCACCGTCGCGGTGAGCGACGCCACCCCGGCGAGCGCTATCACGGTGCCGGGGGCGACCACCTCGCTCAACGCCCCGCCGGCCGCGGCGGCCAATCCCTGCCCCGCCATCATGCCGGTGCCCAGCAGCCCGAACGCCTGCCCCCGGCGGGCTTCCGGCACCGCGTCGAGAAACCGCCGGGCCAGCCCGAGGTGGTAGGCGAAACCGGCGGTCGCGACCGTGAGCAGCACCACCGCCGGCCACTGACTCGGCTCGGCCACGAAAGCCAGCAACGGCACGCCGAGCAGCAGCGCCAGCCACGGAGTCAACGCCTCCCGGCGGGCGGGCCCGACGAACCGTCCGACCAGCAGGTCACCGAGAAGCATCCCGAAGGCACCGGCCATCAGCAGCAGGCCGGCACTGGCCGCCGGTTCGAGCTGGGCCGCGTACGGCACGAGCACGCCATCGGCCCCGACCAGCAGCGAGCCGGGAATCCACTGTGCCAGGAGCAGGCCGCGTACCCGCCGGTCGGCGAGGAGTATCCGGTTCACCCGCCAGGTCTCCCCGACGGCGCTTCCGGTCCCCGTCGCCACCCGGGGCGCTCGGGACGTCAGCCCGACCCGGGCCAGCAGGGCGGCGAGGAGGCAGGTGGCCGCCGTGAGCCAGAGCGCCCCGTACGGGCCGACCAGCCCGAGCAGCAGGCCACCGAGGGCGAACCCGGCCACCTGGGTGCCCCCGGCCGCCACGGTGAGCACCGACCGCCCCAACACGTACGCGTCGCCGTGCAGTATCTCCGGCAGCAGCGCGCTGCGGGCGGCGCTGCTGACCGGGGCGAGGAGTCCGACGACCGCGACCAGGCCGAGCATGGCCGGCGGGGAGAGCACGCCGAGCGCGAGCACCACGACCATGGCGAGCCGGAACAGGTCGTAGCCGACGATGAGCCGCCGCGGCGGCCACCGGTCGGCGAGGGCGAGCAGGAACACCCCGCCCACCGCGTGCGGCAGGAACCCGGTCACGTACGCCAACGCGGCCAGCAGCCCGGAGCCGGTGCGCTCGTAGATCAGCACGGACAGGGCGAGCATCTTCACCGTCTCGCCGATCACGAACACGCTGTAGCCGCCGAAGAGCGCCCGGAACTCGGCGACGGCGAAGACGTCCCGGAAGGTGACGGGACGGGAGTCGGTAACGATCATTCGAGTAAGTGTGGGGAGTGACCCGGTGACGACCTATCCTTTCGTTCACCAGCGAAAGGAGCGGCATGCGGATCGAGGTGACCTCGGCGGATGTGGCGGTGAGCCGCTACGCCATCTCGCCGCTCGGGGAGGCGATGTCGGCGCTGCGGCTCTGCGCCGGGCAGAACGAGGTCACCGGGCTGACCCCGTGGGTGACCCGGGCCCGCCCCGCCTTCGAGCAGCTGCGGCGAAGCATGCCGGCGATCGACGCGCTGTTGGCGTTGCAACGCCAGGGCGCGTACAACGCGGACTTCTACCAACCGCCGCCAGACGGCATGGCACGGGAGTTCGCCGACGAACTCGCCCTGGTCCGGGCTACTCCACTGGCGCGGGCCCGCGCCGAGTTGGCCCGCAACCTCGCCGGCCACCGAACCCCACCGGCGAACGCCCGTCGGATCTACGAGTCGCCGGACGTGGTGGACCAACTCGCCGACGGGCTCGAGGCGGCCTGGGTCACGCTGGTCGAGCCGGAGTGGCCGCGCCTACGGGCCGTCCTGGAGCGGGACCTGCTGCACCGGGCGGGGCGGCTGCTCGCGTACGGCTGGGGCGCGGCGGTCGCGGACCTGGACCCCCGGCTGCACTGGGTGCCCGGCCCGGGCGTCGGCTATCTCGACCTCGCCGACCGGGACCCGCGGACGTACCCGCTGACCGGGCGCGGAATGCTCTTCGTGCCCACCGTCTTCGGCTCCCTGATGTACTACGTCGAGCAGCCCGGGCCGTACGCGATCGTCTACCAGGCCGCCGGGGTCGCCGAACTACTCGGCCCCGCGGACCCGACGCGGCCGGTGGACGCGCTGGACCGGCTGGTCGGCCGGGGCCGCGCCACGGTGCTGCGCGCCCTGACGGCCCCCGCGACGACCAGTCAGCTCGTCGCGCAACTCGGCCTGAGCCTGGGCGGCGTCGGCGACCATCTGGCGGTGCTGCGCGAGGCCGGCCTGGTGACCCGCGCCCGCGCCGGCCGGACGGTCCGCTACCGCCGCACCTCGCTGGGGGACGCGCTCGCCGAGAACGGCTGACCGGCCCCGGCGCCCTCCGCTGCCGTCGGTGACGTTGCCCGCAGCGCGGAGCGGAGCAGGGGAAGGACCCGGTGCGGGATCTGCTCGGCCAGGGCGATGATCGTCGAGGTGCGTCGGATGCTCTCGTGCGACACGATCTGGTCGATCACCCGTTGCAGGTCGGCGTTGGAGCGGGCCACGATTCGGCAGAGCAGGTCACCGGAGCCGGTGATGGTGTGCGCCTCGAGCACCTCCGGGATCGCCGCCAGGTGGGCGACGACCGGATCGCGCCCGTGTCGTTGGCTGATCTCCAGGGTGACGAAGCTGGTCACCCCGAACCCGACGGCGGCCGGGGACACCGCGGGGCCGAACCCGTCGATCACCCCGCGGGCGACCAACTTGTCCAGCCGCGCCTGCACGGTGCCCCGGGCCACCCCGAGGCGACGGGAGCACTCCAGCACGCCGATCCGCGGCTCCTCGGCGAAGAGCTCGATCAGGCCGACGTCGAGGCTGTCCAGCTGGACAGTATGACCAGGGTTCATAGGCAAGGACCCTACTGCATGTACAACCTGACCAGCCAGATCAAGAACAGTTGCTCAGTGACCGGGAGCACAGCGATATTCACGGGAAGAACACGGCACTGACGGAACACGGCTGCGGCCCACCAGGCCGGCCGGTACGCGAGGGAGGGCCACCATGACCCAGGCGATCGACCGACCCCAGTCGAACGACGAGGTCAACGCCGACCTGCTGGTCGGCGCCGTTGACCACGACATCAGCCGCGACCCATTCCCGGTCAAGGGCCTGGACCACGTGCAGTTCCTGGTCGGTAACGCCAAACAGGCCGCGCACTACTACTCCACCGCGTTCGGCATGACCTGCGTGGCCTACCGGGGGCCGGAGCAGGGCTACCGGGACCACGCCCAGTACGTGCTGACCAGCGGTTCGGCCCGGTTCGTCCTCACCGGGGCGGTCCGCCCGGACGCACCCGGCGCCGAGCAGGTCGCCCGGCACAGCGACGGGGTCTGCGACATCGCGCTGGAGGTCCCCGACGTGGACGCGGCGTACGCGCACGCCATGGCCCAGGGCGCGACCAGCCTGGCCGAGCCGCACGAGGTCAGCGACGAACACGGCACGGTCCGGATCGCCGCCATCGCCACCTACGGCGACACCCGCCACACCCTGCTGGACCGCTCCCGCTACCACGGTCCGTTCCTGCCCGGCTACGTTGCCCGCGGACCGATCGTGGACCGCCAGCCGATGATCGACGCCGGCGTCCAGCCGAAGCGCTTCTTCCAGGCGATCGACCACGTCGTCGGCAACGTCGAGCTGGGCCGGATGGACGAGTGGGTCGAGTTCTACCAGCGGGTGATGGGCTTCACCAACATGGCGGAGTTCGTCGGCGACGACATCGCCACCGACTACTCGGCGCTGATGAGCAAGGTGGTCGCCAACGGCACCCGGAAGGTGAAGTTCCCGCTCAACGAGCCGGCGGTCGCCCGGAAGAAGTCGCAGATCGACGAGTATCTGGACTTCTACCAGGGCCCCGGGGCCCAGCACATCGCGGTGGCCACCAACGACATCCTGGCCAGCGTGGACGCGATGCGTGCGGCGGGCGTGGACTTCCTGGAGACCCCGGACTCGTACTACGACGACCCGGAGCTGCGGGCCCGGATCGGCGAGGTCCGGGTGCCGATCGAGGAGCTGAAGGCCCGCCGGATCCTGGTCGACCGGGACGAGGACGGCTACCTGCTCCAGATCTTCACCAACCCGGTGCAGGACCGCCCGACCGTCTTCTTCGAGCTGATCGAGCGACACGGCTCGCTCGGCTTCGGCAAGGGCAACTTCAAGGCGCTCTTCGAGGCCATCGAGCGGGAACAGGAGAAGCGCGGCAACCTGTGACGGTCCGGGTTGGCGGCCCGGTGGCCGCCAACCCCCGGGCCGCCAACCACCGTCGTTAAGGTGTCCAGGTGAGCGAGCAGAACGAGGTTGCGCGGTGAGCGTCGCACCCGGTTGGTATCTGGACCCCGCCGACCCGGGCACCCGGCGGTACTGGGACGGCGAGGGTTGGCTCGGTGCGCCCATCCCGGCCGAGGCCACCCCGCCGGCGGGCCCGCCGCCGCCCGAGCCTGAGCCCGAGGCGAAACCGGCTACCCAGGCCGACGAGCCCGGCCCACCCGCCGGCCAGCCGGGCGCCGTGGCGGGTCAGCCCGCCCCGTCCGGTTCCGGCGCCCCGCCACCCGGGTACGGGCCGCCGGGGTACGGGCCGCCACCGGGTGCGCCGTACCCGACCTGGCCCGGTCAGCAGCTCGAGCCTCGTCCGCACGGGCTGCCGCTGGCCGGGTTCGGGGCCCGGCTGGTAGCCCGCCTCATCGACATCACCGTCGTCCTCGCGCTGAACGTGGTGGTGAACTCCTGGTTCGTGTGGCAGTACATCCAGCAGGTCTCCCCGCGCTTCGCCGAGTTCTGGCGCCGGATCATTGAGCAGGACACCATCAACACCACCGAGCTACCGGCGGCGGGTGACCAGGCCGACAGCCTCCAGATCGCGGTTCTGTTGATCGCCACGGCGCTCTGGATGGCCTACGAGGTACCGTCGATGGCCAACCGCGGGCAGACCTTCGGCAAGCGGGTGATGGGCCTGCAGGTGCTACCGGTGAGCGCCGTCGCCCCGCTGGGCTTCGGGCGGGCGCTGCGCCGCTGGAACACGCTCGGCCTGCCCACCCTGCTCTGGTTCTGCTGCGTCGGCTTCCTGCTACAGCTCATCGACTCCCTCTCCCCGCTGTTCGACCGTCCGCTCCGGCAGGCCCTGCATGACAAGCGGGCGCAGACCGTGGTGGTTCAGCTACCCCGCACCCCCGCCCCGAACGACCGCCCCGCACCCCCGGGAGACACCGCATGACCGACACCGGACAACGCCGGCCAGCGCCCCGGCTCACCCGCGCCGACCTGGACGTCCTGCCCAGCTACGTGCCGGGGCGCAGCCCGGCCGACCTGGCCCGCGAGCTGGGCCTGCCCGAGGCGATCAAACTGGCCAGCAACGAGGTGCCGTACGGCCCGCTACCCGGCGTGGTGGCGGCGGTCACCGAGGCCACCACAAACGCTCACCGGTACCCGGACATGGGCGTGGTGGCGCTGCGCGCGGCCCTCGCCGAGCAGTACGGGGTGGACGCCGACCGGATCGCCACCGGCTGCGGCTCGGTGGCGCTCGCCGATCACCTGGTCCGGGCCACCTGCATGCCCGGTGACGAGTTGCTCTACTCCTGGCGCTCGTTCGAGGCGTACCCGATCATCGCGGCGACCAACGGGGCGACCAGCGTACGGGTCAGCAACGACGCCGGGCACGGGCACGACCTGACCGCGATGGCCGCCGCGATCACCGACCGCACCCGAATGGTCCTGGTCTGCAACCCGAACAACCCCACCGGCACCGCGGTACGCCGAGCCGAGCTGGAGCGTTTCCTCGACCAGGTCCCGGACGACGTGCTGGTGGTCATCGACGAGGCGTACCGGGAGTTCGTCACCGACCCGGAGGTGCCGGACGGCCTCAGCTATCTGGACCGACCGAACGTGGCGGTGCTGCGGACCCTGTCGAAGGCCTGGGGGCTGGCCGGGCTGCGGATCGGATTCCTGGTCGCCCAGCCGGAGGTGGCCGCGGCCGTCCGGAAGGTGGTCACGCCCTTCTCCGCCAGCGCGGCCGCCCAGGCCGGCGCGCTGGCGGCCCTCGCCCAGGCCGACGAGGTGCGGCGGCGCTGCGCCCTGGTCGTGGCCGAGCGGGGTCGGGTCACCGAGGCGGTACGCAAGCTGGTCCCGGACGTGCCGACCAGCCAGGCCAACTTCGTCTGGCTACCCCTGGGCGACCAGGCGGTGGAGTTCGGCCGGGCCTGCGAGTCGCGCGGCGTGATCGTGCGGCCCTTCCCCGGCGACGGGGTCCGGGTCACCATCGGCACCCCGGCCGAGAACGACGCCTTCCTGGCCGCGGCGGAGGCCGCGCTCAGCTGAGCCACGGCGGTTCCGCTCGCCGCGAGCTGACGGTCTGCTCAGGTCGCGGCGAGCAGAACCGGTCGCGAGGTGAGGAAGTAACGCTGATCGTCCGCCTCCGCGTCGACCGGGAGGCGGAGGCACTCCACCGCCAGGTAGCCGTCGACCGCGTACGCCGTGCCCGGGGCCCACGATGTGCTGTCGGTGCCGAGCGAAAGCTGGAACCGGGATCGCTGATCCCCACTGACCGAATCAAACGTGATCAGGCTGTTACTGTCAGTGACCAGATGTACCCGGTCCGGCTCCACCGCGAGCACCCGGGCCGCGCCCACATCCTCGTGCCGCCACCGCTCGCTCCCGGTCCGCGCCTCCCGGGCCACCAGGGCGCCGTCCCGTACGCCGACGGCGACGTCACCGGCGAGCCGGGTGTCCGGCGCGTCCAGCACCGGGGCCGCAACCGGCTCTCCCGGGCCGAACAGCCAGCCCCGAGCCGCGTCGTCACCCGGTCCGACAGCCGTACGGAGGCCGGCGCAACCGGATCGACCCGAGTGGCAGCCGAGCGGGGTGACGACCAGCGTCTCCCCACCGCCCGGCGGGCTCCAGCGGGTGACCGCGCCGGTGGCCGCGTCCCGGAAGTCGATGGTCGCCGCCGGGCTGCAGGAGTCGACGCTCACCAGACCGCCCGCCGTGCTGGTGCCGATCGCCTGCTGGCACCCCGGCCGGATGTCGGACTGCCAGAGTTGCCGCCCATCGGCCAGATTCCAGCCGGCCATCGCATCCCCGCCGACAGCGAGCACCACCGAGGTGTCGGCAGCCGAAGCCAGGAAGAGCCCCGCCGGGTTCCACACGACTTCCGCACCGGTTCGCCGGGACCCGGTGTCGTGCTCCGGCACCGGCCCCTCCGCCCGCCAGGCGATCTGGCCGGTACGCCCGTCCAGCGCCACCACCTGGCCGTCCGACCACTGGGTCACCACGGTGTGGCCGCTCGCCACCACGCCCTCCAGCTCGGCGGGCCAGCGGCGGAAGGACCAGTACGGGGTACTTCGATGCTTGAAATCGACCGGCTCGTCGGCGTAGACCTGGCGCTCGGCCGCGTACACCCGGATCCGGCCGTCCACCACCAGTGGCGCCACCGGCAGCCGCGCGACGAGGCCGGGGGACGGAGTCGCCGCCGTGGGGTATGCGCCGGCCGCTGCGGTGCTGACCTCGGCCGGGGCCAGCACCCGGTAAACCGTGGCCGCCACCGCCATCAGCACCACCACGACCACCGCCGCCACGACGAACAGCCGACGGCCTGTCGGGAAAACCATGCGCACCTCCGCCCGGAACCCTACCCAGGACGCGGCGTCCGGCTGCGGCGTGGTTGCCGGGCCGGCGCAGCCCGGCCGGCGGCGGCGAGCTCGGCGAGATCGCGGCGCAGCGCAGCGGCGACCGCCCGCGCGGCCAGCCCGCCGAGGAAGAACGCGACGATCCGGCCGCGGGCTCCGGCGGGGATCGCCTCCTGCGTGACCGTGACCACCGTGTTGCGTTCGCCTCGGCACCGGGCCGGGCGCAGCGCCCAGGTGGTCCGATAGTCCGCCCCCAGGCCGGGCGAGGCGAGCACCAGCCGGTGCGGCGGCACGGCCTCCACCACGACAAACTCCTCGATCAGCGCCGCCCCGTCCGGCTGGGAGCGGACCTCCCGCCACGCGGTGCCCGGGCCGAACTCGCCGCGCGTCAGGACCACCTGACCCGGGGCGGCATGGGCGCGCACGGTCAGGTCGGTGAGCAGGCGCCACACGTCGTTCGGCTGCGCCTGGATGGACCGCGTGACCGTCACCCGCGACATACCACCTCCCGTGGCGTCGACGGTACGCGCCGTGACCGCCGCGCGGGGTCCCGCCGCCGGCTGTTGCTGGACAGCTGCCCCGCGCGGCCCCCTCGCCACTCAGCTACCGAGCTCTCCGGCCCGGACCGCTCGGATGAACCTCGCCCAGCCTGGACCCTCCACCGCGAGGGCCGGACCAGATCTGTCCTTCGAGTCACGTACGGCCACCACGCCGAGCGCCTCGACCAGGTTGTCGGCCACCTCCACACAGAGCCCCTGGTCATTGGAGCGGCTGCTGGATCGCCAGACCGCACCTGGGAAATCGTTCATCCTGCACCCTCCTGTCGCCGTGCCGCCAGCCGGCCGCGAGCCCGACCCGGGGAGCAGGCCCGTACCGCGTGGCGACGGATCCGGTCGATCAACGTGACAGGAAGGGAGCCCGATCGGACGACCTGTGCGATCCGCCCGTACCGGTGGAGGTTTCTCGCCCGGTACGGGCGGACGTGGACGCACCGGTGGTATCGCTCCGGCACCGCGGCGCCACCAGGGCGGCGCGGACCGGGACGGAAGGGGTATTCGCTGTCAGCGGGAGGCGACGACGGTGCCGGTGACCTCGCCGAGGCCGACGGTCGTGCCATCCGGGCCGGGCGCGGTGCCGGTGATGATGATGGTGTCGCCGTCGGCCAGGAAGGTACGTTCGCTGCCGCCGACCTGGACCGGCTCCGCCCCACCCCAGGTCAGCTCCAGGAACGAACCGACCTGACCGCGCTCGGCGCCGGAGACGGTGCCGGAGGCGTAAAGGTCGCCGGTGCGCAGCGCGGCTCCGTTGACGGTCAGGTGGGCCAGCTGCTGGGCCGGCGTCCAGTACATGGTGGCGAACGGCGGCTCGCTCACCCGCTCGCCGTTCCACTCCACCGACAGGCGCAGATCCAGCCCGAGGTGGGGCTCGTCGCGCAGGTAGTCAGCGACCGGCGGATCCTGCTCCGGCGCCGGCACGAACGCCGCACCGAGCGCCTCCAGCGGCGTCACCCAGGCCGCGACCGAGGTGGCGAAGGACTTACCGAGGAACGGTCCGAGGGGTTGGTACTCCCAGGCCTGGATGTCCCGGGCGGACCAGTCGTTGACCAGGACCACGCCGAACACGTGGTCGGCGAAGTCACCGACCGGAACACGGCTGCCCAGTCGGCTGGGCACTCCCACCACAAAGCCGACCTCCGCCTCGATGTCGAGGCGAACCGAGGGGCCGGTGACCGGACCCTGCGGGGTAGCCCGCTGGCCACGCGGCCGGACAACCGGGGTGCCGGAGACCACGACGGTGCCGGCCCGACCGTGGTAGCCGATCGGCAGGTGTTTCCAGTTGGGCAGCAGCGGCGGCTGGCCCGGCCGGAAGATCTGACCGACGTTGCTGGCGTGCTGCTCGGAGGAGTAGAAGTCGACGTAGTCCGCCACCTCGAAGGGGAGCAGGAGCTCTACGCTCGACAGTGGCCGGAGCAGCGGCTCGACCGCCGCCCGGTGGGAGCTGTCGGTGAGCAGCTCGACAATCCGCTCCCGCACTGCCGTCCACTGCGGACGCCCGAGCGCCATGAAGTCGTTCAGCCGCGGGCGGCTCAGCGTACCGGCGGCCAGCACCAGACCGGCCTGCTCGGCACCGCCGAGGTCCAGCACACCGGTGCCGACGCGTACGCACACCCGCGGCTCGCGGTCGGCGGTGCGGAACACCCCGTACGGCAGATTGTGCAGCCCGTACGGCGAGCCCTCCAGGCCGGTCACCCAGGTCATGCGTCGGTACCCCCGTTCACCAGCCCCAGCTGGATCAGATCGGTCAGTGGTTCCAGGATGCTGCACGAGCCGTAGCCGACCCAGAGCGGACGCGCCGCGTCCAGCCGCTGCTCGATCGGCGCGAGCAGCGGCCGCGGGTCGGTGGCGCGGAGCAACTCGGTGACCCGCTCCACCTCGGCGCCCCCGGCCGCGACGAGCGCGGCGGCGAGCACGTTCGCGAAGCCGTGGTGGGTGAATCCGGTCTCCCGGTCCAGGTGTCGCACCGCGTGGTGCAGCCCGGCGGTCAGCTTGAACGGCAGCCCTCGCTGCTGACACCCGTGGATCACCGCGGCCAGCTCGGCGGAGGTGGGGAAGAGCTCGGCGGCGAGCCCGCCGGTCCGGAACTTCGCGGCCACCGGCAGCCCGGCGGCGCGGGCCTCGACGAGCCGGTCCAGCGCTCCCATCAAGCCGAGGGTCAGCGGAATCTCGGCGTAGACGGTACGGCCGGCGAGCTGCTCCGCCACCGGGAAGAGCGTGGCCAGGCCCGGCTGCGGGTCCACGCCGCGGGCGGCGACGGCGACCTCGACCTGCTGGATCGTGACGCCGGGGGGCACTGCGGCGAGGGCGGCCGGGAGGTCAGCTGGTCCGGTGTCTCCGATCAGCCCGACCACGAGCTCCTCGCCCGGGTCGACCAGGGCATGTAGCTCCCGGTTGAGCACTGTGGAGGCGGGGACCAGGAGCGGGCCGACGAGTTCGGCGTACCAGGACGAGCGGTGCTGCCGGTGCGCCGGAACGGCCTCGGGCAGCGACGCGCTGCCGGGCGGAAAGACGGCGGCGTCGTCGACGAGGCCGGCGAGGAGTCGGGGCAGCTTCGTTGACACGAGACAACAATCTACGGGACGCTAAAGGAGCGGACAATAGCGTCCGATTTTCGGACACCCTGGATGATCTGCTCGGGGAGGGCGAGATGCCGTTCTACCGCCGCGTCGGCGAGGTGCCGCGCAAGCGCCACACCCAGTTCCGGCAGCCCGACGGCCGCCTCTACGCCGAGGAACTGGTGGGCCAGGAAGGCTTCTCCGACGACTCCTCGCTGCTCTACCACCGGCACGCACCGACCGCGATCGTCGCCGCCGAGGAGTTCACCCCACCGGCGATCACCTGCACGCCGAACCTCCCACTCAAGCCCCGCCACCTGCGCACCCACCAACTCGACGGTGCCGGCGCCGACCCGGTGCTCGGCCGGCGCTACCTGCTCGGCAACGACGACGTCCGGATCGCGTACGTGCTGGCCGACCAGCCCTCCCCGCTGTTCCGCGACGCCACCGGCGACCACTGCCTCTACCTCGAATCCGGCACCCTGCGGGTCGAGTCCCCCTTCGGCCCCCTCGACGCCGTCGCCGGCGACTACGTGATCATTCCGACCTCGACCATCCACCGGCTCGTACCCACCGGCACCGAGCCCGTCCGGCTGCTGGCGGTCGAGGCGACCGGCCACATCGGCCCACCCAAGCGCTACCTGTCCGTGCGCGGCCAGTTCCTGGAACACTCGCCGTACTGCGAACGGGACGTCCGCGGACCGGACACACCGCTCCTCGTTGCCGGCGAGGACGTCGAGGTTCTGGTCCGGCACCGACGCGGCTGGACCCGGCACGTCTACGCCAATCACCCATTCGACGTGGTCGGCTGGGACGGGCACCTCTACCCGTGGGCCTTCTCCATCCACGACTTCGAGCCGATCACCGGCCGGGTCCACCAGCCCCCGCCGGTGCACCAGACGTTCCAGGGGCCGAACTTCGTGATCTGCTCGTTCGTCCCCCGCAAGGTGGACTACCACCCGGACGCGATCCCGGTGCCGTACAACCACCACAACGTCGACTCCGACGAGGTGCTCTTCTACACCGGGGGCAACTACGAGGCGCGGCGCGGCTCCGGGATCGGCCAGGGGTCGATCTCACTACACCCGTCGGGCTTCACCCACGGGCCACAGCCCGGCGCCGCCGAGCGGTCGATCGGCGTTGACTACTTCGACGAGCTCGCCGTCATGGTCGACACCTTCCGCCCGCTGGAGCTCTGCGACGCCGCCGCGGCCTGCGAAGACGACGCGTACGCCTGGACGTGGGCGCGGCGCGGGTAGCCCTCAGCGCACCGAGCGGGCGAGCGCGGTGACGACGGCGAAGGCCGCCACCGCGATCGCCAGGACCAGCGGCCAGACCGTGCCGACGAGGGTGTAGAGCAGTAGCAGCACCGGGGCCGCAGCAGTCGCGTAACCGGCCAGCGCCAGCGGCCGGTCGGAGCGCAGCAGCTCCGGCAGGATCGTGCGGGCCACGCCGGGCAGCTTCGCCGCGTACCGCCACACCATCAGCCCGCCACCGAGGGCGGCCGCCGCCGCGACGGCCCGGGACAGCTCCGGGCTGCCCACCGCGAAGCAGGCGATCACCACCGCGGCGACCATGGACCAACCGGCACCGAACACGACCAGCTGGCGAAGGCCGGCCGAGATCGTCCGCACCGACTTGATCTGGCCAGGGCTGATCGCCGCCGCGGCGGCGAGGTGCTCCAGCGCCTCGCTCCACCGGCGCTGCTCCAGCCGCAGCACCCCGATGTCGTGCCGCGCCTCGGCGAGCTGCGGATCGAGCCGCAGCGCCTCGGTGTACGCCCGCTCGGCCAGGTCGTACAGCTGCAGGTTGGCCGCGACCAACCCGAGCACCAGGTGCCCCGCCGGCTCCTGTGGGGCCAGCTCCACCCCCCGCCACGCCGCGTTCAGCGCCGGCTGACCATTACGGGAACCGGCCAGGATCGCCGCGCCGCTGCGCTGGGCGTACGCGTCCGCCGGACCCAGCGCCAGAATCCGGTCCGCGGTCCGGGCCGCCTCCCCGTGCTCGGCCAGGTCGGCCAGGGCCATCCCCCGAGCGACCAGGGCGGGAACCGAGTCCGGCGCGACCGCCAGCGCGCCGTCGGCGGCGGTGAGCGCGTCGGCGGGCCGCCCCGCCGCGAGCTGCACCCGGGAGAGCGTGGTCAACACCGCCGCGTGGGCGGGATCAAGGGCGAGGGCGAACCCCAACTCGGTGCTGGCCTCGTCGTAGCGGCCGAGCTCGGCGAGGAGCTGGGCGCGCTGCAGGTACCCGTCGGCGGCGGAGCGGTCAGAGGTGGATTCGCTGGACATCGCTGCGAGCCTAGGCGGCCGGGGCTGCGTAAACCAGGGCCACCGCGATGCCGGTCAGGCCCTCGTCCCGGCCGGGGAAGCCGAGCCCGTCGGTGGTGGCGGCGGAGACACTCACCGGGGCACCCACCGCCGCCGAGAGCACCTGCTGCGCCTCGGCCCGACGCGGCCCAATCTTGGGGCGGTTCCCGATCACCTGCACCGACACGTTGCCGATCGTGTAGCCGGCCGCCCGCACCCGGCGAGCGCTCTCGCCGAGCAGGGCCACCCCGGAGGCACCGGACCACTCCGGCTGCCCCACCCCGAAGTTGGCGCCGAGATCGCCCAGGTCGGCGGCGGAGAGCAACGCGTTGCACGCGGCGTGGGCGGCGACATCCGCATCCGAATGCCCGGCCAGGCCGTCCTGCCCGGGCCAGTGCAGGCCGGCGACCCAACAAGGCCGGCCGGACTCGAAAGCGTGCATGTCAACGCCGATGGCAACCCGCGGAACGATCACCATCCGAGGGTACGGGTCAGCGGTCGGTCGCCAGCAGGTGCTCGGCCAACGCCAGGTCGAACGGGCGGGTGACCTTCAGGGCGTACTCGGAGCCGGGTACGCAGACCACCGGCACACCGAGCTTCTCGACCAGGCCGGCATCGTCGGTGAGCGGGTCGGTGGCGGCGGCGTGTGCGGTGGTCAGCACCGCCCGCCGGAACCCCTGCGGCGTCTGCACCGCCCGTAGGGCGGAGCGATCGACCGTGCCGAGAACCTCTTCGCTGACGCCGACCTCCTTGATGGTGTCGACCACCGGGAGCACCGGGATCACCGCATCGTGACCGGAGCGGACCGCCGCGGCGACCGACTCGACCAGCCCGGGCGGGGTGAGCGCTCGGGCCGCGTCGTGCACCAGCACGATCTCCGGGCCGGCGGGGACCGCGGCGAGCGCGGCAGCGACCGAGGCCTGCCGTTGCGCTCCGCCCGGCACCACGGTGACCGGCGCCACCGGGGCCAACAGTTCGCGGACCGCGACGAGCTCCGGCGCCGGAGCGGCCACCACGACGGTGTGCACCGAGGCGGCGGCGGCGAGCCGACGGACCGCGTGCACCAGGAGCGGCTCCCCGTCCAGCAGCCGGAGGGCCTTCGGCCGGCCGGGACCCAGCCGTACGCCGGCACCGGCCGCAGGCACGAGGACCGCGACGTCACCGCGCGGATCAAGCTGCGCGGTCACGTCGCGGTCCTCGGTGATTTACTCATGGCAGATCGGGTACGACGATCAGATGCGGATCAGGCTTCGGTCAGCACCTTGTCGAGCAGCATCTCCGCCTCGTCCTTGGTGCTCTTTTCGGCCAGTGCGACCTCACCGACGAGAATGTCGCGGGCCTTGGCGAGCATGCGCTTCTCGCCTGCGGACAGCCCCCGCTCCCGCTCCCGACGCCACAGGTCGCGGACGACCTCGGCCACCTTCAGCGGATTACCGGAGGCCAACTTCTCAAGATTCGCCTTGTAACGCCGTGACCAGTTGGTCGGCTCCTCGGTGTGCGGAGCCCGGAGAACGTCAAAGACCTTGCCGAGGCCCTCTTCGCCGACCACCTCGCGCACACCCACGATCTCGGCATTCTCCGCGGGAACCCGGACCGTGAGGTCACCCTGCGCGACCCTGAGAACGAGGTACTGCTTCTCCTCGCCCTTAATGACCCGAGTCTCGATTGCCTCGATGAGTGCGGCCCCGTGGTGGGGGTAAACAACGGTCTCGCCGACACTGAAAACCATAGGTTCGAAACCCCTTTCGCTGTGTCTAGGGTAACACGCTCAGACACCGGTGTCTCACCGCTGCCCTGACCGTTGGCGCAGCTCAGGGGCACTGTGAGAGGGATTTCTTCAGCTTGACAGGCGGCCAGACCGAAGTATTGAACACGCTCCGTAACGGCAATATGCCGTTACGACTGAGTGACGGAACCCGGAATCCAAGGCGATGCGCTCGACTCATGGTAGCCCGCGCCCCGGGCACTCGCCCATGCCTGGCGGGAGCGGTCCCGGTACGGCAGGCTGAACAAGAGCCCGCCTCAGGCTCGCCAGGAATCCAGGGGGTTCGATGGGCAGGCCCGCCGCGGACGACGACTCCGGACTGCCGGATCTGCCACCCGAATGGGGCCGGGTGGTCGTACCGGACAACGCCGCAGAGCTCTCGGCCGAGGCCGAACAGCTCCGCCGGGAGCTGAACCGGCCGACCCGGTCCGCTTCGACCGTGCCGGCGCTGCTGACCCTCCTGATCGCCATGGTCACCGTGTTGGCCGGGCTGAACGCGACCATCTGGGCCCCACCACCCCCCACCCCACCAACGTCGACCCCGGCCACACCCGCGGACCTGATCGGGCAGGCCCTGCCCGCATTCGACCTGGTGGACAACGGTAGACCGGTGCCGCTACGGGGCCTGCTGCCCGCCGTGATCCTCCTCACCGACACGTGCGCCTGCCCGGCCGAGGTGGCCAACACCATCGCCGTCGCGCCACCCCGGGTCACCGTGATCATCGTCAACCCCGCCCCCGCCGTACGCGCGTCGCCCCCCGCTCCGGAGACGACCCTGCACGCGCTCGACGACCCGGCGGACGGGCTACGCGCCTTCCTCCGCCTGCCACCCCGGGCCGGCGTGGCCAGCGCACTGCTCGTGGACCGCTCCGGCACGGTACGGAAGGTGCTCCCCGAGCTCCGCTCCACCGCCGACTACGAACCCGAGCTAGCCCGCCTCGCCAGCTGACCGTTCGAGGAGGCCCGCATAGAGGGTCAGGCCCGGGCCGAAGGCCAACATCACCACCCGTCGCGCCGGCACGACCGCTCGGTGCAGTCGGTCCAGCACCAACAGCACCGTCGGCGACGAACAGTTGCCCCGCTCGGCCAACGTCTCCCGGGACGCCGCCAGGGCGGCCGACGGCAGGGCGAGTTCCCGCTCCACCACGTTGAGGATGCGGGGGCCGCCCGGGTGCACCGCCCAGCCGTCCACCTCCGACCGCCGCAGGTCATGTCGGGCGAGCAGGCCGTCCACCAGCGCCCGTACCTGCGTCGAGAGCACCTGCGGCACCTTCGGCGACAGCCCCATCCGGAACCCGGTATCGGTGACGTCCCAGGTCATGTGATCGGCGGTGGAGGTGTCGGTCACCGAGTCGACCGCCCGCACCGCGTACCCGGGGCCACCGGGCACGACCACGGCGGCCACCGCGGCGTCCGAGAAGAGCGCGTGCGAGACGATCTGCTGGGTGTCCACCCGGGCCGTGGCAGGCTGAATGTGCAGGCTGGTCAACTCAGCGCAGAGCAGCAGGGCGGGTTGACCCCGGGCCGTCACGAAGTCGCTCGCCACGCCCAGCCCCGGCAACGCGGCATAGCAGCCCATGTGGCCGACGAAGACCCGCTGCGTGCCCGGCGCCATGCCGAGATCGCGGGCGAGGAGAATGTCCAACCCCGGGGTTGCGTATCCGGTGCAGGAACAGACCACGAAGAGCCCGACGTCACCGGCGGCCAGACCGGCGGCGGTGAGCGCGCGCCCCACCGCCTCCTTGCCCAGCGGCAGCGCCTCCACCTGATAGCGCCGCATCCGCCGCTCGGTCGACCAGTCGGAGACATCCTCCAGCACCGGATTGACCGCGGCCTGCCGACGCTGCACCCCCGAGTTGGCGAAGATCCGTTCGGCCAGCGCCCGGGTGGTTCCGGAGTAGTGCCGGGCGAAGAAGCCCTCCCACAGCTCACCCTGGTCGGCCGACGGCGGATGCGCCGTACCGATTCCCGCGATCACCGGCACGGCCATGATGCCCACCCTTCGTTCTGCTCTCCCGGCACGTTCACCAACGAGGGGCCGACCCGTCGCGGTCCGGGTCACCACCGAGCACGGCCACGCCGAGCCAGTCCGCGCAGACGTCGGAGGTGGCCGGATGCAGCGAACCGCACCGCGCATCCCGGTAGAGCCGCTCCAACGGATGCCCCCGCCGAGTGGCCGCGGTGCCCGCCGCCTCCAGCACCGAGGCCGCCACGTCGGCCGCGGTGGTGCCCGCCAGCAACTTCGCTCGCCAGACCCAACGGTTCGTCTCGGCGTCACCCGGCGCCTCGTCCACCCGCCGGGCCGCCTCCGCCACCACCAGGTCCGCCGCGGCCACCGCCGCGTCGGCGCGACCGAGCCGGGCCCGGACCGCGGGCAGACCGCCGAGCTCACGGGCGTTCAGGTGCTCGGCCGCGGCATCGATCGCGGCCCGCGCGACCCCGACGTACACCGCGGCGTAGCTCGCGACCAGCCAGTGCGGCATCAGCTGCGCCACGACCAGAGCCAGCCCCTCGACCCCGCCGAGCAGCCGGTCTACCGGCACCGTCACCTCCAGGTGCAGGTCATGCGAGGAGGTGGACCGCATGCCCAGCGAGTCCCAGGTCTCCTCGACGGCCAGCCCGTCCCCGGCCGGCACGAGAAACTGGGAGACCACCGACGGATTAGCCGCGCTACGGGCGGCCACCAGATAACCGTCGGCGTGGCCGGCACCAGAGCAGAAGGTCTTGCTCCCCTTGATCCGCCAGCCGCCGGCCACCGGCTCGTACACCGTACTGAGCTGCGAGAGCCGGGCCCCCGCCCCGCGTTCGCTCATCGCCACCGCGTACCAGGAGCCATCCGCCGCCGCCCGCAGCAGCCGGTCCCGCGCCGCCAACGCCCCGTCTGGCAGGCCCAGCGTCTCGGCCAGCTCCTCGGTCACCGCGCACAGCGCCCCGGTGACCGAGGCGTGCATGTTGAACACCAGCGCGGTCGCGCCGTTTCCCCGGGCCAACTCGGTCGCGACCGCCGCGTACTCCCCGAAGGTGGCGCCGAGGCCGCCAAGCTCCCGCGGCACCATCAGGCCGAACAGGCCCGCCTCCCGGAGATCCCGGAAATCGTCGACCGGGAAGGTGCCGTCCCGGTCGTGGTCGGCCGCCCGGGCGGCGAATCGCGGCGCCAACCGGCGGGCCACCTGCACAGCCTGCGTCATGCGACCGTTCCCTCCTCAGATCCATCCGTCCGCGTCTGATCGCCCTCGCGCCGGCCCCAGCCCTGGTAGAGCACCGCCGTTGACCAGGTCGGCACGATGCGCGGGGGCACCCCGCCCACGCCCCTTGCCCGCCGGGCCAGCCAGCCGAGCACCCGGATCAGCTGCGGTCGAATCCCGCGCAGCCGCAGGTTAACCCCGTACCGGGCACATTCGGCGGCCAGCGCGCGGGCGTCCACGAACAACCGTGGGTCGTGGATCCCCCGCGGGACCGCGGGCAGCCGCTCACCGATGTGGACGGCGAGCAGGCGGCTCAGTGCGGTGTCGTTGAGCGTGTCGAGGACGAGCAGCCCGCCCGGGCGAAGTAGCCGGCAGGCCTCGGCCACCACCGTTCGCCAGTCGGGAACGTGCTCCAGCAGCTCGCCCGCGGCCACCACGTCGGCGCAGCCGGAGGCGAGCGGCACGGCGGTCGCATCGGCGTTGAGCACCGCCACCCCGTGCCCGGCGGCCTGGCGCAGCGCCGAACCGGTGAGGTCGACCCCCACGTGTCGATAGCCCTTGCCGGCGAGGTGCGGGGCGAGCAGCCCGGCACCACAGCCGAGGTCAACCAGGACGGCGCCGGGACGCGACGCCGCCGGCACCAGCGCCGCCCGGGACGCGGCCAGCCAGTGCAACATGGCGAAGGCGCCGTCCGGCCGCCACCACTCCCCGGCCAGGTCGTCGTACTGGCGCGGATCATTGCGCGGCAGGGTGCGGCCAGCCTCTGGCATGGACCGAGCGTGGCACGACTGCCCGGTAACGACCAGACTTCCCTCATGACCTCCTCAGTGCTACGGCGTGTCGCGCGGGTGCTGACCCGACCGGACCGAGCCGGGCGCACCGCCGGTGGCTCGGGAGCGACCCGCACCCGGTCGGTGGTGGCGCTGCTCCGGGCGAGCCATCCCGAGCCAGCAGCCGCGGTCACCGCGGTGGCCGGCCTGCTCGCCTGGGGTGTCGGGCACCGGCTGGCGGGGGTGGTCGTCGTGGTGCTCACCGTGGGCGCCAGCCAACTCGCCGTCGGGTGGACCAACGACGCACTCGACGCGAGGCGGGACACCGTGGTCGGGCGGCCCGACAAGCCGGTCGCCGCCGGGCTGGTCAGCCGACGCACGACCGTTCTGGCCGCCGCCGCGGCCACGCTCGCCACCCCGGTGTTCGCGCTGACAACGAACCGGGCCGCCGCGGCGGTAGCCACCGCCGGGCTGATCTCCGCGCTGCTCTACAACTGGCCGCTGAAGTCCTCGCCGCTGTCGGTCCTGCCCTACGCGGCCTCCTTCGGGTCGTTGCCGGCCTTCGTCGTGCTGGCTCTGCCTGGTGCGGGAACCCCACCGGTCTGGCTGGTCATCGCCGCGGCCCTGCTCGGCGCCGGCGCGCACTTCGCGAACGTGCTACCCGACCTCGACGACGACGCCCGCACCGGCGTCCGCGGGCTGCCCCACCGGCTCGGCGCGGGCGGCAGCCGGACCGCCGCCATCGGGCTCCTGCTCGCCGCGACCGCCACCCTGGTCTTCGGGCCGCCCGGACCACCGTCGCCGGTCGGGCTCGCCACGGTGGCCGCCGCCGTCCTGACACCACCGCTACTCTGGTACGGCGAGCGCGTCACCAACCGCGCCACGACCCGGTCGGTGGCCGCATTCCGGGCGGTTTTAGTAATCGCCCTCATCGATGTAATTCTGCTTTTGACCAGCGGGCCACTGGTTTGAGCACCCTCACAGCGGTGGCATACCCGGGTCGGCGTGCGGAACTGGATCAGTCCCAACTACCCTGGAGCGCGGTCTGCACGGGCATGGCCACCGTGTCCGGCGTACGACCGGGCCCGATCATGACGAGGAGGACCGACGTGACGCGCTCGATCAGAGGTTCCCGCCGGTCGGCCCTGCTACTGGCCGGATTGGCGACGAGCGGACTACTGCTCTCTGGATGCAGCGCCGGCCAGGTTGCCGAGACCGCCGAAACCGTACCGTCGATTCAGGGTGTCAACGTCGCGAGCAAGAGCGGCGACTTCGCTGTTCGTAGCCTGCTGATCGCCTACCCGGGGGTGGACGGCTACCAGGCCGGCGACAACGCGAACCTGAACGTGGTCCTCTACAACGACTCGCCGAACCAGGTCACGGTGACCGTCACCACCGAGGGTGCCCAGGAGGTCGTCCGCAGCGACCCCGACGCCCCGCTCGGGGAAAGCCCGGCAACGACGGACACCGAGACTGCGCCCCCTGCTGGCATGCCGGCCCAGATCGTGGTGCCGCCGCTGAGTTTTGCCCAGCTCAACTCGGAGGCGCCAGCGGTGCTGCGGCTGATCGGGCTGAACCAGCCGCTGCGGGTCGGCGAGAGCGTCTTCGTGACCTTCGACTTCGGTGGCACCCCGATCCGGGCTGCGGCGCCGGTCGCCGTACCGCTCACCCCGGCCGCTCCCCCGGAGCCGATCATCGAGCGCCACACCGGCTTCGAGGAGCTGGAGGACGGGCACGGCGGTCCGGGTGGCGCCGGGCACTGATCGTCGACGCGACGGTTACCGTCCTGGGGTGACCACCTCTCGATCCGGCCGCGCCGGCCCGACCGGCGCCCGCGCCGCCCGCGCACCCCGCCCCGCCTACGAGTGCGACGCCTGCGGCCACCAACCACCGAAGTGGGTGGGCCGCTGCCCGGAGTGCGGCGAGTGGGGTTCGGTCGTCGAGTGCACGCTGACCGGCCCCACCGTCTCCGGCCGGGTGGTCAGTTCCCGACTGCCGGCCGAGCCGGCGCGGCCGATCGCCACCATCAGCGCCGCGCCCGCGCGCGCCCGCCCGACCGGGGTCAGCGAACTCGACCGGGTGCTCGGCGGCGGCCTGGTTCCGGGCGCGGTGGTGTTGCTCGCCGGCGAGCCGGGGGTCGGCAAGTCGACCCTGCTCCTGGACGTGGCACAGCAGTGGGCCGCCGGCGGCGCCAACCCATCGCTCGTGGTCAGTGGCGAGGAGTCGGTCAGCCAGGTCCGGTTGCGCGCCGAACGGATGGGTACCCTGCACGAGCAGCTCTATCTGGCGGCCGAGAGCGACCTCGCCGCGGTGCTCGGGCACCTGGACGCGGTCAAGCCGGGGCTGCTGGTGCTGGACTCGGTGCAGACGATCTCGACCACCGGCACCGAAGGGGTGCCCGGCGGGGTGACCCAGGTCCGCGCGGTCACCGCGGCCCTGGTGGCGGTCGCCAAGGAGCGGGGCATCGCGACTCTGCTGGTGGGGCACGTCACCAAGGACGGCCAGGTGGCCGGTCCACGGGTGCTGGAGCACCTGGTTGACGTGGTACTGCACTTCGAAGGGGACAAGCACTCGTCCCTGCGGTTGGTACGGGGGGTGAAGAACCGGTTCGGTGCGGCCGACGAGGTCGGCTGCTTCGAGATGCACGAGGGCGGGATCAGCAGCCTGGCCGACCCGTCCGGGCTCTTTCTCACCCGCTACTCGGAGCCCGTTCCCGGCACCTGTGTCACGGTGGCGATGGAGGGGCGACGTGCTCTGGTCACCGAGGTGCAGGCGCTGATCGGGGCGACGGTGGCCGGGTCGCCCCGACGAACGGTCTCCGGGCTCGACTCGGCCCGACTCGCGATGGTCCTGGCGGTGCTCCAACGGCGCACCGAGCGGCTGACCCTGCACGATCGGGAGGTCTTCGCGGCCACTGTTGGCGGCATCCGGGTCGTCGAGCCCGCCGCCGACCTGGCGGTCGCCCTGGCGGTCGCCTCCGGCGGGCTCAACCTCGCGATCACCCCGCACCTGGTGGCGATCGGGGAAGTCGGGCTCACCGGTGAGGTACGCCGGGTGGGGGCGGTGCCGCGCCGGCTGGCCGAGGCGGCCCGGCTCGGCTTCCGGCGCGCACTCGTACCACCGGGCTGCGGTCCGGAGAGCACCGGCGTCCGCGCCGAACAGCTACAAGTGGTCGAGGTCAGCGATGTCCGGGCCGCGCTCCAAGCCGTCGCGCGGGCATCTGCCGAATAACCTTCAGCCCATTTAATACGGAAAGCTTCCCAATAAACGGCTATTAAGCGGTTGGATCGGTTAATTCAGGCAGCACGACACATCACAGTAACCGCGACAGCACCCACCGCAGAGTAGTCCGTAGACTGTCCCCCGTGCCGACCGACCGCGACACCACCAAACCTGCCGGCGCGACACCGCACGCCCGCACCGGTGCCGTGGGTTCGACCGCCCGTCCGATCAGTGTGCACATGACCGGAGGCACGGCCAGTGACCCGCTGCGCGCCAACCTGGCCCTGATGGCACCGGGCACCGCCCTCCGGGACGGGCTGGAGCGAATCCTCCGCGGACGCACCGGCGCCCTGATCGTCCTGGGCTGTGACCGGGTCGTCGAGAGCCTCTGCACCGGCGGCTTCCCGCTCGACGTGGAGTTCTCCGCCACCCGCGTCCGCGAGCTGTGCAAAATGGATGGCGCCGTGGTGCTCTCCAGCGACGGCAGCCGGATCGTGCGGGCGGCAGTGCATCTGATGCCCGATCCCGCGATCCCGACCGAGGAGTCCGGCACCCGGCACCGCACCGCCGAGCGGGTCGCCCGTCAGACCGGCTACCCGGTCATCTCGGTGAGCCAGTCCATGCGGATCATCAGCCTCTACGTCAACGGCCAGCGGCACGTGCTGGACGACTCGGCCGCCATTCTCTCCCGGGCCAACCAGGCACTCGCCACGCTCGAGCGGTACAAGCTACGCCTGGACGAGGTCTCCGGCACTCTCTCCGCCCTGGAGATAGAGGACCTGGTGACCGTCCGGGACGCGGTCGCCGTCGTCCAACGGCTCGAGATGGTCCGTCGGATCGCCGACGAGATCGCCGGATACGTGGTGGAGCTGGGCACCGACGGCCGGCTCCTCGCGCTGCAACTCGACGAGCTGATGGCCGGTGTGGACGCCGACCGCACCCTGGTCATCCGGGACTACCTCCCCACCGGCCGCAAGTCCCGTACCCTCGACGAGGCCCTGGTCGAGCTGGACCTGCTGACCGCGGCCGAACTGATCGACCTGGTCGCGGTCAGCCGCGCGATCGGCTACCCGGCCGCCGCCGACGCACTCGACGCCGCGCTCAGCCCTCGCGGGTTCCGGCTACTGGCCAAGGTGCCGCGGCTGCCGGTGGCGATCGTTGACCGCCTGGTGGGGCACTTCGGCAGCCTTCAGCGGCTGCTCGGCGCGACCGTGGAGGACCTGCAGGCCGTCGAGGGCGTCGGCGACGCCCGGGCCAGGGGCGTCCGGGAAGGACTCTCCCGGCTCGCCGAGGCCTCGATCCTGGAACGCTACGTCTGACCGCCTGCCAGCGGTACGGATCCGTCAGCCGGTGACCTCGAGCTCCACGGGCTCGCTGTGCTTCGTGCCGACCCGGGCGAACACCTGGTAGGTGCCGGGCGGCGCTTCGGGGCCGACGGCGACCCCACCCTGACAGCGGGTGTCGTCGTTGCCGTTCCAGGTGATCCCATAGGACCGCTCAGAGTTTGGCGTGAACGACTTGACCGCCGAGCCCTCGCCGGTACCACAGCTGTCGGAGGACCAGATCATCGCCGCCCCCGACTTGAGGAACAGCTCCTGTAGGTCCGCCCCGACATCCCGGCTACAGGTCCGATCCGAGATATTTTTTATCTTCAATTGCAGTTCAACGGCATCGCCCTGGCCCACCGACGCCGGCTGGGCGACAGCGGTCACGCTGATGTCGGCATCGGTGCAGTCACCGTCACCGGTACTCGGGGGCACCGGGGGCGGGTCATCCACCTCAGTCCGCTCGGACGGCTCGGGGTTGGGCGGCTCCTCCCCACCGACGTCGCCCGAGTCATCCGGGGGTTCCGCCTGCCCATCCGGGGTTTTGGAGTCGGCTGGGGAGTCGCCGGAGGGCTGCTCTTGCCCGCTGGCATTCTTGCTGGCGGATTCGTCCGAATTACCCCATGAAGAGTAGAAAACCACCACCAGAAAGAGAAACACCGCTCCGAGCACAACGGCGCGACGCCGCCAGTAAACGGCGGGGGGCAAGGGGCCGACCGTCAGACGCATGATGCTCTACCGTAGCGGTGCCACGTACGGCAACCGACAGCGACGCGCCGAGCCAGTCCAGCAATGAAAGCTTTTCTCCACTTACCACAGCCCAAACCACCAAGGGTACGGGCGGGAGAACGGAAGGTGGTCACAGGTACACCTTGCGCTGGTACACGGCATGGGCACCGGCGACCCGGTCCAAAAACAGCAGACCCGCACAGTGGTCGATCTCGTGTTGCAGGGCCCGCGCCTCAAACGCGTCGGTCACCAACCGAACCGTCGCTCCGGTCCCCGGCAGGGCCCCCTCCACCACCAGGCGACCGGCGCGCTTGACGTCACCGGTCAGATCCGGCACGGACATGCACCCCTCCCGGCCTGCCTTCCACCGACTGGCCTCCACCACCACCGCGTTGCACAGCACGAACGCACCGTGCCCGATGCTGGCCTTCGGATGGCCGGTGACATCCACCGCGAAGACCCGGGCACCGACCCCGACCTGCGGGGCGGCCAGACCGACGCAGCCCGGAGCGACCCGCATCGTGGCGACCAGATCGGCGGCGAGGCGTACCGTCTGCTCCGCCGTCGGATCCACCTCGCCGCCGGCCCGGGTGAGCACCGCGGCCGGGGCGGACACCACCGGCCGCACCTGACCCGGCGGGCCCAGCACGTCCAGCGTCCAGTCGCCGAGGCCGGCGCGCTCCTCGCGGTTCACAACAGGTCCGGGTCGGCCGGCCGGAGGGTTACCTCCACCCCGAGTTCCGCGGCGGTCGCCGCCAACCGGGCCGTCACCTGCTCGGCCACGTCCGGCGGCAGCTCGACCTCAGCGAGGACGACGTAAAGCGCGCCAGCGAGGCGGGTACTCAGGTCCGTGACGTTGCCGCCCGCCTCCGCGAGCACCCGGGTCATCGCAGCGACGATGCCCATCCGATCAGCACCATGCACCGCCAGCACGTACGGCGCGCCGCTCGACGTCTGCTCCCCGTCGGGCACCACCGCGCGTACCGTCGCCAGGAGCTGACCGTCGGCGGCGAGCGGCGCCAGCGCGGCCTCGGCCTCGGCGGCAGCCGGGCCCACGCAGATCAACGTCATCGCGAAATGCCCCCGGAGCCGGGTCATGGTGCTGTCGGTGAGGTTCGCGCCGAGGCGGGCGAGCACCTCGGCGACATCGGCCACGATGCCGGGCCGGTCCCGGCCGATGACGGTGATGGCGAGCTCACTCATCCCCGGATTCTCCCCGATCAGGCCCACAACGCCACCCCATTACCGCCCGCTCGACCACTCGTCGGGACTGGTCAGCGGGTTGGCCGCCGTGGGGGCGCGCGCACCGCGGCGTGGCATGATCGACCGACGATGACTGAACCGACCTTCACCACCCGGGTCAGCCGGTGGTACATGCAGCACGCCCGGGACCTGCCGTGGCGGCGCCCCGAGGTTGGCGCCTGGGCCATCCTCGTCAGTGAGGTGATGCTCCAGCAGACCCCGGTCGCCCGAGTGCTGCCCGCCTGGACGGACTGGATGGCCCGCTGGCCTGCCCCGGCCGACCTGGCGGCGGAGCCGCCCGCAGAGGCGATCCGGATGTGGGGGCGGCTCGGCTACCCACGGCGGGCGGTTCGACTGCGTGAGGCCGCGGTGGCGATCGTGGAGCGGCACGACGGACAGGTGCCGAACCGGCTGGAGCAGCTGCTGGCCCTACCGGGAGTTGGCACGTACACGGCGCGGGCCGTGGCCGCGTTCGCGTACGGGCAACGGCACCCGGTCGTGGACACCAACGTCCGGCGGGTGATCTCTCGGGCGGTCGCGGGTGAACCGGACGCCGGCCCCGCCACCCGCCCGGCCGACCTGGTCGCCGCCGAGGAGCTACTGCCGGTGGAACCGGCCGCCGCCGCGCTGGCCAGTGCGGCCTTCATGGAGCTGGGGGCGGTGATCTGCACGGCGCGGTCGCCGCGGTGCGGGAGTTGCCCGGTCGCCTCGATCTGCGCCTGGCGGGCCTCCGGGGAGCCGGCGCCGACCGGCCCCACCCGACGTCCGCAACGGTACGCGGGCACCGACCGTCAGGTCCGTGGGCTACTGCTCGGCGTGCTCCGGGAGGAAACCGCTCCCGTGCCCCGGCAACGCCTGGACCAGGTGTGGGCCGACGAAGCCCAGCGGTTTCGGGCGTTGGCCGGCCTGGTCAACGACGGTCTCGTGGAGCAGGTCAACGAAACGTTTTTCCGGCTGACCGGGGACGGACCGCCGGTCCTCGTCCACTGAGCACGAGGACGGCCCGATGGCGATCGCCATCGGGCCGTTCTCGTCGGTGAGACCTGCCGGCCTAGGCCGCGTCGTCCGCCCCCGTGGCGGCACCGCCGAGGTCGGCCGGGACCGCGTCCGGCAGTTCGGCCGGTTTGTCGGTGCCGCGGAAGGTGAGGGTGGAGGAATCGATATCGGCCGGATCACCTTCGCAGTCAACGATGACGATCTGACCGGGGTTGAGCTCGTTGAACAGGATCCGCTCGGAGAGGTTGTCCTCGATGTCGCGCTGGATCGTACGGCGCAGCGGCCGGGCACCGAGGACCGGGTCGAAGCCCTTCGTCGCCAGGTACTGCTTGGCGTTGTCGGTGAGCTCCAGCCCCATGTCCTTGTTGCGCAGTTGGGTCTCGATCCGACCGATCATGATATCGACGATCGAGAGGATCTCCCGGTGGCGTAGCTGGTGGAAGACGATGGTGTCGTCGATCCGGTTGAGGAACTCCGGCCGGAAGTGCTGCTTGAGCTCGTCGTTGACCTTCTGCTTCATCCGGTCGTAGTTCGAGTCGGAGTCATCAGATGCCTGGAAGCCCAGCGAGACCGCCTTGGCGACATCGCGGGTACCGAGGTTGGTCGTCAGGATGATGACCGTGTTCTTGAAGTCCACGATCCGGCCCTGACCGTCGGTGAGCCGCCCGTCCTCGAGGATCTGCAGCAACGTGTTGAACACGTCCGGGTGGGCCTTCTCGATCTCGTCGAAGAGGACCACGCTGAACGGCCGCCGCCGGACCTTCTCGGTCAGCTGCCCGCCCTCGTCGTAGCCGACGTAGCCGGGAGGCGCACCGACGAGCCGGGACACCGTGTACCGGTCGTGGAACTCGGACATGTCCAGCTGGATCAACGCGTCCTCGCTGCCGAAGAGGAACTCCGCGAGGGCCTTGGACAACTCGGTCTTACCGACCCCGGACGGGCCGGCGAAGATGAACGAGCCGGACGGCCGCTTCGGGTCCTTCAGACCGGCCCGCGTACGGCGGATCGCCTTCGACACCGCTCTGACCGCGTCCTCCTGGCCGATGACCCGCTTGTGCAGCTCGTCTTCCATCCGCAGCAGCCGGGAGGTCTCCTCCTCGGTCAGCTTGTAGACCGGGATACCCGTCCAGTTACCGAGCACCTCGGCGATCTGCTCATCGTCGACCTCGGTGACGACATCCAGGTCGCCGGCCTTCCACTCCTTCTCCCGCTGCGCCTTCTGACCCAGCAGCTGCTTCTCGGTGTCCCGCAGCTGTGCGGCCCGTTCGAAGTCCTGCGCGTCGATCGCGGACTCCTTGTCCCGACGCACCTGCGCGATCCGCTCATCGAAGTCCCGCAGGTCTGGCGGCGCGGTCATCCGCCGGATCCGCATCCGCGCGCCCGCCTCATCAATCAGATCGATCGCCTTGTCCGGCAGGAATCGATCCGAGATGTACCGGTCGGCGAGGGTCGCCGCCGCCACCAGGGCCGCATCCGTGATCGACACCCGGTGGTGCGCCTCGTAGCGGTCCCGCAGCCCCTTCAGGATCTCAATCGTGTGCGGCAACGACGGCTCACCAACCTGGATGGGCTGGAAGCGGCGCTCCAGCGCGGCATCCTTCTCCAGGTGCTTGCGGTACTCATCCAGCGTCGTCGCGCCGATCGTCTGCAACTCACCCCGCGCCAGCATCGGCTTCAGAATGCTCGCCGCGTCGATCGCGCCCTCGGCGGCACCCGCACCCACCAGCGTGTGGATCTCGTCAATGAACAGGATGATGTCACCACGGGTGCGGATCTCCTTGAGGACCTTCTTCAACCGCTCCTCGAAGTCACCCCGATACCGTGAACCGGCCACCAGAGCACCCAGGTCAAGGGTGTACAGCTGCTTGTCCTTCAGCGTCTCGGGCACCTCGCCCTTGACGATCCGCTGCGACAGGCCCTCCACCACGGCGGTCTTACCCACACCCGGCTCACCGATCAGCACCGGATTGTTCTTCGTCCGCCGGGACAGCACCTGCATGACCCGCTCGATCTCTTTTTCCCGACCGATAACCGGGTCGAGCTTGCCCTCCCGGGCCGCCTGCGTCAGATTGCGACCGAACTGGTCCAACACCAGACTCGTCGAGGGAGCGGCCTCACCCGGCGCCGTCCCCGCCGCTGCCGGCTCCTTGCCCTGATAACCCGACAACAGCTGGATCACCTGCTGACGGACCCGATTCAGGTCCGCCCCCAACTTCACCAGCACCTGCGCCGCCACGCCCTCACCCTCACGGATCAGGCCCAGCAGAATGTGCTCGGTGCCGATGTAGTTGTGCCCGAGCTGCAGCGCCTCCCGCAGCGAGAGCTCCAGCACCTTCTTGGCCCGCGGGGTGAACGGTATGTGGCCACTCGGCGCCTGCTGGCCCTGCCCGATGATCTCCTCAACCTGCTGACGCACGCCCTCCAGAGAGATCCCCAGACTCTCCAGCGCCTTGGCGGCCACGCCCTCACCCTCGTGGATCAGGCCCAGCAGAATGTGCTCAGTACCAATGTAATTGTGGTTGAGCATCCGGGCCTCTTCTTGGGCCAGGACAACAACCCGACGCGCTCGGTCGGTGAACCGCTCGAACATGCCCTCGTGCTCCTCACATACCGTGCGCCTCGATGATCTAGATCGTGGCGGGGCCGCTGCGTGAACGCCCGGGACGGGCGTCCGTGCCTTTTAACTCTATCGCCGCGCGCCGACTCCGCTGGGGTCCTGCCTCCCCCGGTGGCGCCAGATACGCGCTGTTTTGCCCAACCGTCCGCGCTCAGCAGGTGTTCCGGTAGCAGCGCTGCTACGCGCAGAGCGAAATTCGGCCCCCGCCGGATCGACCCCACGACACCCCGGAAACCGCCACCGGCCCAGAAACAGCCCACCCGGCTCCCCGCCACCCGACACCGGCGGCCCCACCAGCGGTAGCGTCACCCACCTGGCCGCCACCGGGCCGAGACACAGCAACGCCGGCCCGGAGCCTGCGCTCCGGGCCGGCGTCCGCCGGATACCGGTCAGTGGCCGGCGCGAGCGTGGTACTCGTCCACGATCTCCTGCGGGATGCGACCCCGGTCGGAAATCTCCTTGCCGGCCTTCTTGGCCCAGGCCCGAATCGCCTTGTTCTGCTCACGATCGGCGGTGGCACCGCCCCGGCCCCGGGCAGCCCGGCCACCCACGACCACGCCACCCCGGCCCACCTTCGTGCCGTTGGCGACGTACGCGGCGAATACCTCCCGCAATTTCTCGGCGTTGACGCTCGACAGGTCGATCTCGTACTGAACGCCGTCGAGGGCGAACTTGACGGTCTCGTCAGCGTCCCCGCCATCCAGGTCATCGACCAGCTTATGAATGATCTGCTTGGCCACGTCCCACATTCCTTTCCAGCAGGGTGCAGCGGCTCTGCGAATCCCGCAAGAGCACAATAACCCGGATGACGCTCCGCGCGTCAATAGGATCCGGTTACGAGTCGGGTGACCCGACCGTCACTCCGGTCGGACCAGCGGGAAGAGGATGGTTTCCCGAATTCCCAGGCCGGTCAGCGCCATGAGGAGCCGGTCGATTCCCATTCCCATACCACCAGACGGTGGCATTCCGTACTCCAGGGCCCGGAGAAAGTCCTCGTCGAGCTGCATCGCCTCGTCGTCGCCCCGCGCCGCGAGCCGCGCCTGGGCCACCAGACGTTCCCGCTGAACCACCGGATCCACCAACTCCGAGTAGCCCGTACCCAGTTCGAAGCCGAGCACGTAGAGGTCCCACTTTTCGGTCAGGCCCGGCTCGGTACGGTGTGCCCGCACCAGCGGGCTGGTCTCCTCGGGATAGTCCCGCACGAAGGTGGGCGCCAGCAGACCCGGTACGACCAGCTCCTCGAACAGTTCCTCGGCCAGCTTGCCCGGACCCCACTTCGGGTCGACCGCCAAGTCCACCTTGTCGGCGTACTCGACCAGGCGGGCCCGCTCCGTGCGTACCGTGACCTCCTCTCCGAGCGCTTCGGAAAGGGAACCGAACAACGTCACGGAACGCCACTCACCGCCGAGGTCGAACTCGCGACCGTCCGCATGGGTCACCACCGTCGACCCGCCGACCGCGAGCGCCGCCCGCTGGATCAGATGACGGGTCAACTCACCGATCGTGTCGTAGTCGCCATACGCCTGGTAAGCCTCGAGCATCGCGAACTCCGGCGAGTGCGACGAGTCGACGCCCTCATTGCGGAAGTTACGGTTGATCTCAAATACGTGATCTACGCCACCAACGAGCGCGCGCTTGAGAAACAGTTCCGGAGCGATTCGCAGATAGAGGTCAGTGTTGAGGGCATTGCTGTGGGTCACGAATGGGCGAGCTGCCGCACCACCGTGCAGCAGCTGGAGCATCGGTGTCTCCACCTCGAGGAAACCCCGCTCGTGCAGCGACTCCCGCAGGCTTCGGACCGCGGTTGCCCGGGTACGAACCATCTGCCGGGCCTGCGGGCGAACGATGAGGTCGACGTAGCGCTGCCGGACCCGGGCCTCCTCACTGAGCGGCTTGTGCGCCACCGGCAGCGGGCGAAGGGCCTTCGCGGTGACCGCCCACCCCTGTGCCAGCACCGACAACTCACCGCGCCGGCTGGTGATCACCTCACCGGTCACCCCGACGAGGTCACCGAGGTCCACCAGCTGCTTCCAGTCCGCAAGCCGCTGCGCGCCGACCCGGTCCAGGGAGAGCATGGCCTGCAGCTCGGTCCCGTCGCCGTCGCGGAGCGTGGCGAAACAGAGCTTGCCGGTGTTCCGCACAAAGATCACCCGGCCGGTGACCGACACCTGGTCCCCGGTGGCCGTGTCGGTGGGCAGGTCGGCGTAGCCCTGGCGGATCTCGGCGAGCGTGCTGGTCCGCGGATAACCGAGCGGATACGGTTCGATCCCCTCGGCGAGCATCCGGTCCCGCTTCTCCCGGCGGACCTTCATCTGCTCCGGAAGGTCATCGGCGGGGTCAACTGGTACGGCGTTCTGCTCGATCACGGCGCGCTTCCTCAGGCAGGGAATTCGGGTGGGGTCAGCCCCCGAGCGTACTCAAGGGCTCTCGCGGGGGACATCGGATAGCCGGCCGCCATGACCGAACCCACGCCCACTCCCGCGTTAGGGGGGCGATGACGACCGATTACGACCGAAATACCCGCAATTACTTGGGTTGACGCTGACCACCATGACTGTCTCCGCCCCGCGACCGGCCGGGCCGTCCGCGAGCGGTCCGGGGCTCAAACGTTGCGGTCGTAGACCATCCGAAGCCCAATCAGGGTGATCATCGGCTCGTGGTGGGTGATCGTCCGGCACTCCTGCATCACCAACGGGGCCAGCCCCCCGGTGGCGATCACCGCCTTGACCGTACCCAGCTCCTCCACCATCCGCTCAACGATCCGATCCACCTGCCCGGCGAAGCCGAAGTAGAGGCCGGCCTGCAGACATTCGACCGTGTTCTTGCCGATCACCGAACGCGGCCGGGCGGCCTCGACCTTGCGCAGCTGGGCGGCGCGGGCCGCGAGCGCATCAAACGAAATCTCGATGCCGGGGGCGAACGCCCCGCCCAGGAACTCGCCCCGCCCGCTGATCACGTCGAAATTGGTGGTGGTGCCGAAATCAACGACGATCGACGGGCCACCGTAGAGGTTGTACGTCGCGAGCGTGTTGACCACCCGGTCGGCACCGACCTCCTTGGGGTTGTCGATGGCGAGCTGCACCCCGGTCCGCACCCCGGGCTCGACGATCATGTGCGGCACGTGGGCGTAGTAGCGGTCCAGCATCGTACGCACCGACCGGAGCGCAGCGGGCACCGTCGAGCAGGCGGCCACCCCGCTGATCTCCACGTCGGCGCCGGAGAGCAGCCCCCGGAACATCAACCCCAACTCGTCCGCGGTAGACCGCGGATCCGTGTTGATCCGCCAGGAGTGCACCAGTTTGTCGCCATCGAAGGTCGCCAGCACGGTGTTGGTGTTTCCGATGTCGATGCAGAGCAGCACACCGACAGCCTAGACAACCGCCAACGCCCGCCGCCTCACCCCGTCCGTAGGTCCAGCGCGACGTCCAGAATCGACGACGAGTGGGTGAGCGCGCCAACCGACAGGAAGTCCACCCCGGTCGCCGCCACCTCGGCCGCCACCGCCAGCGTCAGCCCCCCGGTCGCCTCCAACTCGGCCCGCTCCCCGACCGCGCGCACCACCTCGCGCAGCAGCTCCACCCCCATGTTGTCGACCAGCAGGAAGTCGGCGCCCGCCTCCACCGCCTCCACCGCCTCGGCGAGGGTGTCCACCTCCACCTGCACCTCCACGTCCGGGAAGGCCGCCCGGACCCGCCGGTACGCCGCGGCCACCCCACCGGCCGCCAGCTTGTGGTTGTCCTTGACCATGGCCACGTCGTGCAGGCCCATCCGCTTGTTGGTGCCGCCGCCGGCGCGGACCGCGTACTTCTCCAGCGCCCGCAGGCCCGGGGTCGTCTTCCGGGTGTCCAACACCATCGCCTTCGTGCCGGCCAACGCGTCGGCCCAGGCCCGGGTGTGGCTGGCGACACCGGACATCCGGGAAAGCAGGTTCAGCGCGGTGCGCTCGGCGGTGAGCAGCAGCCGGGTCGGGCCGGTCACCGTGGCCAGCACGTCGCCACGGGCCACCCGCTGCCCGTCGTGGGCGACGAGCGACACCGCCACCGTACGGCCAGCTCCGGTCACCTCGCCCACCAGCTCGAACACCGCTGCGGCCACCGGCAACCCGGCGACCACCCCGTCGGCACGCGCGACCAGGTCCGCCGTGTCAACCTGGCTGTCGGGGATCGTGGCGACACTGGTCACGTCGAGAAACTCCGACCCCAGGTCCTCCAGGAGCGCGTCGATGATCACCCGTCGTACGCGCTCCGGGTCCAGCCCGGCCGCCCGCACCAAGCCCTCGGTCTCTCCCGTCACCTGTCCTCCCCACGCTCGGCAACCCCGAACCCCTGCCACCTTCGCAGCAGCCGGCCCTGTGGATCAATGGTGCCAACCAGGTGGCCACGCCACCGCTCGTCGGCCATCGGAAAGTCCTCCCGCCAGTGGCAACCCCGGGTCTCCCGCCGCGCGGTGGCGGCCGCCACCAGCACGGTCGCCACCGTCAGCAGATTCGTCGCCTCCCAGTCCGCGGTACGGGGAACTCCCGCGGCGTCGCCGAGCGTGACCAGGGCAGCCGCCGTGTCGGCCAGGGTCGCCGCCGACCGCAGCACGCCCGCGCCCCGCGTCATCGCCCGTTGCAGGTCGGGAACGCCGGCGACGGGAAGCACCCGACCCGTACCCCCCACCCAGGCACCGGTCGAGGCCGGGCGCAGCTGCTCCGGCAGGCCGGTCGCCAGCTCCTCGGCGATCCGGCGGGAGAAGACCAGCCCCTCCAGCAGCGAGTTGCTGGCCAGCCGGTTCGCGCCGTGCACACCGGTGCAGGCGACCTCACCGCAGGCGTACAGGCCGGGGATGGAGGTACGGCCATGCAGGTCGGTACGGACGCCGCCGGAGGCGTAGTGTGCCGCCGGTGCCACCGGAATCAGATCGGTCGCCGGATCGACGCCGATGGCCAGGCAGGACGCCACAATGGTGGGAAAACGGCGGGCAAGGAAGTCACCGCCGAGATGCCGGGCGTCGAGGAAGACCTGGTCCGCACCGGTGGCCAGCAGCACCCGGTGGATGGCCTTCGCGACCACGTCCCGGGGAGCCAGCTCCGCCAACTCGTGCTGCCCGACCATGAACCGCTTGCCGTCGGAGTCCACCAGGTGGGCACCCTCGCCCCGCAGCGCCTCGGAGACCAGCGGCTGCTGGGCGTGCCGGGCCCCGGACGCCCGGGCGGACGGCGGGACGATCAGCGCGGTCGGGTGAAACTGGACGAACTCCACATCGGTGACGGCGGCCCCGGCCCGCAGCGCGAGGGCCACCCCGTCGCCGGTGGAGACCGCGGGATTCGTGGTAACCCCGAAGACCTGCCCCATCCCCCCGGTCGCGAGCACCACCGCGCGCCCCAGGATCGCGCCAACGCCGTCCTCGCTGCCCTCACCCAACACATGCAGAGTCACCCCACAGGCGGGGCCGAGCCCGTCCGGACCGGCACCGGGGGCCCGCAGCAGGTCCAGCACCAGGGCGTGCTCGACGAGCCGGATCCACGGATCCCGGCGAACGGCGGCGTGTAGCGCCCGCTGCACCTCCGCACCGGTGGCGTCGCCACCCGCGTGCACGATCCGGTCCGCTCGGTGCCCGCCCTCCCGGGTGAGCATGAGCGAGCCATCCGGGTTGCGGTCGAACTCCGCGCCGATCCGCATCAACTCCCGCAGCCGGGTGGGCCCCTCCTCGACGAGGACCCGGACCGCCGCCGGATCACTGAGGCCAACCCCGGCGATCTCGGTGTCCGAGGCATGGGCCGTGGGGGTGTCGTGCGGATCGAGCACCGCGGCGATGCCGCCCTGCGCCCAGCGCGTCGAGCCCTCCTCGATGTCAACCTTGGAGACCACCGTGACGTGCAGACCCGCCTCCCGCAGGTGGAGCGCGGCGGTCAGCCCGGCGACACCAGAACCGACGACGATCACATCAGTCGTCTCCACCCACCCGGGCGCGGGCGCCGCCAGTAGCCGGGGCAGGGCCGGCCAGTCACCGGTCGGTAGCTCCATCCCCACAGTCAACCCGAACAACGCACGTGGGAGGCGCCGGGGGCGAGACGAGTGGTTTGGGCAACGCCGTACCCGACCGGGCCGACCCGCACGCCGACGAAGCCGAAGGAGAGCGCCGCAGGCTCCTCGTCACCGGTTCCGGACCGGCAACCGGGCCGGGCCGGCGCCCTGCAGCGACCCGGTCACCTGACGGTCGCTGAGCCACAGGTAGCAGCGGACCCCCCGATCGCCGACCTCCCACCGGCCCGCGCTGGGTGGACGGACCACCACATCGACCCGTAGCCGTAGCGTCGGGTCGTCGGGCACCTCCGTGAAGCGCGCGATCTCGCTGCGGCAGCCGGCGTAGAGCGGCGCCCAGTCCGCGTCCGCGGTGGGGTACGGGCGCTTCGGTGCCCGCCACACCCCGACGAACTCCGCGTCGTGTCGGCTGCGGCAGTCCACGGGGTGCAGCGCACCCACCCCACCGCCCCGATCCGGACCACTCTGCTGGCAACCGAGCCGCAACGGTGACCCGGCGGCGAGCCCGCCGCGCAGACTGCCGGTGCGGAGCACCACCTCGGCGTCCACCTCAGCGGAGGTCACCTCGGTGAGGTCGCAGCGGTACCAACGGGAACCAGCGGCCCAGCCCGAGGGGGACGGGAGCGCCACCCAGAGCCGCAGCCGCCCGACCCGCCAGTCGGCCCCCACGTACGTGCTGGTGCGGGTGTCACAGTCGACGAACGCGATCCGCAGGTCAACCGAGCCGGCGGCCGGTGGGCCGGACCGCCCGGTCGAGAAGGTGCCCACGTGCACGGTCTCGACCCGGTGCGGGGCCGAGCACTCCACTGGTTGGTACGCCGTCAGGGTCACCTGGGTGGTGGCGTCGGCCACCTGGCACACCCCCACTTCGGGAGTGAACGGACCGGCGGCGGGTAGCGCACCCCAGTCGTCGGTCAGGTCGCCGTCGGTCGGCCCGGCACAACCCGCCAGCAGCACCACCACCGTCGCCGCGCACCACGCCCGCATGCCGCCGACCGCCCGCGCGCCCTTCCCGACCCGATGCCTCACGCCGCCTCCCAGAGTCGACGCCCCGCCTACCAACGAGTCCACCCAGGGTAGCCAAAGATGCCCGGTGAGTAACAGATCCTCGTGGCGTGGCTCCGGTGGGCGGGCGCAGTGCGGGCCGGGCGGGCGACCCGGTCGGGCCGGGCGGGCGGGCGACCCCGGTCAGGCCAGCGAGTCCGCCAACGGGTTGGGGACCGGCGCCCCCGCCGTCCCGGGCGCCGCCGTGGCCGCGTCCGCGGTCAGGTCCACAATCCGGTTGCCCGAATCGACGTGCACGATCCGCGGCTGGTAGGTACGCGCCTGCGCGTCCTCCAGCTGTCCGTAGGCGATGAGGATGACCAGGTCACCCGGGTGGACCAGGTGGGCGGCGGCGCCGTTGATACCGATCACGCCGCTGCCCCGCTGCCCCGGGATCACATAGGTCTCCAACCGGGCGCCGTTGGTGACGTCCACGATCGCCACCTGCTCACCGGGGAGCAGGTCGGCCGCGTCAAGCAGATCCTGGTCCACCGTGACCGATCCGACGTAGTGCAGGTCGGCCTGGGTGACCGTGGCCCGGTGAATCTTCGACTTCAGCATGGTGCGCAGCATCGGGCGCCTTTCGTGAGATGGGTCAGAAACGCGGGTCGAGCTGGACGGACACGTTGTCGATCAGGCGGGTGGCGCCGACCCAGGCGGCGGCGAGCAGCCGTGCCGGACCCACGCCCGGACCCGGATCCAGCTCCGGGTCGGTGAGCACCAGGTAATCCAGTTCGACGCCGGGCGGGCCGGAGTCGAACGCGGCGTGCGCGGCGGCCAGCACCCCGCCCGAGTCCGCGCCCCCGGCGGCGGCTGCCACCCCCGCCCGCAGCGCCCCCGACAGGCTCAACGCAGCCGCCCGCCCATCGGGCGACAGGTAGCGGTTCCGGCTGGACAGCGCCAACCCGTCCGGCTCCCGAACGGTCGGCACGCCGACGATCTCCACCGGCACCTCCAGGTCGCGCACCATCCGGCGGATCAGGGTCAGCTGCTGGTAGTCCTTCTCGCCGAAAAACGCGCGGTCCGGCCGGGTGAGCTGAAGCAGCTTCAGCACCACGGTCAGCACCCCGTGGAAGAAGCCCGGCCGGCTCTGCCCCTCCAACTCCTCGCCGAGCCGGCCCGGGTTGACCCAGACCCGGGGCTGGCCCTGCGGGTACAGCTCCGACACGTCCGGCGCGAAGACCACCGCGGCGCCGGCCCGGCGGCAAATCTCCAGATCCGCGTCGAGGGTGCGGGGATACCGGTCGAAGTCCTCGTCCGGCCCGAACTGGAGCGGATTCACAAAGATCGTGACCACGACGCTGTCGGCCTGCTCCCGGGCCGCCCGTAACAGGGTCTCGTGCCCGGAGTGCAGGGCACCCATGGTCATGACGACGCCCACGCTGCCGGTCAGCGCCGCCCGCGCCGCCGCCAGGTCGGCACGGGTGTGTACCAGCTTGGTCACGCAGCACCCTCCCGATCCCGCCCACCCAACGCCTCCAGCACCGGCTGCGCCGCCGTGGGCTGTAGCCGGCCGCTCGCGATCACGCGGTCCGCCGTCCGTCGGGCTAACGCCAGGTAGGGGCCCACCGATTCCGGCGCGGTCGCCGCGAGCTGGGTCAGGTGCCGCTCAACGGTGCCGGCGTCGCCCCGGGCGATCGGGCCGGTCAGCGCATCGTCCCCGAGCCGCAGCGCGTTGTCCAAGGCGGCCCGCAACAGCGGGGCGAGCACCCGCTCCGGCTCGGTCACCCCACCGTCCCGCAGCCGGTCGGCCGCCTCGTTGACGAGGGTGATCAGGTGATTGGCGCCGTGCACGAGGGCGGCGTGGTAGAGCGTTCGGTCCGACTCCGCGACCCACTCCGGTACGCCGTCGAGGTCGGCGACGAGCCGGGTGGCGAACGGACGCAGCTGCGCCGGGGCGGTCAACCCGTACGAGATGCCGGGCAGTCGGGTGAGATCGTCCGGCGTACCGGTGAAGGTCATCGCGGGATGCAGGGCCAGCGGGGTGGCCCCGGCCCCGACGACCGGCGCCAGCACCGCCAGGCCGTGCGCGCCGGAGGTGTGCGCGACCACCTGACCCGGACGCAACGCCCCGGCCTCGGCGAGCCCGGCGACGACCGTCGCCAGCGCGTCATCCGGCACCGCCACCAACAGGAGGTCGGTGGCGCTCCGGGCCACCGAGGTGGCCGACCGCTGCGGCACATCGGGCAGGAGCAGCGCCGTCCGGGCGCGCGAGGCGGCGGAGCCGCCGGTCGCGGCCACCACGCGGTGGCCGGCAGCGGCGAGAGCGGCGGCCAGGACGGCACCGACCCGGCCGACACCGATCACGCCGACGGTCAGGGAACGGGGGGTGGGAGCATCAACCGACTGATCGACGGGACGCGGAGACAGCGAAGCACGCATAACGATGATCCAGTCCTCGGAGGGGTACCGGTCGCTGGCAAGTATGCGCCGCGGCGCCGCAACCGGGACAGGGAGGTGTGAAAACGTTCACCACCAGAGGGAGGGGCGAACCGCTCGCCACCGAAGACGACGAGCGGGGCCGCTCCACAACCGGGGCGGCCGGACCGAAGGAGAAGCTGATGTCGATCCGCTGGCGGGACGCGATGGAGCAGGCGCTGTACGGGCCGGGCGGCTTCTTCGTCTCCGGTGCCGGCCCGGCCGACCACTTCCGCACCAGCGTGCACGCCTCCCCGGCGTTCGCGGCGGCCCTGCACCGGCTGATCGCCACCGTTGACGCCGCCCTGGACCACCCGGACCCGCTCACGGTGGTCGATGTCGGAGCGGGGCGGGGCGAGCTACTGCACACGCTGCACGCCAGCATCGCCGGGGCCACCGACACGTCCCTCGCGCACCGGCTGCGCCTCACCGCCGTCGAACGCGCCCCGCGCCCCACGGACCTGCCCGCGGAGATCACCTGGACGCGCGAAATCCCCGCCGGTGTCACCGGCCTCCTCCTGGCCACCGAGTGGCTCGACAACGTCCCGCTGGACCTGGCCGTGGCCACCCCGGCAGGCTGGCGTTACCTCCTGGTGCACCCCGCCACCGGCGAGGAGACGGTCGGCGGCCCGGTCAGCCCGGAAGACGCCGACTGGTTGGCCCGATGGTGGTCGCCGCCCGCCGACGATGAGCCGGGCATCCGCGCCGAGATCGGCCGGACCCGCGACGACGCCTGGGCGAACGCCGTCGGGCGGCTCGACCGGGGGCTGGCGGTCGCCGTGGACTACGGGCACCTCCGGCAAACCCGACCGGGCGCCGGCACCCTGACCGGCTACCGGAACGGGCGGCAGGTCCCACCGGTACCCGACGGATCGTGCGATGTCACCGCGCACCTCGCCGTGGATTCGGTCGCCGCCGCCGGTACGCGGGTCGCGCAGGTCCCGTACACCCTGGTGGCACAGCGGACGGCGCTGCGGGCGCTCGGTGCCGACGGCCGCCGCCCACCGCTGGCGCGGGCCAGCACCGACCCGGCGGGCTACCTCCGGGCCCTCTCCGCCGCGTCGGCGGTGGCCGAGCTGATCGACCCGGCCGGCCTCGGCGGGCACTGGTGGCTCCTCCAGCCGGCCGGCGTCGCCCTCGACCCACTCGTGGCACCATGACAGGCATGACCACGGACGCCGATCTCCGCGAACTGACCGTCGGCACCGGCGCCGGTGGGGAACAACTCGGCACCGACATGGTGCTCAACATCGGTCCGCAGCACCCCTCCACGCACGGCGTACTCCGGCTGCGGCTGGTGCTCGACGGCGAACGGGTGGTGAGCGCCGAACCGATCATCGGGTACATGCACCGGGGCGCGGAGAAGCTGTTCGAGGTCCGCGACTACCGGCAGATCATCGTGCTGGCGAACCGGCACGACTGGCTCTCCGCGTTCGCCAACGAACTCGGCGTGGTGCTCGCCGTGGAGCGGTTGCTGGGGATGGAGGTTCCGGAGCGGGCCACCTGGCTTCGGATGGCGCTCGCCGAGCTGAACCGGATCCTCAACCACCTGATGTTCCTCGGCTCGTACCCGCTGGAGATCGGGGCGATCACCCCGATGTTCTACGCCTTTCGGGAACGGGAGACGCTCCAGGCGGTGCTCGAGGAGGTCTCCGGCGGGCGGATCCACTACATGTTCAACCGGGTCGGTGGGCTCAAGGAGGAGGTACCGGCCGGCTGGACCGGGCGGGCCCGGGCGGCTATCGGCGAGGTCCGGCGGAGCCTGCCCGACCTGGACAACCTGATCCGGCGCAACGAGATCTTCCTGGCCCGTACCGTCGGCGTGGGGGTGCTCTCGGCGGCCCAGGCCGCCGCGTTCGGCGCCTCCGGACCGGTCGCCCGCGCCTCCGGCCTCGACCTCGACCTACGCCGGGACGAGCCCTACCTGGCGTACGACCAGCTCGATGTGCCGGTGGTGACCCGCACCGCTGGTGACTGCCACTCCCGCTTCGAGATACTGCTCGACCAGGTGTACGTCTCGCTCGACCTCGCCGAGCAGTGCCTGGACCGGGTGGACCAGCTGACCGGCCCGATCAACACCCGGCTACCGAAGGTGCTCAAGGCGCCCGAGGGGCACACCTACGCCTGGACCGAGAACCCGCTCGGCATCAACGGGTACTACCTGGTGTCCCGGGGGGAAAAGACGCCGTGGCGGCTCAAGCTGCGCACCGCGTCGTACGCCAACGTGCAGGCACTGGCCACCCTCCTGCCCGGTTGCCTGGTGCCGGACCTGGTCGCCATCCTCGGCTCGATGTTCTTCGTGGTCGGCGATATCGACAAGTGAGGGGGCCGGCTGCGCGCGTTCGGGGTTGCCGCAGCTGTCAACGCCAACGGTTGTCCCCACGGCCGTACTGACCCGGCTCGGGCTGGCCCTGCGGCCCGGGCCGCCACCGAGGCTCCGGCTGCCGCTGCGGCTCTGCCTGCCGTTGCCGGGGCGGCCCCCACTCGGCGGACGGCGGGGGCAGCGCGGATCGTTCCACCGGTTCGGACCACCCGCCGTGCCCGGCGTCAGCGCGGTCGCGGCCGGGCTCGTCCCGGCGGACCGCGGCCCACCGCTGGTCCACCCGGTACTCGGCACCGCCCCGATCCGTGCGGACCTGCGCCCGCTGCTCGCCCAGCCGCAGCTCGCGCCCCCGCTCGTCCTCGCGGACGGCGGCCCAGCGGTTTCCGGCCCGCAGCTGCGACCAATACTCGCCCTCCGCGTCGCCGCCCGCCACAAGCTCCCCACCATGCTGGTCAACGCCGCCGCGGTCAGACCGCCCATCGTCCCAGCCCCGGCCGTCGGACTGGTCGGCCCAGCCTTGGGCATCCCACTGCGCCCCAGCCCGGGCAACCTCCGGTGGCTCGCCCTGCCCGCGAGCGTCACGCGCCCGCCCGCCCCGCTCCGACCACGACCGGTCAGCGGAGCCGTCGGCACCAGCCCTCCGGACCTCATCCTGGGCGGCCGGCCAGGAGCGGCGCTCCCGGTCCTCGGCCCACGACGGTGCGTCCGGGCCGGACGGCCATCCTCGGTCGTAGTCGCGGGCGCCGGCGGGGTTCCGGGCGCCGTCGACCACGGTGTGCCGGGTGACGTGCACCGTCTCGGTGTGTCGCACCACGCCGCGCAGGGGGGCGGCGTGCCGGCCCTCCGGCTCCGGTGACCAGACGCCACCGGCGGTGGCGCCATAAGTACCGGCCGGGCCGGCGGTGGCGCCATAGGTGCGGGCGGGCCGCTCGGTGCCGGGCTGACCAGCGAAGCGGTCGTCGGCCCCGTGCTCTCCGGTCGACGGCCGGAAGGCCGCGTAGGCCCCGGCCGCCCCGGCCGGGGAGTGGCCGCCCGGTAAGTGGCCCGGAGACTGGGATTCACCGACGCGGTTCCGGTCGCGCTCGTGCTCATCCCAGCGATCGGCATCCGGAACGGCTGCCCGCCCGGCCGGGGCGTCAACCGGGACCGGGACCCGCTGCGCACCGCCGGTCGCGGCCGGCGCGGCGGCACCTGCGTCAAGCCGGCGGCCCAGCGCCACAACCGCCTCCTGGGTGCGCTGGGTCTGGTCGAGTGCCTGATTACCCCGTTGGGCCGCAGCCACGATCTCACCGTGCAGCTCATGGCGAAGCCGTTCGATCTCGCCCCGCAACTCCCCGACCCGGGCGCCGCCGTCGGGGCGCAACGCGATCGAGAGGCCGATCAGCACCACCGCCAGGAGTGCCAGTACGGCGGCGACCCGTAGCGGGCCGTTACTGTCGGCGACAAGCACCAGCAGCGCCGCCACCGGGGCGCACGCCACACCGGCCCGGAACAGTGCCGTGGACAACCGAGGGTTACGCGGGTCATCGGTCACGGCCGGGACTGGCATGGCTCTGCAGCCTACCGAGAGTTGTCCCGCGTGGGAACGGCAGCGCAGCTCGCCCTGCCTGCTGCGGGGCTCAGCCGGCGGTGAGGGCTCCGTCGGAGGAGAACACCAGACCCACGCTGACCTCGCCGGTCCGCAGCGCGTTCTTCGTCTGCGGTCCGCCGGCATCGAGCGAGCTGAACGACCCGGCCCGGAAGTCATAGACCTCGACCAGCCCGACCTGGCACTTCGGCCGCTGCGGGCACTCCGGCGGACCGGCCAGCACGGTCTCCTGGCCCGAGCACTTCTCGGCCAGCTCGGAGAGCGTCCGCACGCCGTACTGGTCGGCGAAGGCACCCGTGACGGCGAAGGCGTTCTGGTTCTGGGCCGCGGCCGGCGCACCGAGGGCCAGGTTGGCCTCCGCGCTGAGCGCCTTCAGCGCGGCGACCGTCTCGTCCAGGTTCGGCGAGGAGACCGGCTCGGCACCCTCGCCGTTCGCCTTGGTGTTGAGGAACTCGGCCAGGGTTGCCGCGTACTCGGGGAAGACCTGGATCTCGCCCTTCTCCAGGGCCGGCTCGTAGAGTTCCCGGCTACCGATCTGCTGCACCTCGACCTGGTAGCCGGCGGCGACCAGCACGATCTTGTAGAGCTCGGCGAGGGTCTCGCTCTCGCTGAAGTTGGCGGCTCCGACCCGGATCGTGCCGCCGGGCCCCGGCTCGATGCCGGCGGTGAGGTCGTTGGCGGTGGCGAACTCAGCCGCCGCGACCGCGGGGGTCTTGCGGTCCTCGTTCACGGCCTTGTTGAGCTGGATCAGCTTCGGTGTGTCCAGTGCGGCGGAGACCTGATCCAGGGCGGCGATGAGCGGCGGGGTCGCGGCGTCGGCGTTGACCACGGGGATGATGTTGTCGCTGTTCTGCAGCGACTTGTCGTCGGTCAGCACGACCAGCTCGTCGCCGGCCACCGGGGCGCAGCCTTCCCCCGCCGCCGCTGTCTCGGGCGCGTCCGTGCCGGAGGAACCGGCCTGGCCGCAGCCGGTCAGGAGCCCGGCGGTGGTCAGGACGCCGACAGCGCCGATCGCCAAACGTGTGCGTGCGTGCATCTCTGCCGCCTTCCGTGTCCCGGCACGGCTCCGGCGCCGGCCGCGTGTCCGACGGGCGATCGATGCCCGTACTCCCACCCAACATCTTCGCGCCGGGTACGACAAACTCCGGTCATACTTCGTCACCGGATCGTCACCCGACGCCCAACCGGGAGCGCCGGATGCCCCGGCACCGGAGTCAGGCCCCGCTGACCGCGGCGGCCGCGCGCCGCCCCGCCCGGCGGCCGCGGTTGCGCAGCGGTCGCGGGGTGACCAGCCGCTCGACCAGCGCCAACACCAGCTCCACCAGCATCGCGAGCCCCGCCACCAGCAGCCCCCCGGCGAGGATCTGCCCGCCGCCGGCGGCGATGTCCAGGCCGAACCCGGCCCGGATGATCTGCCCCAAGCCGCCGCCATTGACGAAGGAGGCCAGCGCGGCGGTGGCCACCACCTGCACCGAAGCGGTGCGAAACCCCGCCGCCAGGTACGGCACGGCGAGCGGCAGCTCGACCCGACGCAGTAGCTGCCAGCTGGAGAAGCCCATCCCCCGGGCCGCGTCCCGGGCCTCCGGATCCACCGCACGCACCCCGGTGTACGCGTTGGCCAGCAACGGTGGGATCGCGAAGACCGCCAGCGCCACCACCACCGGGGGCCGGCCAAAGCCCAGGAAGGTCAACGGCAGGATGGTGAGCAGGGCCAGCGTCGGCACGGCCAGCGTCAGGTTGGCTACCAGTACGACCAACCCGCCGCCGCGCCCGGTATGCCCGAGCCAGAGCCCGATCGGCCACGCGACCAGGCAGCCCAGGAGCACCGCCGCCGCGGAGATGGCGAGATGTTCGCCGGTCCGGTCCAGGATGCCGCCCGGATTGGTCCAGTTCAGCGGGTCGTTGAGCCAGACCACCGCCGCCTCGATCGGCCCCGCCGCCACGGTCATGCCGCGCTCCGGCGACGCAGCCACGGGGTGAGCAGCCGCCCGGCACCGGCCAGGGCGAGGTCGAACACCAGGGCGAGCAGGACGCAGAGCAGCGTACCGGTCATGATCTGCGCTTTGTAGAAGTTGTTCTGGAAACCAGAAAAGATCAACTGGCCGAGCCCGCCCTGCCCCACGACCACCCCCACGGTGACCAGCGCCACCGTCGAGACCGTCGCCAACCGCAGCCCGGTGAGGATGCCCGGCAGGGCCAGCGGCAGATCGATCCGTAACAACCGCCCCCAGCGGCCGTACCCCATGCCCTCCGCCGCCTCCCGCACCTCGGGCGGCACCTGGGTGAGACCCGCGAGCGCGTTGCGGACAATCACCAACAGCGCGTAGAGCACCACCACGGTCAGCACGGTCACCACCCCGATCCCCAGGTACGGCGCGAGGAAGGCGAACAACGCCAACGACGGGACGGTGTAGAGCACACCGGTGACCGCCAGGATCGGCCCGGCCAGCGCGCGGAACCAGTACGCGGCCACGGCCAGCGGCACTGCGATCAGCATCGCGATGAGCACCGCCCGCAGCGTAAGCGAGGTGTGCTCGCGCAGCGCGGCGAGGATCGTGTCAGAGTTGTCCCGCACGTACTGCCAGGAGAACCACGGGTTACCCGGGTCGGCCCGGTAGCTCAGGCGGAAGGACATGTGTGGACGTTACCCCGCGGGGATCCGCTGACGACGAGGCGCGTGCGGCCTCGATCTCCCTCGACGAGATCGGCAAACGCTACCCGGACGGCACCGAGGCGGTCCACGAGCTGACCCTGGAGGTCACCGCCGGCGAACTGGTGGTGCTGATCGGCCCCTCCGGCTGCGGCAAATCGACCGTACTGCGGATGGTGAACCGCCTCATCGAGCCGACCAGCGGCCGGATCCTGCTCGACGGGGCAGACGTCACCCGGGTGGACCCGGTACGGCTACGCCGCCGCATCGGCTACGTGATCCAGAACGTCGGCCTCTTCCCGCACCAGACCATCAGCGCGAACGTCGCCACCGTGCCGCAGCTGCTCGGCTGGCCCCGGGAGCGTCGCCGGCAACGGGTCACCGAGCTGTTGGAGCTGGTCGGCCTGGACCCGACCCAGTTCGGCGCCCGCTACCCGCACGAGCTCTCCGGCGGTCAGCGGCAGCGGGTCGGCGTGGCGAGGGCACTCGCCGCGGACCCGGTGGTCCTGCTGATGGACGAGCCCTTCTCCGCGGTCGACCCGATCGTCCGGACCCGGCTCCAGGAGGAGTTCCTGCGGTTGCAGGCCGAGGTTCGCAAGACCATCGTGCTGGTGACGCACGACCTCGACGAGGCGGTTCGGCTGGGCGACCGGATCGCGGTGCTCTCCGAGGGCGGCCGCCTGGAACAGTTCGACACCCCGGCCGCCGTGCTCGGCGCACCGGCCACCCCGTTCGTCCGGGAATTCGTCGGTGCCGACCGGGGCATCCGACGCCTGGCCGTCACCCCGGTCACCCGGGAGACAATCGAGCCGGTCCCCGCCACCCCGATCTCCGCCGAGCTCCCCACGGTGCCACTCGGGTCGTCGGCGTACGACGCGCTGGGGGTCCTGTTGACCACCAGGGCGGACCGGGTGGTGGTGACCGACCAGGAGCAACCCGTGGGTGTCCTCACCCAATCCCGCCTGCTCAGCCTGGGGCACGCCGACGACCGGCGCCGGCCGCCCGCTCCCAACGGGGCGGTTACCGCCGTAGATAGTCGATGAAGGCCGCCCGCAGCACCGGCGCCAACTCCTCGTAGCCGTGGCCGGTCAGCTCCCGCCACAGCGCCACCGCCTCGTCGACGGTCGGCCCGACCGAGTTCGGCGCGCCGTCCAGGGCAGCGGCCTCGTCGGCATTCGGCAGGTGCCGCAGAACTGACCAGAAAAACCGCACGTCACGGCGCTCCCGCGCCACCGCGAACGCCTGCTTGCGCAGCTCCTCGGTGGAGAGTGCGTCCAACTCCTCGAACGACCGGCCGGCGGGGAAGGTCGAAGGTGTGTCGGTCATGCGGCCGAGCCTAACCGCCAAGCTCCCCGCCGACCGGCGAGACGCGGGTCAGCGCCGGCTGGGGTCCCAGTGCCGTCCGGTCCCCCAGTCCGGGAGATCCCACTGGTTGGTTGGGCGCTCGGCGGGCGGGGGCGGCAGCGTCGCGGCCCAGTCCGTGAACGGCTCGGGCCGCCGCGTGCTCCATTCGGCATGCAGCTGCTCGTCCGGATCGGGGCTGTCGTCAACCGCCTCCCGGTCGTCCCGCGCGCCCCCGTACGCCTCGATCATCCGGGTCACCACCAGCCCCACCCCGAGCGCCACCGCCCCGACCGCCCAGCGACTCGCCGTCAGGCCGCTCGCCTGCAGGTCGGTACGGACGAGCGTGACCAACGAGACGGCGAGCAGGGTACCGAGGATGCCACCCCGGCGGCCGAAGGCACTGGTGCCGGCGAGCAGCGCCGTCCCCACCGCCAGGACGGTCCAGTCCAGCCCCGACCCCACGGCGACCGGGCCAGCGGCGGGCGTCCCCAGTAGGGAGCCGGCCAGCACGGCCAGAACGCTGGAGGCGACCAGCGCGCCGCCGGCCACCACCGGGCCCAGCGCCCCCTGCCGGCGGGCCGGATCGGTGACCGGTCGGAACCGGCCGATCAGCCGACGGATCGGTGGTAACGCGCCGAACAGCCCGCCGAGCACGGTGAGCGCCGCGAACCCGGCGAACAGGTAGAGCGCGTCGCTCGTCGGATCGTAGCTACCCTGCGGCAGAACCGGCTCACTTCGCCGCTCGATGTACCCGACCAGCGCCGCGCCAGCGGCGAGGCTGGCCGCCCACGCGGGGACGTGCAGCACCGTCACCACGAACGCCAGGAGCAGCCCGCCGAGCACCGCGGCGGCGATCGCCGGGCCGAGGGCGGCCGCCGCACCCCGGTCCCCCTGCTCCGCCATGTGCAGCGCCGCCGCGACGGCCGCCGGACCGATCGCCAGGTTCACCGCCGAGGTACGCAGGCTCAGCCCGGCGGCGAGGGCCAACAACCCGAGGACGGCTCCGTCAACGAGCAGTGACCGCAGGCCGTCGCCCCGCAGCGTCTCCGGGTTTTCTCGCCAGAGCAGGTACGCGACCCCGACCGCGCCCACCAGGAGCAGGAGTTCCCAGACGACGTGCACGCCGAGCCGGTCCCCACCGGACTCCACCTGGTCCGGATCCGGGTCAGGGGCGACGGTGTTGGCGCTGGGGGAGATCTCCGAGCTACCTCGCGCCGACTCGTCGTGCCCCATGCAGCCGCCCTCCACTGGCCGTCCGTCCCGGGTCCCCACGCGCGGAGCGGTCCGGGGCGGCCGTTACGCTCCGGTGGCAGGCACCGTACCCGGGCGGGAAGCACGGCGGAAGCCCAGGCTCAGCGCTGGCCGGAGCGGCCTCCCCGGTCGCCGGGCTCGCGATCCTGGTCGTCCTCCTGCTCGGGAACCCGGCAGGAGCGCTCCAACCAGAGCGCGGCGGCCACCAGTGCCAGGGCGGCGAGCAGGCTAGTCCCCGCCACGTTCCGGTCGCTCACCGCGGCCTCGGTGCGCTCCACGAACAGCCACCCGGTCAGGCCCGCGTAGCAGCCGGCGAAAATCGCGCCCACCAGCGCGGACGCCTTGGCCAGCACTACGAAACGGGCAACCAACAGCGGGTTCACCGGTTCCTTCCCCGGCCGGCGCGCAATCCGGGCCCGGGTGTTCACCGCGGCGTACGCCTCCAGCACGGCGAGCCCGGCCAGGGTGATCACCGGCAGCCAGGGCAGGTCGCCGGGGAGGTAGTCGTAGTAGAGAAAGCTGATCAGCAGCCACGCCAGCCCGGCGGCGGCGAGGCCGGCGACCACCAGTGTGGAGACCCGGGTAGGGCCCATCCGGCCCGGGCCCGCGCCGTCCGGAGGTGATGACCTCGCCTGCATCATGCCCGCCGGCTCCGCTGCCTCATGCCGTTGACTCTAACCCCACTTCGGGGCAGGGACGCAGCTCCAACGCGTCCGCACCGACCGGCACCGAGTTCAGCAGGTCGGTCAGCCAGCCGTGGCCCGGCAGCCGCCCGTACGGTTGCAGGTCGAGCCAGGGCCGCAGGACGAAGGCGCGCAGGTGGGCGCGGGGGTGCGGCAGCGTCAGCTCGGGATCGTCCCGGAGCACCGGCGTGCCGTCCTGCGCCCAGACCGCGATGACGTCGACGTCGAGGGTGCGGGGCCCGAAACGCCGGTCCGGATCGCGCTCCCGGCCGGCCGCCCGCTCGGCCGCCTGGGCCCGCGCCAGCCAGTCCTCCGGCGTCGCTGCGGGATCTACCGCCAGCACCACGGCGTTCAGGTACGCGGGCTGGTCGCGGTCGCCCCACGGCGGAGTCTCGTAGACGCCGGAGACCAGGAGCACGGACTCACCCAGCGCGGTAACCGCCGACCGCAGGTGGTCGGCCCGGTCGCCGAGGTTACTGCCGAGCGAGAGCAGGGCGCGGGTCACGAAGCGGACCTGGTCATGGTGACAGCCACGTCGGTGAAGCTACCCGAGATCGGGGCCTGCGGCTTGTGCACCGTCACCGTGGCGGTACGGACCCGGGCGTCGGCCAGGCAGACCGTGAGAAGCCGGTCGGCGAGGGTCTCGATCAGGTTGACCGGCTCCCCGGCCACCACCGCCGCGAGCCGCTCGGCCAACTCGCCGTAGTGGACGGTGTCGGTCACCTCGTCCGAACGGGCGGCCGGGACGAGGTCGAGCTCCAGCAGCGCGTCCACGACGAAGTCCTGCCCGTGTTCCCGCTCGAAGTCGTACACCCCGTGCCGGCCGTGCACCCGCAGGCCGGTCAGCTCGATCCGGTCGGTCATCGCTGCTCTCCACTGGTCTGGGCGCCGCCGGCACCGGCCGGTCCGGTCGAACTGGCGCCGGCCGGACCGGACGATCCGGTGGCGGCCAGCCGGGGCGATCCGGTGGCCCGCCAGACGGCCAGCGCGTCCGCGGTGGCCCGGACGTCATGCACCCGCACGCCCCAGGCACCGGCCGCGACCGCGAGCACGCTGGTGGCGACCGTGGCAACCTCCCGGCCCTCGGTCGGCCGCGGCGTGCCGTCAACGGCGAGCAGCGCGCCCAGGTGGGACTTGCGGCTGGCGGCGAAGAGCAGCGGGTAGCCGAGCGCCAGCAGCTCCGGCAGCCGCGCACTCAGCTCCCAGTTGTGGGCGGCGGTCTTCGCGAAGCCGAGCCCCGGGTCGATGACGATGCGGTCGGCCGCCACCCCGGCGGCGAGGGCCGCCTCGACCCGCTGCGCCAGCTCGGCCTTGACGTCGGCGACGACGTCGCCGTAGCGGGCCAGCTCCCGCATCTCGCGGGAGTGCCCGCGCCAGTGCATGAGCACCCAGGGGCAGCCGGCGTCCCGGACCACCCGGGCCATGTCCGGGTCGGCGAGCCCACCGGAGACATCGTTGACCACCTGCGCCCCGGCGGCGAGCGCCAGCTCGGCCACCCGGGCCCGGGTGGTGTCGATGCTGACCGGCACGCCGGCGGCGGCCAGCTCGCGGATCACCGGCCGCACCCGGTCCGCCTCGGTCTCGGCGGCCACCCGGTCCGCCCCGGGTCGGGTGGACTCGCCGCCCACGTCCACCAGGTGGGCACCGTCGCCGCGCAGCCGCACGCCGTGTGCGATGGCGGCATCGAGATCGGCGTAGCGTCCGCCGTCGGAGAAGGAGTCCGGCGTGACGTTCAGGATGCCCATCACCACCGGGGACGCGGCCTGCACCAGATCGGTCACAAGGAGACCGTACCGGTCCTCGTTGGCGCTCCCGCGCGACCCGGCCCGGGGGCGCTGACATGCGGTTCGATGCAGGTGCGGGGTCGGACGACAGAGTCGGATCGGGGTCATTCTTCGTGGCTTGTCGCAGACAGTGGGTGGCCGTACGCTTTGGAATTGCCGAGCATCGAGATGGCGAAGCCTGGAGGGAGGGCCGAAGCGGGAAAATCCGCCCAGGACCCGCCCGCTCGTGGTGGGTGACGACCGCGGCGGCCTAGCCGCAACGTGAGCACCGTTCCCGCCAGGCATGCCTGCTGCACCGCCGCGGCGCCGCCGGCCGCGAAATGGGGAGGTTTTCCAGTGATCGCCATCGAGCTGACGGAGGCGGCAACGTCCGCCGCCCACGCGCTCACCGCCCTGAGCTCGACACCGCTCGCCGAGCCCGCGCCCAGCGGCATCGCCACCGACAACATCGTCGCCTTCTTCGCCAGCAAGATCGCCCCGATCCTGCTGGCCGTGCTGGGCGTCATCTTCATCGGGCGGGCGAGCCGGGGCGAGATCTCCAAGGTCTTGACGAGCTCGGCCATCGCGATCGTCGGCCTGGCCTTCATCGCCGGGGCCGCCACCCTCTTCTTCGTCGGCGACTACCTGATCAGCCTGATCTTCGAATAGGCGCGGGCACGAGTATGCGGCTGCGCACCGACGACGACATCTACCGGGCTCGTCTGGTCTACCTCGGCCCCCCCGGCTACACCCTCCCGGTCCACCTCCCGTACGCCCAGTATGGGCTCTTCATGCTGCTCGTTCCCCTCTACATGTTCGTCCACTGGTTGTTCACGCTGCAGGTCGAGCTCTTCCCGGCGTGGGAGATCGCCCTCGCGATCGTGACCACCTCGTTCGTCTTCCGGTACGTCGACCCGGATCGGCCCGCGCGCATGGTGATCCACACCGCGCTGACCGACTGGCGACGCACCCGGGAGCCGGCCGCCGAGCAACGCGACCCCCGCCTGGTCGGCAGCCGGATCAGGATCCGAGAGGAACTGGCATGACCGGGCAGTGCAACGACGCGGGTGAGGCGGTCGCATGAGTTCCCACTACGCGCCGGGGTCTCCGGCCGGGCAGCCGGCCGCGACCCCAGGTGACTCAGCGCAGCCTGCAGGCTACGTCGCGGAGTTCGATGAGGCATGGCCCGACTCCGTCCGGGCCACCTCCCCGGGCCACAATGGGGTCGGTGTCTTCCCGGCGCACCGCCCACTGCACCAGCGGACGCCCACCGAGCCGGCGCCGGCCGTCGGCACCGACATCGACTCCCCCTTCCTCGACCTGTTCGGCGCGACCCGCCCGGCCCGGTCCACGGCGGGCGGACCGGCGGCACGCGAGCCGCAGCCGCAGCCGCAGCCGGCCATCCCGCAGCAGTTCGGCGCCGCGGATCACCTCGCCGCTCCGGCCGCACCGGCGACGCTGGCCGCACCGGCGACGCTGGCCGCAACAGCCGCTCCCGCCACACCGACTGAAGTGGAGCGGTCGCCCGCCGGACCGGCCCGGCGCTCCACCCGGGTACCGCACCAGGTCGGCGAGCGGCTCGCCCGGCCAGAGACCGAGGAGGCGGCGCCACCGGCAGCCGAGGTGACGCCGCGGCCAGCCGAGGTGACACCACGACGTCGCCTCGGCGAGCGGTCGGAGCCGGACGCCCCAGACGTACCCCCGTCCGATCGACGCTCCACCGACCGGCGGGATCGCGCCACCAAAACCGACCGGCAGGATCGCACCACCAAGCCGGCCCGAATCCGGCCACCGAAGATCAATTTCAGGGACCGGGACCCGTCGGTGGAGCTGGCCATCACCGAAATCGCCGGCCACCTGACCTTCACCCCCAACACGGTCACCGCCTGGTACTGGCTACCCGAGGTGCGCTGGGCCTTCCGCCCCGACGCCGAGCGGGAGGCGCTACTCTCGGCGATCTCCGAGCAGTACGCCGGGCTGGCCGGCTTCCGCCTGCACCTGCGACGCACCACCCGTCCCTTCCCGGCCGACGAGTGGGCCCGCACCATCGACACCCACACCCGGGCACCGCTACCCGACGTCCCGGGGACACCGAGCTGGGCAGATCACCTGGTCGCCGCGCAACGGCACCTACTCTCGGTCAACCACGCCGAGGGACAGACGTACCTGGGGGTGACCTTCGCCCGACGCTCCCTGGGCGACTCGCTGGTGGAGCGGGTACGACGCAGCTTCGGTCGCGGCGTCGCCGAGGGCGAACGGCGCAAGCTCAGCCGCACCGTCGAGCAGTTCGACGAGGTACTGGGCGCCTTCGGAATGCGCGGACGCCGGGTCACCACACCGGAACTGGAGTGGCTCCTCTACCGCTCGGTGGCGCTCTGCATGGCCCCACCCGGGCGGCTCTCCCCGGTCACCAACGGGCACTGGGAACGCGGCGACCTGCTCGCCCTGACCGAACAGGTGGAGCGCTACCGCACCCCGTACGGGTCCACGGTCAAGCTGGTCAACCGGATGACCGGGGAGGAGGGGCACGTCGCCGTCCTCGCCGTGGGCCGGATGGAGCCGCTGGAGATCCCCGAACGACACGAGCCCTGGCTGCACTTTCACGAGCGGCTGCCCTGGCCGATGGAGCTGTCCAGCCGGGTCGACATCCTCGGCTCCGGCGACTCCTTCCGCAACCTGGAGCACCGGCTGCGGATGATCCGCTCCCAGCAGCTCGACTACGCCGAGCACGGCATCGACGCCCCGCCCGAGTTGGAGCGCCTCGCGGAGCGGGCCCTGGTCATCGGCGACGAGATGACCACCGGGCTGCCGGTCGAATCGGCCCGCGCGCACGGCTGGCACCGACTCGCCGTCGGCGGTCGGACCCGAGAGGAGTGCCTGGAACGCGCCCGCCGGCTGATCCAGCTCTACTCCCGAGAGCTGCGGGTCTCGCTCCAGCACCCGAAGAACCAGGACTGGTTGGCCCGCGAGTTCATCCCCGGGGAGCCGATCGCCAACACCGGCTACGTCCGCCGGATGCCGGTCAACCTCTTCGCCGCCGCACTCCCGCAGGCCGCCTCGACCGTCGGCGACCGCCGGGGCGACCTGATCGGGCGTACCGCCGGCACCTGCCGCCGGCCGGTCTTCCTCGACCTGCACTTCCCGATGGAGGTCCGGGAACGCTCCGGGCTCGGGGTCTTCGTGGCCGAGCCCGGCGGCGGTAAGTCCACCCTGCTCGGTGCCCTCGGCTACCTGGCCGCCCGCCGCGGGGTGCAGGTAACGCTGCTCGACCCCTCCGGCCCGCTCGCCCGGCTCTGCGCCATGCCGGAGCTGGCCCCGTACGCGCGGGTGCTGAACCTGACCGGTTCCGAACCCGGCACCCTCGCCCCGTACTCGCTGATCCCCACGCCGCTACGCAGTGAGTTCAGCGCCGGTGACGCGGGCGAGCGGGAGTTCGAGATCGCCGTCTCCAACGCCCGGGCCGAACGCCGGATGCTGGTCCAGGACATCTGCATGATGCTGGTGCCGCCGCAGGTCGCGCGGGAGGCATCCACCGCCACACTCTTCCGGCACGCCGTACGCCAGGTCCCGGCGGAGGAGACGGCCACCCTGGACGATGTGGTCGCCACCCTGGGCAAGCTCGACGACGACGCCGGCCGGGAGCTGGCCAACCTCCTGCTGGACACCGCCGAGATGCCGCTGGCCATGCTCTTCTTCGGTCGCCCCCCGGAGGGGTTGCTCGGGCCGGACGCCACCCTCACCGTGATCACGATGGCCGGCCTCCGCCTCCCCGACCTCAAGATCGAGCGAGAGTACTGGTCGGCGGAGGAGGCGCTCGCCCTGCCCATGCTGCACACCGCGCACCGGCTCGCCGTCCGCCGCTGCTACGGCGGCTCGATGTCGTCGCGCAAGCTGGTCGGGCTGGACGAGGCGCACTTCATGGAGGGCTGGCGGTCGGGGCGGTCGTTCCTGGTGCGGCTGGCCCGGGACTCCCGCAAGTGGAACCTGGCCGCGCTGGTCGCCTCGCAGAACCCGAAGGACATCCTCGGCCTCGACGTACAGAACCTGGTCTCCACGGTCTTCGTCGGACGGATCGCCGAGGACGAGGAGATCGCCTCCGAGGCGCTGCGCCTGCTGCGGGTCCCGGTCAACGACGGGTACGAGGCCACCCTCGCCTCCCTCTCCGCCGCCGACAGCACCTCCGCCGCCCGCCTCGGCTACCGCGAGTTCGTCATGCGCGACGTTGACGGGCGGGTGCAGAAGGTCCGAGTCGACGTCTCGTACGTCGATGGGCTGCTCGACCACCTCGACACCACACCCGCGGCGGTCGCTGCCGCAGCGGGCGTACTGCCCGTCGTCGCCGAGCTGGAGGCGTGAGATGGCCGGGGCCCGGGCGCGGACGGTGGCGCTGTTGCTGGCCCTCGGCGTCCTCGCGGGGGCCACGGTCAGCTGGCCGGGGGTCGGCGCGGCGGCGGCACCGGCCCCGGGGCTGTCCACGCAGGCCCCAGCCGGCCCCTGCACCGTCGAGCAGTGGCAGGCCGACTTCCGCTCCTGTGTGTCCCGGCTCGCCGAGGTCGCCGAGGATGAGGTCACCTGCCGCAACGCCCCGACGCCGACAGCGCCGGACTCCGGCCTCGCCGGCTGGTTCGCGGCCCGCCCGGACTCCGCGAAGGAAGACGGTCGCAAGGGGTTCTACAGCGACTACGGCTACGCCGGATACGGCTACACCACCTACGACATCGACACCGGCTGCGCCACCGCCGTGCTGCACCCGGACTACAAGTTCACCAACACGGTCGCCAACGGCGAATTCATGATCGCCACCGCGATCATCGGGGCCTCGAACGCGCTGCGGGAGCGGGCCTGGGATCCGGGGTCGATGTGGGGCTGGGCCGACCCGCTGGTGGAGCAGGCGACCACGGCGGTCTACCAGAAGGTGTTCAGCGTCTTCGGGATCGTCACGCTCGGCGTGGTCGGGCTCTATCTGCTCTGGCGGTCCCGCCAGTCGGACATGAGCAACGCGATGACGACCGCCGGCTGGGCCCTGCTCGTGATGGTGGCGGTGACCGCGCTGGCCGCCTGGCCGGTGAAGTCCGCCAACGTCGCCGACGGCACCCTGGTCACCACACTGGGGGTGGTCCACGACGCGGTCGGACCAACCACCCAGGACGTCCCGCCGGACCAGTGCCCGGTCCCGAATCCGGATGCCTGTGTCGACAAGCGCCCGCCGGCGGTGCGGGCGAGCGACACGGCCACCGAGACGATGCTCTACCGCAACTGGCTGCGCGGGGTGCTGGGCTCGGCCGACAGTGAGACCGCGCAGAAGTACGGGCCGGCGCTCTACGACGCGAGGTCCTTCTCCTGGGAGGAGACGGAGAAGCTGCGGGAGTTCCCCGCCACCCGGGAGGCCACCGTCCGGGCCAAGCAACAGCAGTGGGCGCGGGTCGCCCAGCAGATCAAGCAGGAGGATCCGGAGGCGTACGAGTACCTGCAGGGGATCCGGGACATGGACCGGGTCGGTGCCGGCTTCATCGCGGTGCTCGCCGCGCTGCTCTTCGCGATGTTCGACCTCACCGCGTCGGTGCTGGTGCTGCTGGGCTTCCTGCTCTTCCGCTGGGCGGTGATCGCCGCGCCGATCCTCGGCACCATCGGCCTGCTCCGCCCGGCGAGCGCCGGGCTGCGCCGGCTGAGTAACGCCGTGGTCGCGGCGGTCTTCAACATCGCCATCTTCGGCACCGGCGCCGCGATCTACCTCTTCGCCGTGGACCTCATCATGAGCACGCCGACCCTGCCCGGCTGGCTCCAGGTGGTGCTGGTCTGGCTCTGCGGCCTGGTCGGCTGGCTGCTGCTGCGCCCCTACCGGCGGGTCACCCAGCTCGGCGGCAAGGGCGGTGGCGAGTCGGGCGGCTCGGCTGGCTCCTGGCACCGCCGGTTCTTCCGGGACATGCGCACGGCATCCCGCCTCGACGCGGAGCCCCGCGGGGCCGGCGAGCCGAGCTCGGGTCGCCGGGGCGCGGTGGTGGCGACGCAGAGCAGGCTCCGGCCGGAGGCCCGGCACGAGGAGCTGGCGCCCGCGACCGAGGATGGGGCCCGGTCGGAGCGCCGCGAGCGACCGGACGGGGCGCCGACGGCCGGGGAGCGCGGCTCCCCGGACCGCACCACCCCCGCACCGCGGCAACGGCGGACGCCGGCCAGCTGGACCGAGCCGGAGGGCCCGTCGGAGAGCCCCTCCTTCGTCATCTACCGGCCCGGTGCGACGAAGCCCGCGCCGGAACGGAGCACCCCCCGGGTCCGCTCCGAGGCCCGGTGATCGCGGTGCGGCGGGCGGTCGAACAGCTCCTCACCCGGGTGTTCCGGTCCCGGGTGGGGATCGCGCTGGCGCTCGCCGTGGTGGTGGCGGGCATCATCGGCACCACCCGGCTGGTCGTCGGGGCGGGGGAGCCGGGGAGCGGCCTCAGCAACCGCCCGGAGCAGCCAATCACCACAGTGCACCCGACGACCGGCGACGACGGGCTGATCGGCACGCGCTCCCCCACGCCGGTGACCCGGCCCGGGGAGGCGACACCGGAGCAGGTCGCTGACCAGTTCGTCATCGCCTGGCGAGGGCAGCCCGGAATCACCGCCGAGCGCTGGCACGCCGGGCTGCGCCCCCTGACCACCCCAGCGTTGGCCGAGCAGCTCGCCGACGTGGACCCGGTCGATGTCCCGACCGGCGAGGTGGCGGGCGCCCCGACGGTCACGGCCCGGTCGGACGCGGTCGTCGAGGCACGGGTGCCCTTCAACACCGGCCAGCTCCGGCTGGAGCTGGTGGCGCCGGACGGCCGGTGGCGGGTGGACGCGGTGGACTGGGAGCAGGAATGAGCAGCGCAGCCGAGCCGAAACGCCGTCCGCTGCGCGTCGGGGCGCTGGCCTTCGCGCTCACCGCGACGCTGACCCTGCTCTGCTGCGCCGGCGGCGCGGGCGCCTTCTTCCTCACCGGGCTCGGCGGCGATGACCGGCTCCAGCTCACCAACCAGGAGTGCACCGATGACTTCGGGGTCGAGGTCACCGGGGCGATGCCGCAGATGTCGCAATACGGTGAGCTCGAGCTCCGCAACGCCGCGCGGATCATCCAGGTCGGGCAGGAGTTGCAGGTGCCGCCCCGCGGTTGGGTGATCGCCGTGGCGACCGCCATGCAGGAGTCCGAGCTGCGCAATCTCGCCAACCCCACGGTCCCCGGGTCGGAGCAGCTTCCCAACGAGGGCGTCGGCTCGGACCACGACTCGGTGGGCCTGTTCCAGCAGCGGGCGGGCTGGGGCTCGGTCCAGGAGCGGATGACGCCGGAGTACGCGGCCCGCAAGTTCTACGAGAAGCTGGTGAAGGTCCCCGGCTGGCAGCAGCTGCCGCTGACCCGGGCCGCGCAGGCCGTGCAGATCAGCGCCTTCCCGGACGCCTACGCGAAGCATGAGCCGCTGGCGTCGGAGATCGTCAACTCGCTGGCCGGCGGCGCGGCCCGGACCGTGCCGGTCAACGGCGGGCACGCCTGCGACGCCGCCGAGGATGGCCGGATCGCCGCCTCCGGCTGGACCGCCCCGATCCCCGGCGATGTCGGCTCCGGCTTCCGCACCCAGGATCGGCCGGCGCACCACGGGGTGGACATCGCCGCACCGAAGGGCTTCCCGCTCCGCGCCGCCGCCAGCGGACGGGTCCTGGTCGCCCGCTGCGACCCGGACCGGGCCGGGGAGCTGAGCTGCGACGTGGACGGCTGGCCGGGCAAGGGCGGCTGCGGCTGGTTCGTCGACATCGAACACCCCGGGAAGGTCATTACCCGCTACTGTCACCTGGCGGAGAAACCCTTGGTCAGCGCGGGCGATTTGGTGCGCGCCGGGGAGCAGATCGGGGTGATCGGCAGCAGCGGCAACTCCTCCGGCCCGCACCTGCACTTCGAGGTGCACACCAACGGCGACCGGAGCAGCGACGGCGCGATCGACCCGGTGCTCTTCATGCGGGAACAGGGCGCGCCGCTGCGAAGCGTGGAGTGAGGCACCGACGGCGATGACAGATCCCCTCCCCGACCCCTTCCTGGACCAGCCGGACTGGGCGCCGCTGCCGCCCCGACCGATCGCGGTACTGCCGGCCTCCGGCCGGGTCGAGCTGCGCGGGCGTCGGGTGCGGGTCGGCCAACCCGGGCTGGGCTGGCGCGGTGACCTCCGCGCGGACGACCGCGTGGTGCAGGGCAGCCGCACCTACGTCCCGGTCATCGCCGAGCACGAGTGGTACCGCGCCGAGGCCGATCAGGTCGAGGTCTTCGCCCCCCTCGTTCCGGTCGACCGGGTCTGGGTGGAGACGGTTGGGCTGCGACCGGAGCAGCCGCCCGCGGAGCCGGATCGGCTGGTCTCCCTGGACGCGCCCACCCATCGGGCGCCGACGCCGGTCTTCGAGGCCGACGCCGTCGCCGGCCGGCGGGTCGTGCACGTGGTGGGCTCGGTCGAGCACCGGGACCTACGCGCGGTCACCGAGACCTACTCCAGCGCCGAGGGCGACATCTGCGTCCGGATCACCCCCGAGGTCGAGTGGTACCGGTGGGCCTGGCGCGGGCAGACCCCGACCACGCTCGAGGTCCCCGTCCACCTGCTCTGGATCGAATAGGGGTCAGTCAGTCCGCGCGCCGGCACAGACCCGCCAGTCCTCGCCCAGCCGGGTGGTGAAGCGCCACGGCTGCCGTTCGCTGTAGTTGCCACCGTCAACGTAGGCCGAGATCACCAGCTCCAGCTCGACGACCGCCTCGTCACCCTCACGCCCAATCACGAAATTGCCCCAGCTGACGACGATGGGCACCGCGAACCGCGCCTCCCGCGCGACTAGGTCCTCGCGCAACGCCCGCAGCTCAGCTACGGACGTTCCCTCGGCGCAGACGAAAAGGTCAGCAAGGGTGTCATCTCGGTCGACAAAGAATGCACGCAGGTAGTTGTCCACGACTACCTCCGGTGCGCTGCGGTCGGGGGTGGTGGCCCGGGCGTAGAGGACGTAGCCACCGACGATCCCGCCCAGCACGAGCGCGGTCAGCACGGCGGCGGTCACGGTGAGGATGGTGCGCAGTCGTCGCCGCGGCGGCGGGACCGGCGCCCCCGCTCCTGGCGCGGGCGCCGAGGGTGGGGCCGCCAGCTGCTCCGAGGGAGGCCGCTGCGCCGGTAGGCGGGACACCTGGGAACCGGCGGGGGGCTGCACTGATTCCACCCCCTGAGGCTAACGGCTGCCGGCCGCTGGCCCAATGCCCAGATTAGGCGGATCGTGACGGCTTCCTCCCCGCCGGTGACGTCGGCAACAACACCGGCGCAGCACCGCGGCGCCTCCGCCGGAACCAGCTTGTCCTGCGCTACGGTCTTGGCGCGGGGTAGGTCGCCGACCTCGCGAAAAGGGGGTGGACGGGTGGGTCCGAGGAGGCGGGCGAACCGGGCCGCCGCCCTACACCGGCAGGCTGCCGCCACCGCGCTCGCCGCCGCCGACGTCCTCGACGACATCCGCCCCGCTCCCGCCGACCACGCCCGCCAGTACGCGCTCGCCGACCGGCTGCGGAGCGCCGCTGGTCAGCTCGCCCCCGGCTGGGCGGGAGCCGCGCTGGAGACCCTGCCGGCGGGGACCGTCGCCGGGGAGGGGCCGCCACGCTTCGTCCGGGTCGGCACCGCCGCCCCCCTCGACGAGGCGCGATTCCCCGCGCTGGTCCCGCTGGTCGGCACCGGGAACCTGACGATCGACGCCGACGCCGGGGATCCGCGGGTGGCGGGCCTGGTCCGGGCCGTCCTGTTCCGACTGCTGGCGGCCACACCGGCCGGGGCGCTGCTGGTCCGGGCGGTCGACGGTACGGGTACCGCGCTGGCCCCGTTCGCGGCGCTCGCCGATGCCGGCCTCCTGCCGCCCCCGGCTACGGACCTCGCCGGCCTGCGGGCAGTGCTGGCGGAGGCGGAGCGGTGGATGGCCCCGGTCGGTGACGGCCGAAGCCGGCACGACCGGACCCTGCTCCTGGTCATCGCCGCGCTGCCCGAGTCCACCGATCACACCGACCTGGCCCGTCTGGCCGCGCTCGCCGAGCAGGGCAGCGCGAGCGGTCTGCACCTGGTGGTGGCGGGGTGGCCGGCGGGCCATGCTCCGCTACCCCGCGCCGCCTCGCTGACGATCCGCAGTGCGTACGCGCTGCTGGCTGGTCCTCCCGGCATGGCCTTCGGGGCGCCGGAGGCGGATCCGTCGGGCCGCGTCGCCGCCCACCCCAACGACGGCGTCGGCTTGAACTCGCCGGTCTTTCTCGAACCGGATCCCCCGGCGGACCTCGTGGACGAGGTCTGCCGGCGCCTCGCCGAGCAGGTGGAGGAGGGCTCGCGGCTGGCCCTGGCCGAGCTGCTTCCGGAGCCGAGCGAGCCGGTGTGGACGACAAGTTCCCGCGACGGGATGGCGACGATGGTGGGGGACGCCGGGGGGCGGCCGGTCTCGCTGGGCTTCTCCGAGTTGACGCCGCACTGGTTGGTGGGTGGCCGCTCCGAAACCAGCCGGTCGACGTTCCTCGCCACCGCCCTGCTCGGCCTGACCGCCCGCTACGGTCCGGAGGAGCTCGTCGTCTACCTGGCCGACCTCGGCGCCGGTGAGTCCTTCGCCGAGTTCCTCCAGACCGAACACGACCGCTCCTGGATTCCGCAGGTCCGTGCCGCCGCCATCACCGCGGACCGGGAGTATGTGCTGGATCTGTTCGACCTCCTGGCCACCGAGGTTCGCCGCCGCGAGGAGGCCGGTGCCCGAGCCGGCGGACAGCGGTACCAGGAGCTGCGGCAGCACCGGGAGCTGCCGCGGATCGTCGCCGTGGTGGACGGTCTACCGCGGCTGCTCACCGGCCGGGACCGGATCGCCACCGAGGCCCGGGCCCTGCTCGAGACCGTGGCGCGCACCGGCCGGTCGTACGGCGTGCATCTGCTCCTGGCCGGGGAGGGGGACCTGGGCCTGCGGGCGCGCAGTGACCGGGATCCGCTGCTCGGGCAGTTCCCGGTGCGGGTGGCGCTTCCCGGTGGGGGTGCGGTGTTGGCGTCGACCAACGACTCGGCGGCCGGGTTGGCGGTGGGGAGTGCGGTGGTCAACACCGCGGGTGGTCTCGGCGGGCCGCGTGGCGCCATCCGGGGGCACGAACGGGTGGTCCGTTTCCCCGATCCGCTGCAGCACGGCGAGGTGGTGGCGGACCTGCGGCACCGGCTCTGGGCGGCCCGTCCGGAGCGGAGCGCCCCCCCAGTTGTCTTCGCCGGTTATGCCCAGCCGCAGCTCCGCAACGACCCCCGGTACCGCGCGGCGGTGGCCGGTGGGGCAACCGGGCCGGTGGCGCTGCTGGGCCGCGCGGTGGATGTGACCCGGTCGACGGTGGCGGTGCCGCTCGATCCCGCACCGGGGCGCAATCTGGCGGTGCTCGGCACCGGTACGGCGGCCGCTGGCCTGCTGGTCACCGCGGCCCGCGGTCTCGCCGCCCACCACCAGCCGGGTTCCGCCCGGTTCGTGGTGGTGCCTTCCGCGGACGAAGCGGGGCCACTCGCCACGGCGCTCACGGCCGAGTTGGCCGCCCAACACTCGGTCGCGGTGGTGGATCCGGCTGACCTGCCGGCCGCCCTCGACTCCGCCGAGCCGGCCTACCTGGTCGTTTTCGACCTGGACGGGCCGGGTTCCGGACGGGTGCCGCCGGCCCGGCTCGCCACCCTGCTCCGGGAGGGGCCGCCGGCCGGTCGTCATCTGCTCGGCCGGTGGGGCACCGTACCCGCGTTCGCGTCCCTACTCGAGCCAGGAGACGAGTTGGCCAAGCTTGCCACGGTCGCCGTCGTGGACGTACCGGGAGTCCAGCTCGGGGCGCTCTTCGGCCGCCCGGTGGAGTGGCGTCCTCGACCGGACCGGGCGCTGCTCTGGGACGGACACAGCGAGCAGGGCGTCGTCCTGGTTCCGTTCGCCACGAATCCGGTCCTGACGTGAGCCGGATACCCATCCAGGATCGGGACCCGGACCGGCAGCATCCCCCGGCGGCCCCGCCGCCGCCGATCCACGTACCGCAGCCGGTCCCCCCGCCGGGGCCGACCCACCAGCCGCTACCCGACCCCGCGCCGACCGAGGCGACCCACGAGTCCGAGCCGGACCACGCGCCCGACCTGACCCAAGCGCCCGAGCCGACCCACGAGCTCGAGCCCGACGACGAGCCCGAGCCGGAGCTCGAGCCGGGTCACGACCCGGCCGAGGCGGCATGGGCCGAATACCTGGCGGCGACCCGGCAGCTCGACGAGGTCCGCCGGGGTGCGGCCACTGCCGCGGGCGAGCAGGCGCGCGCGGTCGCGGCCGCCCGGGAGGAGCTGGCGACGGTCCGGGCCCGGCTGGCGGGGCAGGAGGCGCGGCTGCGCGAGGCCGGCGTACCGCCGATCTCGCTGGCGCCGACGCCACCGGAGCTCTCGGCGGCGAACCGGTCAATGGCGAGTGGGCCGACGCCGGTGCTGACCGCGCTGCGGGCGGCGGCCGACCGGGTGGAGTCGGCGGACGCCGCACTGGCCGCCCGTGGGCTGGTCAACCTGGCCGGCTGGCCCGTCGTCGCCCGTAACCTGCTCTGCTACGCCCCGCTGGCCCTGCTGATGCCACTGGTCCAGCTGATCCTGCTCGCTGTCGCCGGCCCCAGCACGGTGAGCGCCGCCGCGCTGGTCGTCGGGCTGGTGACGCCGGCGGCGGCGTTCGCGGCGGGCTGGTGGTGGGTGGGGCGCCTCGCCGCGCCGGACGTGGGCGGGCAACCGGACCGCACTCCCCGGCTCGGGGCGTTGGTCTGCCTGTTACCGGCGGTTCTGGCCAGTACGGTGCTCCTGCTCGCCCTGCTGGGCTGAGCCCGGCGGAGACGTAGCGGGGTCTCGGGGTGGCTGGTGACCCGGGGTGGCTGGTGTCCCGCCGGGCGGGCGAGGTCAACGCGAGTTGATCAACGCCATCGCCTCGGCGCGGGTCCTCGCATCCGCCTGCAGGCTGCCGCGTACGGCGGAGGTGATCGTGCGGGCCCCCGACTTCTGGATGCCGCGCATCGCCATGCACATGTGCTCGCACTCCAGGACGACGATCACGCCACGCGGCTGGAGCTGCGCCATCAGCAGGTCGGCGACCTGCGCGGTGAGCCGCTCCTGCACCTGGGGACGACGCGCGAAGACCTCTACCAGCCGGGCCAGCTTGGACAGCCCGGTGATCCGGCCGTCCGCGCCGGGAACGTACCCGATGTGGGCGCTGCCCCGAAACGGCAGCAGGTGGTGCTCGCAGAGGCTCATCACATCGATGTCCCGGACCAGCACCAGCTCGTCGTGGCTGGCCTCGAAGGTGGTGCTGAGCACCTGCGCCGGGTCGACCCGGAGCCCGGCGAACAACTCGGCGTAGGCCCGGGCGACCCGGGCCGGGGTCTGCTGGAGCCCGTCGCGGTCCGGATCTTCGCCGACCGCGATCAGGATCTCGCGGACCGCCTTCTCCAGCCGGCCCAGGTCAACGCTCTCCTCGACCGGACGGCCGGCGAGCCGACCGCTGACCAGCCGAGCGGCAACATGGTCCAGGTCGCCGTCGAGCTCGGTGGCGGAGGCGGCCAACCCCGACGGGAGGTTGGCCGCCTGCTCCCCCGGTACGGGGTTGGTCGCCTCGTCGCTGTTCAGTGCGAGCCGTCCGAGTTGTTCGAGGCGGTGCCGCTGATGGCGGCGGCGTCGGGCGAGCCCTGCGCCTTGAGCGCCTCGTTCTCGGCGGGCGTGCGCACCGGCGGCTCGGTGGAGGGCTGACGCTTGCCGAACCCGTTGTACGGGGCCATCGGCGGGCGCTTCGCCACCCGGTCGCAGATGCGGGCCATGTCGGCCGTGGAGAGGGTTTCCTTCTCCATCAGCTCGAGCACGATGTTGTCCAGGACATCGCGGTACTCGACCAGGATCTCCCAGGCCTCGTCGTGGGCCAGTTCGATCAGGGCCCGCATCTCGGCGTCGATCTCGGCGGCGACGGCGTCGGAGTAGCCCCGCTCGTTGCCCATGTTGCGGCCGAGGAACGGCTCGTCACCGCTGCTGCCGTACTTGAGCGCACCGAGCTTGGAGCTCATCCCGTACTGGGTGATCATCGCGCGGGCCAGCTGGGTGGCCTTCTCGATGTCGTTGCCGGCGCCGGTGGTCGGCTCGTGGAACACCAGCTCCTCGGCGGCCCGGCCACCGAGCGCGTAGGCCAGGGTGTCGACCATCTCGGCCCGGGTCTGGGTGTACTTGTCCTCGGTCGGCAGGACCAGGGTGTGCCCCAGCGAGCGGCCCCGGGACAGGATCGTCACCTTGTGCACCGGAGCGGCGTGCGGCAGCGCCCAGGCGACCAGCGCGTGCCCACCCTCGTGGTACGCCGTGATCTTCTTTTCGTTGTCACTCATCACCCGGGTACGGCGCTGGGGGCCGGCGATCACCCGGTCGATGGACTCTTCCAGGGAGTCATCGGTGATCGCCCGCTTGTCCCGGCGCGCGGTAAGCAGCGCAGCCTCGTTGATCACGTTGGCCAGGTCGGCGCCGCTGAAGCCGGGGGTACGCCGCGCCACCGCGTCGAGGTCGACGTCGGGGGTGAACGGCTTGCCCTTGGCGTGCACCCGCAGGATCGCCTTGCGACCCTCCATGTCCGGCGCGTCCACCGGGATCTGCCGGTCGAAGCGGCCGGGCCGCAGCAGCGCCGGGTCGAGGATGTCCGGCCGGTTGGTGGCGGCGATCAGGATGACACCGCCCTTGGTGTCGAAGCCGTCCATCTCGACGAGGAGCTGGTTGAGGGTCTGCTCCCGCTCGTCGTGACCGCCACCCATGCCGGCGCCCCGGTGCCGGCCGACCGCGTCGATCTCGTCCACGAAGACGATCGCCGGAGCGTTCGTCTTGGCCTGCTCGAAGAGGTCCCGGACCCGGCTGGCGCCGACACCGACGAACATCTCGACGAAGTCCGAGCCGGAGATGGAGTAGAAGGGCACCCCGGCCTCGCCGGCAACCGCGCGGGCCAGCAGGGTCTTACCAGTGCCGGGTGGGCCGAAGAGCAGCACGCCCTTCGGGATCTTGGCACCGAGCGCCTGGTACTTCGCCGGGTTCTGCAGGAAGTCCTTGATCTCGTGCAGTTCCTCGACGGCCTCTTCGGAGCCCGCCACGTCGGCGAAGGTCGTCTTCGGCGTGTCCTTGGTGATCATCTTGGCCTTGGACTTGCCGAAGTTGAGCACCCGGGAGCCGCCGCCCTGCATCTGCGACATGAAGAACACCAGCAGGGCAACCAACAGCAGAATGGGAAGCAGACTGACCAGCAGGGTCGTCCAGATGCTGTCGCTGGAGACGTCGGTGTCGACCGGGCCGGTGACGCGGTTGTTCGCCTCGGCCTCGAGGACGTCGTTCCAGATCTGGTCGCCGGACTCGTACGGGAACTGCGCCTCGATCTGATCGGTGGTGGTGTCACCGAACTTGGCCGGCTCGGCCAACTTCAGCTGGAGCGTCTGCTCCTTGTCGGCGAAGACGACCTCCTCGATGCCACCCTTTTCGTTGAGCTGCTCCAGCGCAACGGAGGTTTCCACCTCGTGATACTCGGGCTCGTTGAAGGCCACGTTGTAGAGCAAAAAGGCGCCGAGGCCGACCAGGAGGACCCAGACCAACGGTCGGCGGAAGAAACGCGTACGTTCCATACTATTGTCGAGCGCCGAGACGCTCGCATCCTCCTGATCGACGTCCGGACCGTCTGAATAGTGTCGCCGCCAGCGCGGCGGCTGAGCCGCCGTGCGGGCCGGTCTGACCCCCCGGGGCACCACATCGCACCACGGTCACTCGACGGTACACCGTGAGCGCCGGATGCGAGCACGCCAGCCCAGCACTTACGCGTAGGGCGAACCGGTTCCCGCCGGCGGGACGCGAGCTCCGCACCCGGCCACCCAACCGCCCGGTCTCGCGGTTACGGAGGTCGGGCCTGGAGATTACCTCCACGCCACCGGCCCCAACCCTAGTCCGTCCGGCTGAGAGTCCGCTGAGCGTCGCAGCAAGCGCTCCTACCGGGCATAGACCTCGGGTCGGAGTACGCCGACGAAAGGCAACTCCCGGTAGCGCTCACCGAAGTCAAGCCCGTAGCCGACGACGAACTCGGTCGGGATGTCGAAGCCGACGTACTTGACCGCGACCGGCACCTTCACCGCCTCCGGCTTGCGGAACAGCGCGACCACCTCGACGCTCGCCGCCGAGCGGGACTCCAGATAGCGCAGGAGCCAGGAGAGGGTCAGCCCGGAGTCGACGATGTCCTCCACCACGACCACGTGCCGACCGGCGATGTCCCGGTCCAGGTCCTTGAGGATCCGCACCACACCGGAGGAGGTGGTGCCCTGCCCGTACGAGGAGATCGCCATGAACTCCAGCTCCGCCGGGGGGCCCTGCCGGCCCAGCGCCCGGGCGAAGTCGGCCATGAACATCACCGCGCCCTTGAGGACGCAGACGAGCAGCAGCCCGTCCTCGACGTCTGCGTAGTCCGCCGATATCTGCTTGGCCAACTCCGCCGTCTTGTCGCGGATCTGCGCCTCCGAAATGATCACGTGGTCGATATCGGCGTCGTACCAGGAGCCGTCAGCCATGACTCCTAGCCTGCCGTACGCACGATGGTCTCCGTCGGCGGGGCCGCTCCTTTTATCCGACCCAGGCCGGGTTTCTCCGCAAAGACCGGCAAACAGGACCGACCCCACCCCGCTGACCAGGGAAACTCCCTCCGGTCACACCTGCGCGTCCGAGTTGACGGCGGCGAGCCGACCCGCCCGGCGGAGCACCCGAAGCCCACCCGGCAGGTACGCCGCCCCCTGCCCACGCCAGTCGGTGACCAGGGCCTCCAACGCGCCCACATGGCGGTGTGACAGGGCGGCGGGGCGAGCCCCCAACTCCCGGGCCCAGGCATGCAACACCCGACCCCGGATCGCCGGCGACAGCTCCGCGAGCCCGGCCACCCAGAGCCCGCCATCGGGGTGCCGCACCCCGTCCAGCGCGGTGCCGGCCTGCTCGTCCAGCGCCGCCGTGTCGACGGCGACCAGCCGGGCGGTACGGGCCAGGTTGTCCAGCACCGCCGGCCCGAGCGCCCGCACCAGCACCGGCAACACCTCGGCCCGAACCCGAGCCCGGGCGTACGCCGGGTCCGCGTTGTGCGGGTCCACCCAGGGTTCGAGCCCCAGCGCCGTACAGGCCGCCCGGGTCTGCTCCCGACTCACCTCCAGCAACGGACGCAGCAGCGACACCGAGCCGAGCCGCCGCTGAGCCGGCATCCCGGACAGCCCGCGCGGGCCGGCACCGCGCGCCAACGCCAGCAGCACCGTCTCCGCCTGGTCGTCGCGGGTGTGTCCGGTCAGCAGCGCCGCCGCCCCAAAACCATCGGCCACCTCGGTCAACGCCCGGTAGCGGGCTGCCCGGGCAGCGGCCTCCGGGCCACCGGGCTGGCCCGACACGTCAACCCGGACTGCCGCAACGGGAGCGAGGCCGGTCGCCCGGGCCCAGGCGGCCACCGCCGCCGCCCGCCGCGCGGAGCCCTCCTGCAGTCCATGGTCAACGGTGACCAGACCGGCGGAGCGCCCGAGCCGGGGCGCCACGAAGGCGGTCGCGGCGGCGAGGGCGAGCGAGTCGGCTCCCCCGGAACAGGCCACCAGGACCGGCCCCGGACCGGGTAGCTCGGCCAGCGCGTGCCGGATCGCGCGGCGGATCGCGGCGACCGGTGGGGCGAGTGCGGCCACGGGTCGTCTGGTCAGTCGCCGACCGGAAGCGAACCGGCGGGCCCGTGCACCCGGGCCACCCAGGCGTCCGGGTCGCTGAGCTCGGCGAGCCGGGGCAGGGTCAGCGGTGAGGCGAAGACCCGGTTGAAACCCGCCATGCCGACCCGCCCGACGACCCCGTGCACGAACCGCCGCCCTTCGGCGTACTGGCGCAGCTTGACCTCCACCCCGAGCAGCCGACGGAGCGTCTTCTCCACCGGGTTGCCCGACTCCCGACGGCGGTTGAACGACGCCCGGATCCGCTCCACGCTCGGGATCACCTGCGGCCCCACGCCATCCATCACGAACTCGGCGTGCCCCTCGAGCAACGTCATCAGCGCGGTGAGCCGGTCCAGCACCGCCTTCTGGGCCGGGGTCTGGACGATGTCCAGGACGCTGGTGTGACCGGCCGGCTCCCGTACCGCGTCGGCGAGGAGGCCGACGCCGCGACGCAGCCGCTCGACCAGGGGGTCGGCGCCGCTGCTGGAGGCATCCACGAACGCCTGCACCTCGCCGAGAAAGTACGCCCGTAGCCACGGCACCGCGGTGAACTGGGTGCGGTGGGTGACCTCGTGCAGACAGACCCAGAGCCGAAAGTCGCGGGGATCGGCCGCCAGCTTCCGCTCCACCTCGACGATGTTCGGCGCGATCAGCAGTAGCTGGCCCGGTTCGCCGGAGAAGACCTCGTACTGGCCGAGGACCCGGCCGGAGAGGTACGCCAACACCGTGCCGGCCTGCACGCCGGTGATCCGCGAACCGATCGCCTCGGTCAACACACCGGGCTGCTTGTCTCCCGCCAGGCGACCGACCAGCGGGCCGATGACCTCGCGGAGACCGGCGATGTTGGTCGCCGCCCAGTCTCGCCGGTCCACCACCTGCACCGGCGGGTGCGACACCTGCGATCGCAGCCCGGTGAAGTCGCCGACGTGCCCGGCCGCCTCGTCGGTCAGCCGTCGCAGCTCACCGACCACCTCCGTCGCCTCGACATAGGAGACGCGCGGGCCCGTCTTGCCGAGCGTCCCCGCGGTCGCTGCGGCCAGATCCCAGTCCACGAACTGCGCCATGGGCCCACCGTACCCGCGCGGTCGCCCGCCGGCCGGGGCCACGACGTCCCGGCCGGGCCCAATCCACACCGCGCGCCCCTCCACGTCGGAGCGCACCAGGCTGGGCTCAGCGGCAGCCACAGGAGGCGAGGGCCGCGGCGACCCGATCCAACGTCATCCTGGCCGCCACCAGCCCGTCGCCGGGCGCCTGGTCGGTGAGCACCGCGAAGGTGAGCAGGCGCCCGTCGGCGGTGGTCACCAGGCCGGCGATCGCGTGCACCCCGGTCAGCGTGCCGGTCTTGGCCCGGACCATTCCGGCACCGGCCTGCGCCGCGACATCGGTGTAGCGGTCGGCGAGGGTACCCGACCAGGCGGCGACCGGCAGGCCGCCGAAGAGCGTCGCCAGCTCCGGACGGCTCCCGTCGGCGGCGAGCCGAATCAGGTCGGTGAGCAGCGCCGGACTGATCCGGTTGGCACGGGACAGGCCGCTGCCGTCGGTGAGTGTGAGCGCGTCAACCGGCAGCCCCAGCTCCCCCGCGACCGCCTCCATCGACTCCCCCGCACCGGAGAATGACGCCGGCTGCCCCCGGGCCAGGGCCACCTGCCGGGCCAGCGCCTCGGCCACCACGTTGTCGCTGTCAGCGATCATGATGTCGACGAGTCGCACCATCGGCAGCGACTGCACCACGCCCAGCTCGGCGCCCGGCGTACCCGCCGTCGCATCTGCTCCGGCCTCGGGTGCCCGGCCCCGCTCGACCGCGTCCGTCGGTACGCCCAGCAGCCGGGCAAACGCCTCGCCGGCGTGCAGGTCCGGCTCCGGCACCCGTTCGGCGGCGTGGGTGCCGTCGTCGTGGTCCCGCTTCGCCTGCTCCAGGTCACCGCGGGCGCCGTCGGTCATCAGCGCGGTAATCGCTGAGCCGTACCCGCCGGTCGGAATGTCGTCGTCCCAGCCGGGCGCGTGCACCGGCCCGGAGTACAGCGACGAGTCGACCACAACCCGTGCCGGCGCGACGTCGCCGAGCGCGGCCTTCACCTGCGCGGCCAGCTCGTCAAGGCGCGCCGCGCCCGGATAGAAGCCGGCGCCGTCCACCGCAAGCGTCGGGTCGCCCCCGCCGATGAGTACGACCTCACCGGGAGCCGCACCGGCAACAGCCCGGGTGGGGATCCGGTGCCCCGCGCCACGCGCCGCCAGTACGGTCGCGGCGGTGACCAGCTTGGTCACCGAGGCGGGTACGGTGCCGTCGGCAGCACCCCGGTCATACAGGACCGACCCGGTCGCGACATCGGCGACCGAGACGTTGACCACCTCGCCCAACGCGGCGGAGCTGACCAGCGGGTCGAGCGCGGCGCGCACCCCGGCGGCGGCGGGTTCGAGCGCGTTCCCATCAGCGTTGGCCAACACCGCCGGCGGCGGCTCCGCGGCGGTGTCACCGGCGCGCCACTCGGCCGCCGGGCCCGGCCGCGTCACGGCGACCCCGACCGCGGCCAGCGCGAGGAGCAGCACCGCGGCCAGCACGGCCGGCAACAGCCAACGCCGGGGCCGACCCGGCGAGGTCGAGCCGGACGGTACGGGGGCGCGAGTGCCGCCGTAGCCCGCGGGCGCGCCCGGTTCGCCACCCGGGTTCGGAGCGGATTCATCGGATTCTCCGGGGGCCGGGGGACCAGCGGCATCGCCGCCGTTGCCGGGAGCCACCGATGGCTGTCCGGCCGGGCCGGGTCGATCCGGCGGCGTTCCCGGCGCCGACCCGGCGGGAGTCCGATGATCGGGGTGGGCATCCGGCACCGGCACCCGCCCGACCGCGCCGCCGCGAGCAGATCTGCCGGTCTCCCGTCCAGTACTCTGCTCCGGACGGTAGTGTGAATCTTCCCTCCCCACGGCCCCCTCCTCGCCCCGCGGAACCTGCTTGGGTGACACTACTTCGGTCCGAAGACTATGCGGCCACCGGACCGTAAGGCGGGAGTTCCGCCTGTCCGGCGACGGAAACCGCCGGTCAATGCCAGCGTGGGCAGACGAGGAGCGTGCAGATGGATTTCGACGTCACGGTTGAGATCCCGAAGGGTCACCGCAACAAGTACGAGGTTGACCACGTGACCGGTCGGATCCGACTGGACCGTACCCTCTTCACCTCCACGCAGTACCCCGCCGACTACGGCTTCATCGAGGGCACCCTGGGCGAGGACGGCGACCCGCTGGACGCCCTGGTACTGGTCCCGGAGCCGACCTTCCCGGGCTGCCTGATCCGGTGCCGCACCATCGGCATGTTCCGGATGACCGACGAGAAGGGTGGCGACGACAAGGTTCTCTGCGTCCCGTACGAGGACCCGCGTCAGGAGCACCTCCGCGACATCCACCACCTCGGTGAGTTCGACCGGCTGGAGATCCAGCACTTCTTCGAGGTGTACAAGGACCTCGAGCCCGGTAAGTCCGTCGAGGGCGCCACCTGGGTGGGCCGGCAGGAGGCGGAGGAGGAGATCGTCGCGTCGATCCGGCGCGGCCGGGAGGCCGCGGAGCACGGCGACTCCGCGCACTGACCCACACACCGACGGACCGGGGGCGCTCAAACCGAGCAGCCCTCGGTCCTGTTCGTACCGGTTGAACCCACCCGGCGACCGAGACCACCGGGGCGGCAATGGCCAGCTCGGCGCGCCTCCGCCCGCCGTCGCCGGTGGTGCCCGTCGCCTCCGGCAGCAACATCTGACCTCAGCCCGCCAGCTGCCGCCGCCATGTCCGAGGGCGCCGGATACACCATCGGGGCCGCGGGAACCGGTAATCTCCGAACGTTATGACTAGGTGGGTCGAACGCGAGGGATCAAGGACGTGACCGGGGTACGGCGTGATAGCAGGTCCACCGCCCGGCGGGGGCCTGCTGGGCGGGTGTTGCGCTCGCTGACGTCGGTCGCCCTCGTCGTGCCGGTCGCCGCCGTCGTGCCGGTCAGCACCGCCCTCCCCAGCCCGGGGCAGGTCGCCGCCGTGGGCCCCGGCCACTCGGCCAGCAGGGCCCTGGTGGAGCTGACCGAGAGCTCCGCCGACCAGGTTCGCGAAGACCAGTGGCAGCTGGACATGTTGCGCGCCGGTACGGCGTGGCGCCACTCGACCGGGGCCGGGGTGGTGGTGGCGGTCATCGACTCCGGTGTGGATGGCACGCATCCGGACCTGGCTGGACGGGTGCTACCCGGTCTCGACCTGGTCGAGCCCTCGCCCACCGCCGACCCGGATCCGGTGGGCCACGGTACGACGGTGGCCGGGTTGATCGCGGGTCGCCACGACGACAGCAGCGGAGTGGTGGGCCTCGCGCCCGACGCCCGGATCCTGCCGGTACGGGTCCTGGACGCGGAGAACCGTTACGACGACGCGTTGATCGTGGCGAACGGCGTACGGTGGGCCGTTGACAATGGCGCCCGGGTGATCAACCTGTCGCTCGGTGGCAGCAGCGCCAGCCCGGCGCTGGCCGCCGCGCTGGACTACGCGTTCGCCCGGGACGTGGTGGTCGTCGCCTGCACCGGCAACGAGACCGCCTCGAACTCCAGCACGGTCTGGTACCCGGCCCGGGAGCCGGGGGTGGTCGCGGTCTCCGGGCTGGACCAGGAGAGTAGGCAGCTCTGGTCCGGCGCGATCACCGGCCAGGAGACGGTGCTCACCGCGCCCGCGACCGGTCTGGTGGGCGCGCGGCCGCCGGACGGGTACTGGCGGGTTCAGGGCACCAGCTTCGGCGCGCCGCTGGTCTCGGCCACCGCCGCGCTGATTCGCGCCCGGTATCCGGAGATGCCCGCTGGCGATGTGATCAATCGAATGCTGCGCACCGCTTCGGACATCGGTCCCGCCGGACGGGACGACAGCTTCGGGTACGGGCTGGTCGACCCGGTAGCGGCGCTGACCGCCGAGGTGCAGCCGGTCGGGATCAACCCGCTGGACGACCAGTCCTCGCCGGGCGTGGTCGGCTTTGGTCCGGCGCCGACCACGGCCAGCGCGGATACCGAGGGCGCCGGGCTCGAATTCCTCCCGGCCGTCCCCGTCCCGTCGGCGCCGTGGTCGACGGGGGCTGGTGGGGGCGATGTCACGTCGGAACAGCCCCGGTCCGGGCTGGCGTTGCCCGCCGCGCTGTTCGCCAGGGGTGAGCGGTGCGCTCGCTCTTCCCCGCCACCGCCGGTTCCGCCGGTAGGGACGCCGCACCGGAATGCCCGCTGGCGATCCGGGTAGCCGGAGGCCATGTGCGCGCTCGGCCCCGGCACGGCCGCCCGGCCGTCGTGGCGCCACCGCCGCCTGCACCCGGACAACGGGCAGGGGCTGCGGCTGACCCTCGCCGTTGTCTCCGCGTTCCTGGTGTTGGTGCCGTTCCTGCTCGCGCTGCTGGTGTTGACGTCCTGGTCGCCGTTGCGACGGCTGGATCGGGCGGTGACCGAGGCGCTCGTCGACTACGGCCTGCGGCATCCGGAATGGGCCAGGGTGCTGAACGTGTGGACCGACGTCTTCGCGCCGATGCCGCTACGGTTGGCCGCGCTGGTGGTGGTTGGCTGGCTGGCCCGGCGCCAGGCCCGACAGTTGGCACTCTGGGTCGCCGTCACCATGACTGTCGGCGGGCTGCTGAGCCCACTGCTCAAGTTGCTCGTCGGGCGGCCCCGGCCGGAGTTCCCGAAACCGCTGGCCCAGGCGGTCGGGCTCGCCTTTCCGTCCGGGCACGCGCTGAACGCGGCACTCGCCGCCGGCGTGCTGCTGGTGGTCTTCCGACCCCGACCGGGCCGCTCCGCGAAGCGGTACGCGGTCTGGGCAGGCGCGTTTCTCCTCGCTGTGGTGACCGGGTTCAGTCGGGTGGCGCTGGGCGTGCACTGGAGCAGCGACGTGGTTGCCGGGTGGCTGCTGGGTACCGCAGTGGTGGCCGCGACCGCCGCGGTCTTCGCGGTCTGGCGGGCCACCCCACCGCACCGTCGTTGAGGTGCTCAGGTGCACTCACCGGTACTGACGCCGCGCACGCGTTCGGCCCCGGCCAGGGCGACCGAGCGGGCCTCGGCCGCGGTCACCGCGAAGCCGGTGTTCGGGTCGTCGGCCGCCGCCGCGAAGATCACCCCGAGCACCAGGCCGTTCGTGGAGACCAACGGGCCGCCGGAGTTCCCGCTCTGCACCAGGGCCCGGATCGTGTAGACCTCCCGGGTCACGTTCCCGCTGGAGTAGATGTCCGGGCCGGTGATCTCGTCCACCTCCCGGACCCGGGCTGACTGCGCGTTGTACGGGCCGTCGAGCGGGAAGCCGAGCACGATCGCGTCCGCGCCGCTGTCCTCGTTGCCGGCGGCGAAGCGCATCGACGGGCCGGGCAGGCCCGGGACGTGCAGGACTGCCAGGTCCCGGTCCGGGTCGTACACCACCACCTGGGCGTCGTACCGCTCGCCGTTGAGCTCGACGACGGCGGAGCGGGTTCCGGCCACCACGTGGGCGTTGGTCATCACCCGGTCGTCGGCGTAGACGAAGCCGGAGCCTTCCAGGCGGCGGGAGCAGCTCGGGGCGGAGCCGAGCACCTTGACCACGGATTTCTCACTGTTGGCGACCACCTGCGAACCGGCGAGGGCCGGGTCGGGCGGGGCGACCTGCCGGGCGCGGGTGGGCGCCAGACCACCGAAGACGTCCGGGAAGCCGTTGGTGTCGACGGTCTCCCGCAGCGCGGTGGAGAGCTCCTGCGCCTGTTCGGGCAGGACCCGGTCCACCACGGTGAGCAGCGCGCTGTTGCGAACCGCGGAGGCCAGCCAGGGCAGCGACGACGAGCCCAGTGGGACCGCGACCAGCCAGGCGACCAGGAGCACGGCGAAGAGCGAGACGAAGGCGCCGCCGATATCGTCCGCCTGCCGCCCGAGGTCACTGCTGATCGTGCGGCGCAGATGCGTACCGAGCCAGCCGGCGAGCGCCTGCCCCACCACCGCCAGCCCAAAGATCGCCACCAGGGAGACCAGTACCCGGGTGCCGCTGTCCAGGAACTGCTGTGCCAGCCGGGGCCCGAGTTGTAGACCGGCCAGTGCTCCGAGAAAGAACCCGGAGAACGACAGCACGCCGGTGACGAAGCCCTGGCGGTATCCACTGATCGCGAACACGAGCATGAGCAGGAGCAGTACGAGATCCACGGCGGACACGGGTCCAGCCTACGTGGCTCGGGCCCACCGGACCGCTGCTGCCGCTACGCAAGGTCACGGGAGTCAGCGCAGGGCGCTCTCGTCCGCCTCATCAGTCCCGGCGGAGGGCGCCGGGTCTGCGGCCACCGGGGGAAGGTCCAGCACCCGCCCCGGACGCCACGGGCGGGCCCAGCCCCCCATGTCGAGCAGGGTGGAGAGCACCCCCGCGGTGAAGCCCCACACCAGCATGCCGCGGACGGAGAAGGCCGGGCCGATCCAGCCACTCGGGTGGCGTACGCGCAGCCGATTCTCCGGGTCAACCAGTTCGGGGATCGGCATCCGGGCCACGTGCGCCACCTCGGCCGGCTCCCGGGGGTGCACCGGGTGGGGGGCATGCCACCAGCCCAGCACCGGGGTCACCACGAAGTCGCTGACCGGAATCCACAACTTCGGCAGTTCGGCGAGGACGGTGACGGCCCTCGGATCGAGATCAACTTCCTCGTTCGCCTCGCGGAGCGCCGTCGCGGAGGCGTCCGCGTCCTCCGGGTCGGCGGCACCACCGGGAAAGGCCGGCTGCCCCGCATGGTTACGCAGGGTGGCGGCTCGCTGCAGGATCAGCACGTCCGGGCCGGTGCCGGGGTCCTCGCCGAGCAGCACCAGCACGGCGCTCTCCCGCCCACCGCTTTCCGGGGTGGGCAGCCGGGTGAAGTCCTCCGTCCGGGCGCTGCCCAGCCGGGTCCGCAGCGGGTCGAGCCAGGATGGCGGCTGCCGACTCATCCCACCACCGCCGCACCCGGGCAGCGGGCGAGATGCGGGCGGCTCATTCCGGCACCACCACGCCCAGGTGTACCCGGACCAACTCGGCAAGGCGGGCGTCGTCGAGCGCCCCGGAGACATCGACGTGCCGGATCCGGCTGTTGGCATCAACGAGGACGGTCATCGGGATGGCCTTGCGTCCCAACGACCGTTGCAGCGCCTCGCCCTGGTCGATCAGGCTGGGGAAGCGGACTCCGAAGTCCTCGCCGATCGACTGGGCGCCGCTGCGGGTGTCCCGCATGTTCACCCCGACGACCGTCAGCTGTCCTTCGGCCCGCTCACTGAGCCGCTGGAACGCGGGCAGCTCGGCCCGGCAGGGGGCACACCACGAGGCCCAGAGGTTCAGCACGGCCGGGCCCGTGATCTGGCGTAGCTCGACTGGGGCGCCACCGGTGAAGCAGGCCAGCGTCAGCTCCGGCAGGGGCGTTCCGGCGGCGGCCGGGGTAGCGGAGGCCGTGCCGCTGGCGGGCGGGGCGCTGGGCCGGTCGGTGGTCAGACCGGAGCAGTCCGCGAACGGGGACGGCCGGCTCTGCGCCGCCTCATCCCGGGTGCGGGAGGCATTCTCCGGCCCGGCGTCGGTGCAGCCGGCCACCGCCAGCAACGCCGGGACGAGCAGGGCGACGAGCCGGTTCCTCACGGCGCCTCCACCGCCCCGTCCTGGGCCGGCACCAGCTCCGGATCCACGCCGGCGGCCACCGCGAGTTCCCGGGCCCGGGGGCCCTTGAGCAGCCGCGCGGCCACCGCCGGGTCGGTCGGCCCGGTCCCGTACGACGGGCAGAGCTTCGTCAGGGTGCAGGCGCCGCACGCCGGCTTTCGGGCCGCGCAGACCCGGCGCCCGTGGAAGATGATCCGGTGCGACAGCATCGTCCAGTCGCGCTTCGGATAGAGCGCCCCGATCGCATGCTCGATCTTGACCGGGTCGGTCTCGGTGGTCAGCCCCCACCGCCGTACGAGTCGGTTGAAGTGCGTGTCAACGGTGATTCCCGGTACGTCGAACGCGTTGCCGAGGATGACGTTCGCCGTCTTGCGGCCGATTCCGGGCAGGGACACCAGGTCGGTCAGTTTTCCGGGAACCTGACCGTCGTGTCGTTCGACCAGCCCCTGGCCCAACCGGATCAGGGAATCTGTCTTGTTGCGGTAGAAGCCGGTGGAGCGGATCAGCTCCTCCAGCTCGGCTCGGTCGGCGCCGGCGTAGTCGGTCGCCTGCGGGTAGCGGGCGAACAACTTCGGGGTGACCTCGTTGACCCGCTTGTCCGTGCACTGGGCGGAAAGGATCGTGGCGACCGCCAGCTCCAGCGGGTTGGAGTGGTCGAGTTCGCAGTGCGCGTCCGGGTGGGTGTCGGCCAGCACCCGCCCGATCCGCCGGGCGCGGCGCGTCCGACCGAGGTCGGTCTCCCTGAGGCTGTTGGTCACGCCGGCCAGCCTACGTCGCCGGCCGGCGGTCCCATTCGTGGCCGCGCGATGGAGCCGACCCTCAACCCGGCTACGGCCGGCTGATCCGCCCCAGGTCATCGAAGACCGCACCGGTCTCCGGGAAGTCCGCGGCGCTGAGCTCACGCACCAGCCCCAGCCCCCGGTCATCCGGGTCCGTTGCCGGCAGCCCCGACTCGTTCAGGTACGTCGAGGCGAACGACCCACCGGCCCAGGTGCCGTCGGGCTGCAGCGAAACCTTGAGCACGCCGCCCCAGCCGAGCTTGCCGCTGCGGTTGAACGTGTTTCCGCCGCCGGCGAAGTTGCCCAGGCTGTACGCGATCAGCCGACCCTGGTAGAACTCCATGCCGCGCAGGACGTGCGGGCCGTGCCCGACGATCAGATCCGCGCCGGCGTCGATCATTGCCTTGGCGAACCGGACCGGGTCGCCCCGGTTCTCCCCCAGGTACTGCTCGGTGCCCGGTGTGACCTGGGTCTTGTCGGCGCCCTCCGCGCCCATGTGCACCTGCACCACCACCAGGTCCGCCTGCTCAGCGGCCTTGCTGATGACCTGTGACGCCGCCGGGATGTCGGTCAGCGGGTTCGACCACGCGTACGACGAGAAGCCCGCCACCGCCACCTGGACGCCACGTACGTCGACGAGGGTGATCTGATCCGGCGCCCCGGTGTGCGCCAGTTCGTACTGTTCCAGTGCCTGCCGGGTGTTCTCCAGGCCCTTCGCGCCGAAGTCGTTTCCGTGGTTGTTGGCCAGGTTGAGCAGGTCGAACCCGCCATCGCGCAGGTGCGCCGCGTACTCCGGTGGGGCCCGGAACTGGTAGCAGTTGGTGGAGTCGCCGCACTTGCCGGTCCCGGTGTCGACGGTGAGCGGCTCCTCCAGGTTGCCCATCACCAGGTCGGCATCGAGCTCCGGGCGTACCTCGTCGAAGAAGCCCTCGCCGTCGTTGGGGGGCAGCCGGTCCGGGGCGTTGCCCAGGAGGATGTCGCCGGTGGCGCTGAGGGAGACCACCGCCGCCTCGGTCGGGGAGGCGGAGGGGGCGCTGTCGTCGGGGCCGGACTGCCAGACCCCGCCGGACGTGACCGCATCGGAGTCGACCGCGCCGCAACCGGCGACAACCAGCACGGCGAGCAACGCGCCGGCCGACCGGAGCCGACGCGTACGGGTCGCGAACGTGAATGTCTTTGGGGGGCGCATCGCCCGAGACCCTACCGGGCCCGCGTCCTGCCGACGAGGCCGATTGGGCAACTGCCCAGCGTCAACACCTGATCGGCTCCTGGTGGGGTCGCTCAGCCGACTGACTGTTGCGACCACGGCCGCACCGGGCGGGCGCCACCGGCCAGGACCGCCCGGTGCACCGCCCGGGCCAGCGGTGCGCCCCAGGTGGAGCGGGGGCCACCGTACGGTGCCTCGGGTCCCTCGGTCGGGCAGCAGACGGTGACCGCGTCGGTCGGGGTGCCGGTGCCGGGCACGCCCAGTTCGGCGATGGCCTGCGCCTTCGCCTCGGTGGCGGTCGCCACCGCGTTGATCAGGGCGGCGGGACCGAGCCGGGCCGGCACGTACACCACGATGTTGACGGTGCCGACCGGATGACCCTCCGCGGCGGACACCACCGGGGCGGGCACGTCCGCGGCGGCCACCGCCGGGGCAGGCACGGCCGGGGCGTGCTCGGGTGGGGCCGGGGCGTGCTCGGGTGGGGCGGCGGCCCAGATCGGAACACCGAGCCCGACGGTCGCCCAGACCCGTACTCCGGTGTCGGTTCGGGCCACCACCTCCGCGACGTCCACCCCGGTAAGCAGCCCCACTCCAGGGCTGTCGAGGCCGAACCCCGCGGCCAGTTCGACCAGGTGTGCGACGGGGTCGTCCCGGTCGTACGACATCGGGACGGTCGCGTTGATCACCCAGCTCCGGACGCCCAGCCCGCCGCCGAGCGCCGCTGAACTCGCGCTGAGTAACGGCCGCTCAGCTCGCCAGACCAGCACCGGGAGGTTCCGCCCGTCCTCGCGACGGGTACACAGTGACGGTTCGTTCAGCACTGGGCGACCCTACGGCGCGATCTGGCGCCCGGCACATCTCACCTGCTGCGGCGCGGTAACGTAACGTCAAGGACGGCCGGCAGGTTACGCCCAACGCTCACGTTTCCCGGGGTGCACCTCGGAATATCTGCGCACGTGCGCCTAGACTGACCGAGCGCGAGGGAGAAGCGGACGGCGGACCCGCCGACGGACGGCACGCGCAGGCGGAGGTGCGCGATGGACGAGGTACTGGCCCGGAGTGGGATCTTCCAGGGGGTCGACCCGGAGGCTGCCGAGGCGTTGGCCAAGGAGATGGAGACGATCGAGGTCCGCAAGGGCGATGTCGTCTTCAACGAGGGCGAGCCCGGTGACAGTCTGTACATCCTCCTCTCCGGCAAAATCAAGGTCGGGCGCCGGGCGGCCGACGGGCGACAGAACCTGATCGCGGTCATGGGCCCTTCGGACATGGTCGGCGAGCTGTCGCTCTTCGACCCGGGGCCCCGGACGGCGACGGCGACGGCGGTGACCGACACCCGCCTGGTGCGGCTCCGTAAGCAGGCGCTGCGCCCCTGGCTGAACAACCGGCCCGAGATCGCGGAGCAGTTGCTGCGGGTGCTCGCCCGCCGGCTGCGCCGGACCAACGACTCGCTGGCCGACCTGATCTTCACTGATGTACCCGGTCGGGTCGCGAAGAACCTGCTCCAGCTGGCGGGACGTTTCGGCACCCGGGACGGCGGGGTGCTGCGGGTGACCCACGACCTGACCCAGGAGGAGATCGCCCAGCTCGTCGGCGCCTCCCGGGAGACGGTCAACAAGGCCCTCGCCGACTTCGCCTCGCGGGGCTGGCTACGCCTGGACGGCAAGAGCATCATCATCCTCGACCCGGAGCGCCTGGCTCGCCGCGCCCGCGTCTGATCGCCCACCCACCCGTCGATCCGGAATCCACGGGGGATGGTGTTACCGCTGCAACGGCGGCTGGTTCGCCGGCCGCCGTTTTGCTCGCCCCAAAAAAATCAGGCTTGACTGTTTGTTTTGGGGACGGCACGCTGAGGCCGTGTCCGGAACATCGACCCGCGTCCCCCAACAGGAACGCAGCCGCGCCACTCAGGCCCGACTGCTTGAGGCCACCGTGGCATGCCTGGTCGAGCATGGCTGGTCCGGCACCACGACGACCGTCATAGCGAACCGGGCCGGGGTGTCCCGGGGCGCCCAGCTACACCACTACCCCACCAAGGCAGCCCTGGTCACCGCCGCGGTCGCGCACCTCGCCGAACGACGCGCGGAGGAGCTGCGCATCGAGGCGAAGGCCCTGCCCGCCGGCCCACAGCGGTTGGACCGGGTGGTGGACCTGCTCGCCGCGGCCTTCACCGGGCCGCTCTTCATCGCCGCCCTGGAGCTGTGGGTCGCCGCCCGCACCGACCACGAACTACGGACGGCGCTGGTGCCGCTGGAGGCCCGCCTCGGCCGGGAGATGCACCGGCTGACCGTCGCCCTGCTCGAGGTTGATGAGCGCCAACCCGGCGTACGGGAGGCGGTGCAGGCCACCCTCGACCTGCTCCGCGGCCTCGGCGTGGCGAACCTGCTCAACGACGACTCCGCCCGGCGCACCACACTGCTCACCGCCTGGAAACGCCAACTCACCGAACTCCTCGCCCCCTGACCCGTCCCGCACCACCGCCGACTCCCCCGGAGGCACCATGGTCAACCTGACGGACCTGCTGACCGATCTGGCCGCCGAGTCAGCCGAACTGGACGCGCTCGTGGCACCGCTGTCGAGCGCCGAGTGGGCCCGCGCCACGCCCGCACCCGGTTGGACGATCGGCCACCAGATCGCGCACCTGGCCTGGACCGATCACGTCGCGCAGCTCGCCGCGACGGACGCCGACGCGTTCTACGCCTCCGTCGCCACCGCACCCGACCCGACCCGGCTGGTGGACGCGGGCGCGGAGGAGTTCCTCGCCCCGCCGGCCGAGCTGCTGCCCCGCTGGCGCTCCGGCCGGGCGGCGCTCGCCGCCGCCCTCGCGGCCGCCCCCGCGGGCGAGAAGCTCCCCTGGTACGGCACCAGGATGTCCCCCGCGTCGATGGCTACCGCGCGGATCATGGAAACCTGGGCACACGGCGCGGACGTGGCAGACGCGCTCAGGGCCACTCCGCCGGCCACGGCACGGCTGCGGCACATCGCGCACCTCGGCTTCCGGACGCTGCCGCACTCCTTCGCCGCACACGGTCGCCCACTTCCGACCGCACCGGTCCGAATCGAACTGACCGCACCACCGACCAGCACCGACACCGCCGGCGCGACCTGGGCCTACGGTCCCGCGGACGCCGCCGACCGGGTAACCGGACCGGCACTGGACTTCTGCCTGCTGGTGACCCAACGCCGGCACCGCGCCGATCTCACCCTCACCGCGACCGGGCCGGTCGCCGATGCCTGGCTGGACGTGGCCCAGGCCTTCGCCGGCCCGCCCGGTGCTGGCCGGACGCCACAAGCGCAGGCAACGGCGTGAGCACCGGCGACGGCGTGCGCACCGCCGACAGTACGAGCACCGGCACCGTCGACCGCACGCGCGCCCGGCTGCGGGTCGGCAACGCCTCCGGCTTCTACGGCGACCGCTTCTCCGCCTGGCAGGAGATGCTCGACGGTGGCGAGCTGGACGTACTCACCGGGGACTACCTCGCCGAACTGACCCTGCTCATCCTGGGTCGGGACCGGATGCGCGACCCCGACCTCGGCTACGCGCGGACCTTCCTGCGTCAACTCGAAGGAACCCTCGGCACCGCGCAGGAGCGTGGCGTCCGGATCGTCACCAACGCCGGGGGGCTGAACCCCGCCGGGCTGGCCGCCGCCGTCCGCTCCCTCGCCCAACGGCTCGGGCTCGACCTCAAGGTCGGGTACGTCGAGGGCGACTCCCTTTCCCGGCCGGACGCGCTGACCGCGAACGCGTACCTCGGGGCGTTCGGTATCGCCGCCGTACTCGACGCCGGCGCCGACGTGGTGGTCACCGGACGGGTCACCGACGCCTCCCTGGTGGTCGGGCCGGCGATCGCCCGGTTCGGCTGGGACCGCGGCGACCTGGACGCCCTCGCCGGCGCGACGGTCGCCGGGCATCTGCTCGAATGCGGCACGCAAGTGACCGGCGGTAACTTCAGCTTCTTCACCGAGCTGCCGGATGGCGGGCACCGGCCCGGCTTCCCCCTCGCCGAGCTGCACGCCGACGGCTCGTCGGTGCTCACGAAGCACCCGGGCACCGGGGGTGCGGTCACCGTCGAGACGGTCACCGCCCAGCTCCTGTACGAGGTGGGCGCGCCGGCCTACCTCGGGCCGGATGTGGTCACCCACCTGGACTCGGTGCACCTCACCCCGGACGGGCCGGACCGGGTCCGGGTGTCCGGGGTCCGGGGGACGCCACCACCGGAGACGCTCAAGGTTGGCGTCAACAACCTCGGCGGCTTCCGCAACTCGATGACCTTCGTCCTCTGCGGGCTGGACATCCCGGCGAAGGCGGCCCTGGTCCGTGGGCAACTGGAGGAGACGGTCGGCAAGGACGGGCTGGAGTTCGTCCTCGCCCGCACCGACCACCCCGACACGGCGGACACCGAGGCGGCGAGCGCCCTGCTCCACGTCCACCTGCGGGACGGGGACAAGGCGCGGGCCGGGCGGGCCTTCTCCGCCGCGGCGGTGGAGCTGGCCCTGGCCTCGTACCCGGGATGCACCCTGACCACGCTGCCCGGCGACGCGTCCCCGTACGGGGTCTTCACCGCCGACACGGTCGCGCAGGACGGCGTCGCGCACGTGGCGGTCCTGCCCGACGACACCCGCGTACCGATCCCCCCGCCGCCGCGGACGCAGCCGACCCCGACCTCCTCGGGGACGGCGGTGTCGGGCGAGGGCCCCGCCGCGTACCCAACCCGACGCCGGCCCCTCGGGGAGCTGGTGGGGGCGCGGTCCGGGGACAAGGGGGGCGACGCCAACCTGGGGGTCTGGGCGCGAACCGACGCGAGCTGGGAGTGGCTGCGGGGCTGGCTGACCGTGGAGCGCCTCGCCGAGTTGCTGCCGGAGACCGCCCCGCTGACCGTCGAGCGGTACGAGCTACCGAACCTGCGGGCGGTCAACTTCATGATTCGAGGGCTGCTCGGGCTGGGGGTGGCGGCCACGACCCGCTTCGATCCGCAGGCGAAGGCGCTGGGGGAGCTACTCCGCTCCCGCATGGTTCAGATTCCGGCCGAGTTGATCCCGGAGGGGGCATCATGACGATCCTCGACACCCCGGAACGTCGGCAGCTCCGCGAGCTGACCCGGGCGTTCATGGACAAAGAGGTGCTACCACACTTCGATGACTGGGAGCGGGCCGGCGAGGTCCCCCGAGAGCTACACGCCACCGCCGCCAAGGTCGGCCTGCTCGGCATCGGCTTCACCGAGGAGGTCGGCGGCAGCGGCGGTGACCTGCTGGACTCGGTCGTCGTCACCGAGGAGATCATCCGTTCCGGCGGCTCCTCCGGGCTGGTGGCGGCGCTCTTCACGCACGGGATCGCCCTGCCGCACCTGGTGGCCGCCAACGACCACGCCGGGGCGGGAACCGCGTCGGACGACGGCACCGACCTGATCGCGCGCTTCGTTCGACCGACCCTCGCCGGGGCGGCGATCGGCGCACTGGCGGTCACCGAACCGGGAGGCGGCTCGGACGTGGCCGGGCTGCGCACGACGGCCCGCCGGGACGGTGACCACTACCTGGTGAACGGGGCCAAGGCGTACATCACCAGCGGGCACCGGGCCGACTTCGTGACCACCGCGGTGCGGACCGGCGGGCCGGGCGCCGAGGGCATCTCCCTGCTGGTGATCGAGAAGGGCACACCGGGCTTCACCGTCGGCCGCCGGATGGAGAAGCTGGGCTGGCACTGCTCGGACACCGCCGAGCTCTCCTTCGCCGATGTCCGGGTGCCGGTGACGAATCTGGTCGGCGCGGAGAACACCGGCTTCCTCGCCATCATGCAGAACTTCGCCGCCGAGCGGGTCTCCCTGGCCACCCAGGCGTACGCGACGGCGCAGCGCTGCGTGGAGCTGACGCTGGGCTGGTGCCGGGACCGGGAGACCTTCGGCCGCCCGCTGGCGAGCCGACAGCTCGTCCGGCACCGGCTCGCCGAGATGCACACCCGCGCCGAGTCGGCCCGCGCCCACGTGCTCGAGGTGGCGGCCCGCGTCGCCGCCGGGGAGATGGTGATGACCGAGGTGGCGATGGCCAAGAACACCGCCGTCGCCGCCTGCGCCGACGTAGTAGATGCCGCGTTGCAGCTGCACGGCGGCTTCGGCTACCTGCGCGACTCCGAGGTGGAGCGGCACTACCGCGACCAGCGCATCCTCGGCATCGGCGGCGGCGCCACCGAGATCATGAACGAGATCATCGCGAAGGGCATGGGGCTGTGACCACACTCGACAGCGTGATCGATCCCGCTGCGGCGACGTTCCGGGAGAACCGGGAGGCGCTGCTGGACCGGTTGACCGAACTGGACTCCGCGCTGGACCAGGCGCGCGACGGTGGCGGCGCGAAGTACCGCGCCCGGCAGCACAAGCGCGGCAAGCTACTCGCCCGCGAGCGCATCGAGCTGCTGCTCGACCCGGACGCCCCGTTCCTGGAGCTGTCACCGGTCGCCGCGTACGGCACGGACTTCCCGGTCGGCGCCAGCGTGGTCACCGGCATCGGCCCGGTCGAGGGCGTCGAGTGCATGATCGTTGCCAGCGACCCGACGGTACGCGGCGGCGCGGTCAACCCGTGGTCGCTGGCGAAGAGCCGGCGGGCCGGGGAGATCGCCCTGGCCAACCGGCTACCGATGATCAACCTGGTCGAGTCGGCCGGTGCGGACCTCCCCACCCAGGCGGAGATCTTCATCCCGGGTGGGCGGGTGTTCCGCGACCTGACCCGGCTCTCGGCGGAGCGGATCCCCACGGTCAGCGTGGTCTTCGGCAACGCCACGGCGGGCGGCGCGTACGTGCCGGGAATGTCCGATCACGTGATCATGATTCGGGACCGGTCGCAGGTCTACCTGGCCGGTCCGCCGCTGGTGAAGATGGCCACCGGCGAGGACGCCGACGACGAGTCGCTGGGCGGCGCGGCCATGCACGCCACCACCTCCGGGCTGGCCGACTACCTGGCCGAGGACGAACGGGACGGCATCCGACTGGCCCGGCAGTGCGTACGGCGGCTCAACTGGCGCAAGACGGGACCCGCGCCCCGTACGGCCGACCCCCGGCCACCCCGGTACGACCCGGAGGAGCTGCTCGGCATCGCCAGCGCCGACCTGAAGGTGCCATTCGACCCACGCGAGATCATCGCTCGGGTACTGGACGGCAGCGAGTTCGACGAGTTCAAGCCGACCTACGGCACCGCGCTGGTCACCGGCTGGGGCGAGCTGCACGGCTACCCGGTCGGGATACTCGCCAACGCCCGCGGTGTCCTGTTCAACGCGGAGGCGCAGAAGGCGGCCCAGTTCATCCAGCTCGCCAACGCCGCCGACACCCCGTTGATCTTCCTCCAGAACACCACCGGCTACATGGTCGGCACCGAGTACGAGCAGCGCGGCATCATCAAACACGGCGCCCTCATGATCAACGCGGTGTCGAACTCGACGGTGCCGCACCTGACGGTGAACCTCGGCGCCTCCTACGGCGCCGGCAACTACGGCATGTGCGGCCGGGCGTACGAGCCGAGGTTCCTGTTCACCTGGCCGAACGCGAAGTCGGCGGTGATGGGCCCGGCCCAGCTCGCCGGGGTGCTCTCCATCGTCGCCCGGCAGGCCGCCGCCGCGAAGGGCCGGGAGTACGACGAGGATTCCGACGCCGCCATGCGGACGATGGTCGAGCAGCAGATCGAGTCCCAGTCCGGGGCACTCTTCCTCTCCGGTCGGCTCTACGACGACGGCGTCATCGACCCGCGGGACACCCGTACCGTCCTCGGGCTCTGCCTGTCGGCGATCCACACCGCACCGGTGCGGGGCGCCGACGGCTTCGGCGTCTTCCGAATGTGACAGCCACAGCACAGTCAGGCCGGTCCCAAGTCGCGAACGAAGGAGACGCAGCGCGGATGATCAGCAGACTTCTGGTCGCCAACCGGGGCGAGATCGCCCGCCGGATCTTCACCACCTGCCGGGCACTCGGGATCGAGACGGTCGCCGTGCACTCCGACGCGGACGCCGAGGCGCCCTTCGTCGCCGAGGCCGACCACGCCGTCCGGCTGCCCGGGAACACACCCGCCGAGACGTACCTGCGGATCGACCTCGTCCTGGCCGCGGCCCGGCGGGCCGGGGCCGACGCCGTCCATCCGGGCTACGGCTTCCTCGCCGAGAACGCCGAGTTCGCCACGGCGGTCACCGACGCCGGGCTGGCCTGGGTCGGGCCACCGGCCAAGGCGATCGCCGCGATGGGGGACAAGCTGGCGGCGAAGACGCTACTCGCCGAGGCCGGCGTACCCATGCTGCCCAGCTGGACCGACGCCGACCAGGTCAACGGCTTCCCCGTGTTGGTGAAGGCGGCCGCCGGAGGTGGTGGCCGGGGCATGCGGGTGGTCCGCGCCGCCGACGGTCTCGCCGACGCCATCGCCAGCGCCCGCCGCGAGGCGGCCTCCGCGTTCGGCGACGGCACCGTCTTCATCGAGCGGTACGTCGAACGTGGCCGGCACGTCGAGGTGCAGATCCTGGGCGACCAGTTCGGGACGGTGGTGGCCCTGGGGGCGCGGGACTGCTCGATCCAACGCCGGCATCAGAAGATCGTCGAGGAGGCGCCGGGCGTACTCGCGCCCGAGGTACGCCAGCGGCTCCACGCGGCGGCGGTGGCCGCCGGCCGGGCGGTCGACTACCTCGGTGCGGGCACCGTCGAATTCCTGCTCGCCTCGGACGGGGAGATCTACTTCCTGGAGATGAACACCCGCCTGCAGGTGGAGCATCCGGTGACCGAGCTGACCACCGGCCTGGACCTGGTCCGCCTGCAACTACTCGTCGCCGAGGGCAACCCGCTGCCGATCGACACGACCCCACCGGCCACCGGGCACGCCATCGAGGTACGCCTCTGCGCCGAGGAGCCCGCCCACGGGTACCGGCCGGCGACGGGCACCCTGCACCGGTTCGCGGTCCCCGGGTTGTCGGCCGAGTTCGGGCCGCTGACCGGGGCCGGCCTGCGGCTGGACTCCGGCGTCACGGACGGCTCGGTGGTGGGCGTCCACTACGACTCGATGCTCGCGAAGGTGATGGCCTGGGCACCCACCCGGGGCGAGGCGGCCCGCGCGCTGGCCGGCGCGCTGGCCCGGGCCGAGCTGCACGGGGTAGCCACCAACCGCGATCAGCTGGTCCGCATCCTGCGCAGCCCGGAGTTCGCCGCCGTCGACCTCGACACCGGCTTCCTGGACCGGCACCCCGAGGTGCTCGCGCCGCTGGTCTCCGCCGGTGAGCTGCCGGTGGTCGCGGTGGCGGCGGCGCTCGCCTCGGCCGCCGACCGCCGGGCCGCCGCCCCGGTACTGGCCGGGCTCCCCTCGGGTTGGCGCAACGTGCCCGCCTTCGCGCAGGTCACCCGCTACGCCAGCGCGGACGGCGACGAGATCGAGGTGCGCTACCGCCTGGACCGCCGCGGCGCACTCGTCGAATGGACGGTGGACGGCTGTCCGCCCGGGCTGGACTCGGCACCGGCCCTCGCCCTGGTCGAGGCGCACCCGTACCGGGTGGTGCTGGAGGTCGCCGGGGTACGCCGGAGCTACCGCGTACACCGGGTGGGGGCGGAGGTCTTCGTGGACGGCCCGGACGGGGCGGTGAGCCTCACCGAGCTGCCCCGCTTCCCGCTCCCCGGCGCGGAGCTGGCGGCCGGGTCGCTGCTCGCGCCGCTGCCCGGCACGGTGACCCGGGTGCAGGTCGAGCTCGGCCAGCGGGTCGCCGCCGGTGACCTGCTGCTGACCCTGGAAGCAATGAAGCTGGAGCACCCCGTGCTCGCCCCCACCGACGGCGTCGTCGCCGAGCTACCGGTGTCCACCGGCGGCCAGGTCGAGACCGGCGCCGTACTGGCCGTGGTCAACCCCGACGAGGAGACACAGTCATGAACTTCGACCCCACCCCCGAGCAGGAGCAGCTCCGCGACGCCGTACGGGCGCTGGGCAAGCAGTACGGCCACCGGTACTTCGTCGAGAAGGCCAAGGCCGGCGAACGCACCACCGAACTGTGGAACGAAGCCGGCGGGTTGGGCTACCTCGGCGTGAACATCCCGACCGAGTACGGCGGCGGAGGCGGCGGCATCACCGAACTCGCCATCGTCTGCGAGGAGTTCGCCGCCTCCGGTTGCCCGCTGCTACTGCTGGTGGTCTCCCCCGCCATCGTCGCGACGATCATCAACCGGCACGGCACCGAGGAGCAGCGCAAGCGCCACCTCCCCGGCATCGCCGACGGCTCCCAGCGGATCGCCTTCGCGATCACCGAGCCGGAGGCCGGGTCGAACTTCCACCGGCTCGGCACGGTGGCCCGCCGGGACGGCGACGACTGGTTGATCTCCGGCCGCAAGTGCTACATCTCCGGCGTCGACCAGGCGGGGCACGTGCTGGTGGTGGCGCGGTCCGAGGACGCCACGACCGGCAAGCTGAAGCCGGCACTGTTCCTCGTGCCGAGGGACGCGGCGGGGTTGACCTACTCCAAGCTGGACATGGAGATCCTCTCCCCGGAGGACCAGTTCCTGCTCTACCTCGACGACGTACGGGTGCCGGCGGAGGCGTTGGTCGGCGAGTCCCTGGACGCCGGCCTGCCGGCGCTCTTCGCCGGGCTGAACCCGGAGCGGATCACGATCGGCGCGATGAGTGTCGGCTCCGGCCGGTACGCGCTCGAACGCGCCTCGGAGTACACGGCGACCCGGAAGGTGTGGGGTGGCCGGTCGATCGGCTCCCACCAGGGGGTGTCGCATCCCCTGGCGCACGCGGCGGTGCAGGTGGAGTTGTCCCGGCTGATGGTCCAGAAGGCGGCGGTGCTCTACGACGCCGGGCGGGACCTGGAGGCGGGGGTCGCCGGCAACATGGCCAAGTACGCCTCCGGGGACGCGGCGGCGCTGGCCGTGGACACGGCGATCCAGGCCCACGGCGGGGCCGGCATGACCACCGAGTACGGGGTGGCGACGCTGCTCGGGGCTTCCCGGGCCGGACGGATCGCCCCGGTCACCCGGGAGATGATCCTGAACTTCGTGGCCCAGCACGTCCTCGGCCAGGAGAAGTCGTACTGATCTGGGGTCATGCCGGCGACCGGGTCCGTCCCGGGACCGTAGCCGACGCGCGGAGCGGGCCGCCAGGGCACCTGACGGCCCGCTCCACCGATCAGTAGAGCTCCACGCCGTACTCGTCCAGCACCTCTCCGATCGGCTGGTAGAAGGACCAGCTGTCGGTCGGGAACAGGCACAGGATGACGCCACCGGAGGTCATGCCGAGTGCGGTGTTGCCGGCGAAGAGCGGGCCACCGCTGTCGCCCTTCTGGCTGCAGATGTCCGTGCCGATCAGGCCTTCCACCACGTCGTCCTCGCCGTCTTCGCCTCGGTAGACGGCGGTGGCGTCCACCTGGGTCACCTCGCCGCTGAGCAGCCCCGAGGTGCTGCCGTACTGCTCCACCGACTGGCCCACGTACGCTTCGCCGTGGTCGTAGATGGGCCGGACATTACCGTCGCCGAGAGTGACCATGCCCCAGTCCTGCGCTTCGCTCCCGGTCCAGATGAGGCCGTAGTCGTCTCCGGGGAAGCTGCTGTCAAGGTCGAGACCCAGCAGATTCTTGTCTGGATCGGAGGGGTCCGGAAGGTCCGTGTACCACCTGGCCAAGCTTCCGTCGGTGCAGTGCCCGGCGGTGAGAGAAAAGAACGCAGACCGGTCCGAATTGGTGACGTTGAACCCTAAACTGCACCTGAAGTCGGAGCTGTAGATCGCCTCCCCGCCCATCGCCAGGGCGCTCAGGTCACCGTTCATGGCCTCCAGGCGGAGCGCGCCGTCGGCAGCGTCGGTCACGTTCTGGAGCGTCTCGAGCTCTCCGTCGGTGACAGTCGTGTCGTAACCGAGCGCGACCTGGTTGGCAACCGGGTCGACCCACCAGGAAGTGCCCGGGATCCCCATCTCCTTCAGCGTGGCCCGGATGTCGCGGAGCTGTTTCGCATCCCGGTGCACCCGCTTCGCCTGCACCCCCTGCGCACTGACCTGCTGGGCCGCCGTGTCGTCGGTGACCGTGACGACGAACTCGCCGTCATCGTCGAGGTACATGCCGGGGGCCCGGTCCCCAAGGAGATCGACCAGGCGCTCGGCGACCTCCGGAGACGGGGGCGCGGTGAGTGCGGAGGCGGCGGGGGACGGGGGCGCGGGGGCGGCCTGAGTGGGCACGCCGAGCAGCACGCCGGCGGCCAGGGTTCCGGCCGCGGCGGCGGCGGCAACCCGCTTGCGCGAGGAGCTTGAGGGTTTCACTGAGTAAACCTCCCGAAAGTGGGCAAGAGCGATAGGCTGCCTCATGTTTGCGCATACGTGAACATTTATCAACCGCGATCTCTAGTCGGCCGAAGAGCCAGCGGAGAGGCGGGCGTCGCGGCGGGCGCTCAGCTCCCGCACGCGACCGACAGCCGGGCCAACACACCGGCCGGATCGTGCACGATGCGGTGCCCGGCACCGACGACCCGGCGGGTGCCCGGGTCGACCGGGCCGGTGTCTGCCCAGCTCACCGGAGCGATGCCGATCTCCACCACCAACCCCGACCGGCGCCGCACGCGGACCTCCCGGAGCGGGCCCCACCCAGCCAATCGGACCACCTCGCCGCCGAGCAGACCGGTCCACACCTCCGCCGCGGAATAGCGGGCCTGGTCCGTCAGAACCACGATGTCGACGTCGGAGTCCATCCGCGCAACCCCGCGCGCCCACGAGCCGGCCACCACCACCCCGCGCACCTCCGCGCACCCGGTCGCCCACCCGACGACCACGTCGAGAACCGACCGAACCTCCCGCGAACGCGCCCGGGTCACCACGCAACGGAGTCTAGATACCGCCCTCCGACCCATCGATGATCCGCTACCCACCGGTCAGGCCAGTATCGCTGCCAGCACCGGGCGTGTTTACACTGGACCGCTGTCCCGGACCGTTGTGTGGGTTGGTGATCCGCTGCGTCGGCCATCATGCTGAATGCCTGCTCGCTACCCAGTCGAGATTGACGTGCGACAGAATCTGGGGGGCTTCGTCACGTGCCGAACCGAGACCTTGAACAATATTGCGACGAGCAGGTGCAGCGCCTGGTGCGCGAGGTGGGGATCCCTCGTCCGTTTGTGCTCAGCACCTTCCTCGACCAGTTCGCCCAGTGGCGTGGGCGTCGCATCGAACTTTGGCCCTTCGACCACATTCCAAGGGGAATGTGCGGATTGTGGCTTGGCTTCCCCGACCACGATGTCATCGCCTACTCGAGAGCCACGCCACTACATAGCGAACACATCATTTTGCACGAAGTCGGTCATATGCTGTGCAACCACAAGGGAACTGCGAGTGTCGGCGACGACCTGGTCCGCCTCCTGCCCAACCTGAACCCGGCGCTGATAAGCAAGGTCCTGGGCCGGACCTCCTACTCCGACATCGAAGAACAGGAGGCCGAGTTAATCGCCACGCTCATTGCCAAAAAGGCAGCCGGTGGCCGACCACGCAGCCGCCCAGCATCGACCCCTGGGTTGACCCCGGAGCTTGACCGCCTGCGATCCACGTTCGAGGAGTGATCATGGCGGTACAACGGGCCGTCATGATCATTGCCGGGGTCGCCTCGATCATGGCGGGGCTGTGGAAAATCCGAGCCGTACGGCGACAGCCAGATTCACCAAGCATCAGAGCGTTGTGCCTGGGGCTGCTCGCCTTCGGCTTGTCGTTCCTGGTCATGGCGCCACCACACCGGATCATCATCAGCGAACTGCTGACCGTACCCAACATCGGGCGTCTGCTCGGCAACCTCCTGACGTTGGCCGCCGCCGGGGCGATGCAGATCATGATGCTGCACCTGGTGCATCCGACAGAGCGCGCCCGACCCCGCGTCCGAGTCCGGCTGATTGTGCTGGTCGGGATTGCGGTGATCATGACGACCCTGTTGTTGACCGCGGACACCGAGAACGAGATCAATTTCGTCAAGCGGTACGCGACCCACACCCCGATCGTGATCTACCAACTGCTGTACCCCAGCTTCCTGGCCGTGGCGGTCGTGGACCTCATCCAGCTGTCGATCCGGTACTCCCGGCACGTCACCTCGACGTTGAAAACCGGGCTGCGGATGGTCGCCGCCGGCGGCGTGATCTTCGCCGTCCACACCAGCTACAAGCTGAGCCTGATCGTCGCGCCGTGGGCTGGCTGGACCGTGCCGGGTGACGAGTCGGCCATCGCAACGACGCTGGCGGCCAGCGGCGGAGTTCTGGTTGCGGGTGGCACCACCCTGCCGGTCTGGGGGCCCCGCGTGCTGCTGCCGTGGCGGTGGCAACGCCAGTACCGGGCGTACCGTCGACTTGAGCCGTTGTGGCACCAGCTGTCCACGGTGATTCCCGAAATCGTGCTCTCCCCGGTCGGTGTTTCCCGGCCCTGGAACGTCGACATTCGCCTCTACCGCCGAGTCATCGAGATTCGCGACGCCCAGCTACTCCTGGAGCCGCTCGCCGATCAGGAGGCGGTCGCCCAGGCGGTGGCCGACGCGCGCCACCGGGGTCTGACCGGGGACCACGCGCAGGCGTACGTCGATGCGGTCACCCTGGTCACCGCCCTGGCCCATTGGCAGAGCGACAAGCCTGGCAGCCCGCCGAGGGCGGTGCCCGAGAAAGCTACGGGCGATGCCAGCCTGACCAGGGATGTTCGATACCTCGAGTTGGTCGCCAGGGCATTCCTTCCCCTGGCACAGTCGGCACCGGTGCGCACTCCCAGTCCCGCCGGGCCACCTCGCCGCCTCGGCGCGGGCTGACGTCGCCGCACAAGGGTGCCGGCGGCGCTCCGGGCTGCTCTCGATGCGATGGGAGGAGCAGCTAGTCGTCGTGGCGCTGGGGCGGGTTGGGTTCTAATCCCTCTGCCATCCGGACCGACTCAATGACCTGGGTGATGGCTTCGACGCCGCGGGGGGACAGCCCGCTGAGCCGGGTGGCGATGCGTTCGAGACCACTGTTTTTGATCTTGAGCAGTAGCTCCAACTCACTGGCGATGGCCCGGGATTTCTCGTCGTCGAAAAAGTAGGCCGGCGGGACATCGAAGAAGCCGGCGAGCGCCTCGAGATGCTTCTTGGTGGGGTTGTCGCGCTCGTTGTTGCGCAGGTACCACAGGTAGGAGCCCGAGATTTTCAAGCCCTCGCCGCCCTTGCGGGAGATCGCCGCAGCGACCTCGTCGTTGGTGTAGGGCTTGCCATCGGGACGCCGGACAACCTCGAACAGTCTATTGATCTTGGAGGCCAGGTTCCACTCCGTGTCGGTAGCCGGTCCGGTGTCATCCTGCCCCTGAGGCGGCTCGTTCGCGGTCATCAGGACCCCCAGGAATTATGACTGTCGTGAGAGTTTCGAGAACGAAGCTCTCATCGTGGTTGACAAGCGGTGCTGGTGACAGTCTAAGGTGAGGGACAGCCGCCCTTCAACTGGCGTGATAGGCCGATCGCGGGGCGGCTGACTCAAATGAGTCGCAACGGGGGAGGCGGGGGATGTCGGCGAGGGAACGCGGGCCCGGGGGGAGCCCTCCCTCGTCGACACCCCGTCCTGCGGCAAACCGGTGATTCCGGCCAGGGGTGAGCCCGGCGAGATGCGCTTCTTCGGGGTCAGGGCGGGCATCTTGTGCTACCGGGACCGAGGCGCGACTCAACCTTTGGCGTAGCTGCGGCGTTTGTCAGGACATGGGGCCGCCGTCGAGCTTTCCGGACTTCGAGGACTTCGTACGTGGCAGTGGCCGGCGCCTCCTCAGGTTTGCCATCTTGATGTGTGGCGACCCATCGCACGCCGAAGATGTCCTGCAGACGGTCCTGGAGCAGACCTATCCGCGCTGGAGCCGGTTGCGCGACGGCGACCCCGAGCGCTACGTACGACGCGCCATCGCGAACCGGGTCATCAGCCGGTGGCGGTCGCCCTGGGTCCGTCGGCGCGTTGCGGAGGTGCCAGACAGTGCTGCGCCGGGGGACGAGATGGCCCGCGCGGACGACCGTGCGCTCCTACTGCGGGCACTTCGTTCGCTCCCGCCCCGGATGCGTGCGGTCGTGGTCCTGCGGTACTGGGTGGGCTGGTCCGAAAAGGAGACAGCAGAGGCACTCGGCTGCTCGGTGGGAGCGGTCAAGAGTCAGTCGTCGCGTGGCCTCAACCGGCTGCGGGACCTGTTGTCCGGAGCAGGGCCCGTGTCCGCCGGAACCAGTGGAGGGGCAACACCATGAACCACACCGACCTGCGGTCACTGATGGAGCATGCCGTCGAGGTGCACGAGGTGCCCGGCGACTTCCCGGCCCGGGTTGTCCAGGGCGGTCGGGCACGACGACGGCGACGGCAGGGAGCGGTGGTGGGGCTCCTGCTATTGGTGATAGCCGCTGGCGGGCTGGGGGTGGCCAACGCTGATCTCGGCCAGCGGGCGCCCACCACGAGTCACGCCACCCCACCTGAACTGGACCTGGACGAAACCGCACGGCGGCTCAGCCGGGACACCGGTTCGGTGGTAACCACGCAACAGATACTGGCTGCCGGACGGGCGGGGGATGAAGACCTGGTCTTGGTGAAACGGTCCGCGCGACCGGAGGAGGCGGCGGCTGGCGGCAGGGCGGCCGAGCTCTGGGTCGCGACCGGGTCGGGGATGTTCAGCCGCAGGTCGGACTACATCTCCTACGATCTCACCTGCGTTGCTGAGGACACCGTCTGCCTGGCCGAGCGACCAACGGGCTTGGGGGTGTTGGTGGTTCGGCACCTTCCGGGCCGTGGAACCTACGTCTTCGTGGCCGTTCCAGCGGATCGCCGGGTAGCGGTGACCACGATGGAAGGCCGAACGTCTGCCGCACCCGGCGGTTCCTACGGCACCGTCGTCAAGGTCGAAACGGCGGAGCCCGAGCGCATCCGAGTCCGGGTAGAGCTGCCGGACACGAAGGCGTACGAGTTGCCGCTGCCACCTGGCGGCGTCATCACCAACTAGCCGAGGTTCCCCGCCTACTGCCGCCCTTCGCGCGGCAACCGGGTCCAGCCGATGAAGCGCCGGTGCAGCGGACCAGCGGGTACCCCGGGCAGGTCCTCGGCGGCCCGTACCAGTAGGGCACCGAGGTAGAGCGCCAGCGACACCGGCGCGTCCGCGTACTCCGCGCGTAGCTCCCGCTCGCGGGTGGGGCAGGGCCACGGCAGGCCGCAGCCGCCGCAGTTCCAGACCCGCGGCACCGGCCCGTGGGCGGTCACCGCGCACCGTCCAGGAACCGGGCGATGCTCGCCCGCGCCTGCCGACGGATCGCCCACTCCACCTGCCAACACGGGTACGGCACCAACCGCGACCACCAGGCCAGACAGCCGACACACATGCCGTCGCGCCCCCGAAGGTGCGCCGTGAGGATCGCCCGTTCCAGTCCGTCGCTCACTGGCCCCCCTACGCTGGCCAGTGGCCGCGATTGATCGGAATCCGGTGTCGGGCACGGCACGGGAGTTCTCCTCCGCACCGGCAGACCCGCCGCCAGCGCTGCCAACACCAGACCGGCCGATGGCGGCGAGCAAGGGTCAGCGCGACCGCCAGGACGTACTCGTCGTAGCTGACTCGCTGTCGGTAGCCGCTGCTTCGATGACCGTCGGTCACGCATGCCTCCCGCCGGCGCCTGACGATGCCGCGGGCACCCGCCCATCTTTCCGGGACGGGCGCCCGCGGCGGGACAGCCGGCCGCCAAGCTCGGTAGCCCCACAAGCAACTTAGGACGCAATGTGCGCACGGTCAGTAGCCAACAACACATAGCGTTGTAGGTTGAGGCTGCAATGTGATCTGCTTGCACCAGCCGCCAAGCTGGGAGCACCACCGATGTCTGAAGCCGCATACCTGAAGGTCACCAGGGACATCCGGGAGCAGATCAGTTCCGGCCAGTTGAAGCCGGGCGACAAGCTGCCCTCCTTCGCCGCCCTCTGCGAGCACTACGAGGTCAGCAACACCGTCATCCGCGCCACCATGCTCCTCCTCAAGGCAGAAGGGTTGATCGACGGCCGGCAGGGCAAGGGCGTTTACGTGGCGAACCCACTCCCCCAGTAGCCCCAACCGAGGGGAAACACCGTGCCACCGCGTTACCGGTACGAGCAGATCGCTGACGACCTCACCGAACGCATCGAGTCCGGCGAGTTTCCACCCGGCTCCAAGCTCCCCAGCCGACGAGAGCTGATCGAGCACTACGGAGTCACCGAGCCGGTCATAGACCGCGCCATGCAGGTACTGCGGATCAAGGAAAAGACCGAGACACTGCCCGGCGTAGGCGTATTTGTCGCTGATTAGTGCGCAACTCGGGGTGCCGACTCGCCGGCGTTACGGCTTCGCAGGTTCGGCGAGCCGTTGCAAAGTGTCGGCAGGCGGTACAGGGTCGGGTGCGCCCCAACCGTCGGGAACGGGCAGCCCCGCCTCTCGCCGCGCCAGGATGGCGGCACCGACCTGTGCTGCCTGGGTGCCGAAGGCGGAGCGCAGCACCGGGGGCGGGGTCCGCCAGGCGAGGGCGTCGCGCATCGCCTCGCGCACCGGGTCGAGGAAGGACGCGCCTGCCTCGGCCAGCCCACCTCCCAACACGACCCGGGCCGGGTCGAGGGCCAGGGTGAGGGTGGCCAGGGCGATCCCCAACGCCCGGGTCGCGTCGTCCCAGACGACACGGGCATCCGGGTCGGTGCCCACCGCGTCGGCAATGGCTTGGCTGTCCGCCCCCGAGGTGCCGACGCGCCGGGCATAGCGGCGGGCCATCCCGCCGGCCGAGGCGTACACCTCCAGGCATCCCCGCTGCCCGCAACTGCACGGCTCCCCGCCCGGGTAGACCGGCATGTGGCCGACCTCGCCGGACGCGCGGGTCGCGCCGGCCAGCGGGACGCCGTCCACCACCACCGCCGCGGCGATGCCGGTACCCAGGGGCAGCAGCAGGAAGTTGTCCAACCCGACGGCCACGCCCGCCGTGGCCTCCGCGACGCCGGCTGCCCGGGCGTCGTGCCCGATCGCCACGGGCAGTCCGAGGTCGCCGCTGATCAGGTCGCGCAGTGGCACGTCACGGAGGCGGAGGTTGGCCGCGTACCGCACCACTCCGTCCCGCTCGTCCACGAGGCCGGGCGTCACCACGCCGATCGCGGCGGGTTCACCGCCGAGGGAGAGCGCGTGCTCGCGCAGTTGCCGGCACAGGGACCGGATCGCCAGGACGGGATTGTCGTCCGCCTGCGACGGGGCGGTCAGTGCGCTCAGGACGCGGCCGTCCTCGCCGACCACGGCCGCCTTGATGGTCGTCCCGCCGACATCGACGGCGAGGACGCAGTGGCCCGCGGGCTGGGTCACGCCGCTCACCCGAGCACCACGGCGAGGTCCGCGCCGAAGTCACGGTCCAGGGGAAACATGGGCCGCTCCACGTTCTGGTACGGCAGCCGCGCGAGGTCCTGGTCAACACCGCCCGGGGTCAGGGCGAGCAGCCAGTCCCCGGCGGCGGAGAAGAGCTCCGGCTCCAGATAGCCGATCTTCACCACGACCACGTCCACCTCGTCGACCCGGACCCCCAGCCGGGCGTACGACGCCAACAGCCGGTACTGCATCCGGCGGGACGTGACGAAGACGCTGAGCCCGCCGACCCGTACGCTGACGCATCGCCCGCCGTCGGGGTCGTCGGCCACCGCCTCCAGGATCCCGTCGAGTTCCAGCGGACCGGGCGGCCGGGAGTCGATCCGCCCGCCAACTCTCACCCGGACCGGGGAGCCGACCGGTTGGTCGGCGACCAGCGCCACCGCCTGCGGGTCAACCAGCGAGGCGAAGACGGCACGACACGAGCCGTCGCGGATCTCGGGTCGGGCCAGCATCCGGTCGAGAGCGAAGGTGACATCGTCGGCGCCGCCGGCACCCGGGTTGTCCCCGGAGTCGCTGATGAAAAACGGCCGCTTCGCCCGATCGGCGACGGCGGTCAGGGCGGTGTCGAGACATTCGTCCATCGAGCCGGTGGGGGCGACGAAGGTGAACTCGTCCCGGGCCGCCCAGAAGTGTTCACCGAGTTCCCGGGCCGCCGTGGCGGCGACGGTGGCGTCGGTGCCGGTGACCACGACCGCGCCCTGACAGCGTGGCTGGTCGGCCCAGGCGAACCCGACCCAGATCGCCGCATCGATCACGCCGTCCCGGGCCTCGATCTCGGGGATCCGCGCGTAGAGCCCGCGGGCCGGTTCCTCCCGGGTGCTGGTCATCTCGCCGGGTAGCAGGACCGGCACGTGGACCAGTGCCTTGTGTGGACGCTGCTGGCGACGCAGCGCCGCGACGAGGTTGCGGGCGGCCCGCTCCCGGGTCTCCCACACGTCGACGTGCGGCGCGGTGCGGTAGCAGGTGAGCAGGTCACAGGCGTCGAAGAGCACCGGTGAGACGTTGCCGTGCAGGTCCATCGCCGCCGAGATGAACGGCTCGGGCCCGATCACCGACCGGATGGCGGTAACCAGGTCGCCCTCCGCGTCGGTACGGCCGACGACGCTCATCGCACCGTGGATGTCCAGCAGCAAGCCGTCCACGGGCCCGACCGCGGCGAGCTTCTCCATGATCTCCGCTGCCCATTCCTCGTACGCTGCGGCGTCCACCACGCCGCCGGGCAGGGCCCGGGCGTGCACGAGTGGGATCCACTCGACGTCGGCGGCCCACGGCTGCGGCGGCGAGAGCCAGCCGTACCGCGACAGCAGCGCCGCCTCCCGGGTCACCTCGAAGTCGTCGGCGGTGCTCAGGTGCGGGGAGAATGTGCTGGACTCGATGTGGATGCCGCCGATGGCGACACGAAGGGGACGAGGCACGGGTGTTGGCTCCTCAGGTGGGTCGTACGTCAGCGGTCGTGCGCAGCAGGTGCCCGAGGCCGAGGAGGGCCGCATCCGAACCGGCGACGCTGGCCTCGATGGTCAGGGACTGGGTCATGGACGGTAGGCAGCGTTCGTAGAGCATTCCGCGGGTCGCCGCCACGTAGACGTCGAGGCTGGACAGCACGCCGCCGATGACGATGGCGTCGGGGTTGAGGAAGTTGACCAGACCGGAGAGCGCCACACCCAACAGCCCACCGGCGTGGCGCACCATGGTCACGGCGGTCGGGTCGGCGTCGCCGACCGCCGTGATGATCTCGGGGACGGTGGTCGCCGGGGAGCCCTGCTCGGCCAGCTGGCGGGCCAGAGCGGCACCGCTGGCGACGGTCTCGAGGCAGCCCTGGCTGCCGCAGGAGCAGTGCCGCTCGCCGCTGTCGGCGACCCGTACGTGGGTGACGTCGCCGCTGAGTCCGCGCCCGCCACGGTGGATCTGTCCGCCGCTGACCAGGCAGGCACCAATGCCGGTGCCGGCCTTGACGTAGATCATGTCGCCGGTTTCCCGACGCCGGGTGACGTACTCACCCATCGCCGCCGCCTTGGCGTCGTTCTCGACAATCACCGGCACCTGGAAGCGGTCGGCGAGGTGGGCGCCGGCGTCAACGCCGCTCCAGCCGGGCATCCGGGCCGGGCCTACCAACCGCCCTCCCGGGAACCCCACCGGGCCGGGGAGGGCAACGCCGACCCCGAGCAGCGCCTGACCAGGTGCGGTCGCCGCCAGGAGGCGGGTGAAGGTGGCTCCCACGACGGCGAATACCTCCTCGGGCCCGACGGCGATGTCGATCGCCACCTCCTCGACGGTGCGTAGTTCGCCGCCGGGCGTGCACAGGCCCACCCTGGCGTGCCTGCCGCCGAGTTCCGCGACGGCCAGGACTCCCTTGGTCTCTCGCAGGCGCAGGATCCGGGGAGGTCGACCACCGGTGGAGCGGCCCATGCCCTCCTCGGCGAGGACGCCCTCCTCCAACAGCCGGCGTACCACGGCGGTGACGGTTGATGGTGCGACCTGCAATGCCTCGACGAGGTCGGCGCGGGATGTGGCCGCACCTCTGGAGAGCAGGTCGAGGGTCTGATCGCGCAGCGTGGCGGAGATTGGTGGCTCCAAAGTTGCCTCTCCCTTGGTCGGGTGGTTCTCGAGCGCCCGCCCCAGTCGTGTCGCAGCGCGAAGTCGGGGGTGGACTCCGGCCGCCCAGGCGAGGAGTAATGGTCAATGCTTCGGGCGACTTCGATCGTACACCGGCCAAACTTAGTGAATGAAGTGGGTAATTTTCGTTGACGTACCACTTCCACCTGGATACATTCTTCGCGTTGATCGCCGAGGCAGCGCCCGGCGGGGGTACCCGGCCAAGGCGCCGACACCCGGTGACGTAGGGGCACGTGCACATCACACGAGGAGACTCATGACGAGCAGATTTCCCGGCCGCGCCCTGCGTGGCGCGGTGGCGGCAGCCACCACGATCGCCCTCGGGGCAGGTCTGGTCGGCTGCGGTGACAACAGTGGATCGTCCAAGGGCGGCGGTGGTCAGGGCAAGGACACCGTGACAGTCGCCTTCCGTACCCCCAACTGGATCCTGCCGATCTCAGCGCCCGGCTTCACCCAGGGGGAGAACGCCATCTTCGGGCAGGCGCTCTACCGCCCCCTCTACCAGTACCGGCTGGACGGCACCGCGCAGTACAACATCGACCCGCAGCGCTCGATGGCCGAGCCACCGCAGGTGAGCGACGACGGCCGAACGCTGACGATCACGTTGAAGGACAACTCCTGGTCCGACGGCACACCCATCACCACCAGGGACATCCAGTTCTGGTACAACCTGGTCACGGCGAACAAGGACAAGTGGGCGTCCTACCGGGCCGGCGGCTTCCCCGACAACGTCGAGGAGTGGTCGATCAAGGACGAGAAGACCTTCTCGATCACCACCACGGAGGTCTACAACACCGCGTGGTTCGTCGACAACCAGCTCAACCGCATCACGCCCCTGCCCCAGCACGCCTGGAACAAGGACTCCGCGACCGCCGAGGTGAGTGACCTCGCCAGCAGCCCGGAGGGCGCCAAGAAGGTCTTCGACTTCCTCACCGCCGCCGCGAAGGACCCCAAGACGTACGACTCCAACGAGCTGTGGCAGGTCACCAGCGGCGCATGGAAGCTGGAGAAGTACGTGCCCAACGGTGAGGTCACCCTCGCCGCCCAACCGAACTACTCCGGTACGGACAAGCCGAAGCTGTCCACAGTCGTGCTGCGGCCGTTCACCAGCGATGACGCCGAATTCAACGTACTCCGCGCCGGCGACATCGACTACGGGTACGTGCCGGCGGCCAACATGTCCCAGACGAGCTACCTCGAGTCCAAGGGATACACGGTCTCACCGTGGTACGGCTGGTCGATCACCTACCTCCAGCTCAACTACCACAACCCGAAGTCCGGCGTGCTGTTCCAGCAGCCCTACCTTCGGCAGTCGCTGCAGATGCTCATCGACCAGCCGACGATCAGCAAGGTCATCTGGTCGGACACCGCCGCGCCGACCTGCGGCCCGGTACCGGCCAAACCCGGCACCAACACCGACACCGCCGGGTGCGTGTACTCCTTCGATCCGGCCAGGGCCAAGGAGCTGCTGGAGAGCCACGGCTGGAAGGTAACCCCGGACGGGCAGACCACCTGCCAGACACCGGGCACCGGCTCGAACCAGTGCGGCGAGGGAATCGCCGCCGGCACCCCGCTCGAGTTCACGGTGACCAGCCAGACCGGGTTCGCCGCCACGACCAAGATGTTCGCCGAGATCAAGTCACAGATGGCCAAGCTCGGTATCCAGCTGACGATCAAGGAGGTGCCCGACTCGGTCGCGGTAACGCCAACCTGTGAGCCGACCGAGGCGAGCTGCTCCTGGGACATGTCCTTCTTCGGCTCGCAGGGCAGCTGGTACTACCCGGCCTTCGCCAGCGGCGAGCGGCTCTTCGCCACCGACGCCCCGGTGAACCTGGGCAGCTACAGCAACCCGGAGGCGGACAAGCTCATCGAGGCCACCCAGTTCGCCGGCGACGAGAGCGCACTCACGGCGTACAACGACTTCCTGGCCAGGGACCTGCCCGTGCTGTGGATGCCGAACCCGGTGTACCAGGTCTCGGCGTACCGCTCCGGTCTGCAGGGCGTCGAGCCGCAGGACCCGATGAACCTCATGTACTTCCAGGACTGGTCCTGGAAGTAGCCCGCTGATCGTCCCGGCTCCGGCGACGCGCCGTGCGTCGTCGGGGCCCCGACCAGGGAGGGGAAGCCGCACAGTGGCCCGGTACCTCATCGCACGTCTGGGACAGGCGCTCATCGTCATCGTGCTCGTCACGGTGATCGCGTTCCTCATCTTGCACCTGCTGCCCGGGGGCGCCGCACGAGCCACCCTCGGCAAGGAGGCAACGCTGGCGCAGTTGGCGGCGTTCAACCACGAGATGGGCTACGACCGGCCGTTGATCCAGCAGTACGGCATGTACGTGCAACGCCTACTGCAGGGCGACCTTGGCTACTCCTACCAGCTCAACCAGTCTGTCCTCGAGGCGATCGAACAGCGGCTACCCAAGACGATGCTGCTGTCGCTGCTGTCGACCCTGGTCGCCGTCGTGTTGGCGATCCCGCTCGGCGTGCTCCAGGCGATCCGCCGCAACCGCTGGCCCGACTACGCCATCACCGCACTGTCGCTGCTGGCGTACGCCACGCCCATCTTCTTTCTCGGCCTCATGATGATCATCGTCTTCTCGCAGGTCTGGCCGATCCTGCCCCCGGAGGCGCCGCAGGGGTTCACGGTGGCCGAATTGCTCGCCGATCCGGCCGGGCTGGTCCTGCCCACGGCCACCCTCGCCATTGTCACCATCGCGGTCTACGCGCGGTACGTACGGTCATCGATGATCGACAACCTGAACGAGAACTACGTGCGCACCGCCCGCAGCAAAGGGCTCTCCGAGCGACGGGTCGTGCTGCGGCACACCCTGCGCAACGGGCTGTTCCCGGTCATCACGCTGCTCGGGATGTACCTGCCCGCACTGTTCAGCGGGGCGCTGGTCGTCGAGTCGCTGTTCAACTTCCCCGGAATGGGCCAGTTGTTCTGGCAGGCGGCGCTGAAGCGTGACTTCCCGATCCTGCTCGGGGTCACCGTCATCATCTCGATCGCCACCGTCGTCGGCGCGCTGGTCGCCGACCTGCTCTACGCCGCCGTTGACCCCCGAGTCCGACTCCGTGGGAGCGCCACATGAGCACGCTGTCCGAAGCGGTCGGCCCGGCCGAGCCAAACGACACCCCGCCTCGTGGCCTCTGGCGGCAGGGGCTGGTCGTCTTCTGCGAGAACCGGCTTGCCCTGGTGGGACTGGGCCTGTTCGTCCTGCTGGCCGGGGTTTGCTTTCTCGGGCCGCTGGTCTACCAGACCGACCAGGTGCACACGGACCTCACCGCCGTATACCGGGCCCCGGGAGAGCAGGGACATCTGCTCGGCACCGACGGGGTCGGCTACGACCAGTTGGGGCGGCTGATGCTCGGCGGCCAGACCTCCATCATCGTCGGACTGGCCGCCGGGGTCCTCGCCACCATCGTCGGCACGCTCCTCGGTGCCATCGCCGGCTTCTTCGGCGGTTGGGTGGACGCCGCGGTGATGCGCCTTGTCGACGCGATGATGTCGATCCCCTCGTTGTTCCTGTTCATGCTGCTCGCCGCCATCGTCACGCCGAGCGCGCCGATGCTCATCCTCATCATCGGCGCCTTCGCCTGGCTGGGACCGGCCCGGCTCGTGCGGGGCGAGGCACTGACGCTGCGCTCCCGTGAGTACGTCCAGGCGATGCGCGGGATGGGCGGCACGGGCGGCCGTGCCGTCCGCCGACACATCATCCCCAACGCCATCGGCACGGTTATCGTCAACGCCACCTTCCAGGTCGCCGACGCCATCCTCTACGTCGCCTACCTGTCCTTCCTCGGCCTCGGCATCCCCCCACCGGCGGCGAACTGGGGCGGCATGCTCTCCGATGGTCTCGCGGACACCTACAGCGGCCACTGGTGGCTTCTGTACCCGCCCGGGATCGCCATCATCCTCATCGTCCTCGCCTTCAACTTCATCGGTGACGGACTCAGGGACGCCTTCGAGGTTCGCCTCCGGCGACGCTAGCAGGAGCAGAGAATGAGCGAATCGATCGGTCCAACCGCCCGGCACTCCGCGCCGGCTGGGCAGGCGGCAGCCGGCCGGCCCCTGCTGGAGCTACGTGACCTCGACACCGACATCGCGCTGCGCCGGGGCACGGTACACGCCCTCGACGCCATCAGTCTCGACGTCGCGCCCGGGCAGACCCTCGGCGTGGTGGGCGAGTCCGGCAGCGGCAAGACGATGACCGCGCTGTCGATCATGGGACTACTTCCGCCCGGCGGTCGCGTCGCCGGTGGACAGATTCTGTTCGAGGGACGGGATCTGCGATCGTTGCCCACCGATGAGGTGCGCCGGATCCGAGGTGTCCGGATGGGCATGGTCTTCCAGGACCCGCTCACCTCGCTCAACCCCACCATCCGCATCGGCGCCCAGGTGGCCGAACCGCTGCGCGTACACAAGCGGGTCGGCAGGGCGGAGGCCAGGGACCGGGCCATCGAGATCCTACGCCGGGTCGGGATGCCGCGGCCGGAACGGATCGTCGACAACTATCCGCACGAACTGTCCGGCGGTATGCGGCAACGGGTCGCCATCGCCATGGCCCTGGTCTGCTCACCAAGCCTGCTGATCGCCGACGAACCGACCACCGCACTCGACGTCACCACCCAGCGGCAGATCCTCGAACTCATCGACGACCTTCGGGAAGAGTTCGGGATGGCCGTCATCCTGGTCACCCACGACCTCGGGGTGATCGCCGGTCGAGCGGACCGGGTAGCCGTCATGTACGCCGGACGGGTCGTGGAGACCGCGGCTACCGAGCAGCTGTTCCACGCACCCCGACACCGCTACACCGAGGCCCTGATGCGGGCGCTACCCGAGTCGGCCCTCCGGGACAGCGGCGGACACGAACGACTGATCAGCATCCCGGGACTGCCACCGGACCTGTCCGGTCCCCTGACCGGATGCCGGTTCGCCGCCCGGTGTTCGTATGTCCGCGACGACTGCCGGACCACCGACCCGTCCCTGATCCCGGGCACCCATCAGCACGCGTGTCTGCACCCGGTACCCACGCCCGCCGGGGCAGTCACCGGGCCGGTCCCGGCACAGGTCGCACCGGCGGCGGTCCCGGCACGGGTCGAACCGGCGGCGGAGCCGGCACGGGTCGAACCGGCGGCGGAGCCGGCACGGGTCGAACCGGCGGCGGGGCCGGTCACCGCGGCGCCGGCCGACGTCGCGGAGCTGCCTGTCCTGTCGGTGCGGAACCTGGTCAAGAACTACCCGGTGCACGGCCGTGGGCTGCTGCGCCGGGCAGCCGGGCAGGTCAGCGCGGTGGCCGACGTCTCCTTCGAGGTCAGGCCCGGGGAAACCTTCGGGCTCGTCGGTGAGTCCGGCTGCGGCAAGTCCACCGTGGGACGGCTCTCCGTCGGCCTGGAACGACCCTCCGCCGGACAGATCGCGTTGGACGGTACGGATCTCACCGACCTCACCGGCCGGGAACGACGCCGGATGCACCGACAGGTCCAACTCATGTTCCAGGACAGCTACGCCGCGATGAACCCCCGGATGCGGGTTGACGCCATCCTCGCCGAACCACTCGAGATCCAGAAGGTGGGTGACAGTTCGGCACGGCAGGCCCGGATCGCCACTCTCCTCGACCAGGTGGGGTTGTCCCGGCGCGCGCTGGAACGCTACCCCCACGAGTTCTCCGGCGGTCAGCTGCAGCGGATCGGACTGGCCCGGTCGCTGGCGTTGCACCCCCGGCTGATCGTCGGCGACGAGCCGGTGAGCGCGCTGGACGTGTCGATCCAGGCGCAGGTGCTCAACCTGATGCGGGACCTGCAGCGCGAACTCGGTCTGGCGTACATCTTCATCAGCCATGATCTGTCGGTGGTCGACTATATGGCAGACCGGATCGGGGTGATGTACCTCGGCAAGCTCGTCGAGATCGGGCCCGCCCGGGAAGTGGTGCGGGCTGCCCGGCACCCGTACACGCAGGCACTTGTCGACGCGGTCCCGTCCATCACGCCGGATCGGGCGGCCACTCGCGACGGCACGACCATCCGGGGCGAGCTTCCCAGCGCCCTCGACCCACCCACCGGGTGCCGGTTCCGTACGCGCTGCCCCCGCGCGGCGGACATCTGCACGACGGAGCCCCCGCTGGCCGGCGGCCTGCACCAGGTGGCCTGCCACCTGCCGCTACGACCGGAGCCGACCGGCACGCCCACCCAGGTCCAGGCCGTCAGATGACCACGGTGGAAATCTGCGTCAGTGATGTGCCGACCGCACTGGTGGCCGAGGCGGCCGGGGCCGACCGGCTGGAGCTCTGCGCCGACCTCGGCCAGGGTGGCACCACGCCGAGCCTGGGGACGGTTGAGGTCGCCCTGCGTACGCTGCGTGCGGCCGATCTACGCGTCATGATCAGGCCCCGGGGCGGTGACTTCCGGGTGAGCGAGATCGAGCAGCAGGTCATGCTCGCCGACATCGCGGCCCTCCGCGCCCTGCCCAACCCACACGGGATCACGGTCGGGGTGGTGATCGGGGCGCTCACCCCGAACGACAACCTCGACCTGGTCGTGCTGCGGGACCTGATCGAGGCGGCGGGGCCGTTGCCGGTGACCGTACACAAGGCATTCGACGAGGTCGACGACCAGCTCGCCGCGATCGACGAGGTCATCGACCTCGGGGCGGACGCCGTGCTCACCTCGGGCGCGGCGGCCACCGCGCTGACCGGTGCCGCCCGGATCGCCGCACTGCGGCAGCGGGCCGGCGATCGGCTTCGGGTGATCGCCGCCGGTGGTATCCGCTCGCACAACGTCCGGCAGGTGCTCGCCGAAACCGGGGTACGGGAGGTGCACCTACGCGCGCCCGTCAGGCGCGACGGGCGCGAGGCGACCGACGGCGATGAAGTGAGCCGCCTCGTCACCGCCGTACGCGGTTAGCGGATGCGCTGATCGCCCGGTCCACTCATAGCCGTCGCTGACCAGCGTCGAGGACCGTGTAGCCACAGGTCGCCGTGTGGAGGGGCGGCACAGTCCACCTCGGCCAGAATCCGCCGGAACCGGGCGGTGGGCCGGTAGAGTGATTCCGCAGGCATACTTTTTCCAGACTATTCCTTACCGACCGCCGGGGAGGGCAGTAGCTATTATCGAATTCCAGATAAAAACGAGCCGGAATCCGATGCGCGAGGCAGAGCACCAAGCGGACCCGGACGCTGCTAATTTCGGCGAGGTATTCACGGATAGCATGATCACGCTGCGCTGGGATGAGAAACGCGGGTGGCATGACGGCCGGCTCGAGGAATACCAGGACATTGCGCTGCCGCCTGCGGCCCTGGTGTTTCACTATGGGCAGGAAATCTTCGAGGGAATGAAGGCCTACCGGCAGCGGGATGGATCGATAGCGCTGTTCCGGCCGGAGTGCAACGCCGCCCGGTTCAATGCGTCGGCCCGGCGGCTCGCGATGCCGGAACTGCCGGTCGAGACCTTCGTGCGCGCCGTCGAGCTGCTCGTCAAGCAGGACCGGCGCTGGGTACCGGGCGGTGACGACAACAGCCTTTACCTGCGCCCGTTCATGATCGCGACGCAACCGACGCTGGAGTTCACGCTTCCCGCGCGCAGCTACCTGTTCTGCGTGATCGCGAGTCCGGCGCCGGCGTATTTCAGTACGGAAACCGGCCCGTCAGCCCTGAGCGTGTGGCTGTCCGAGGAGTACACGCGTGCCGCGCCCGGCGGTACCGGAGCCGCCAAGGCGGGCGGCAACTACGCCGGAGCCTTCCTCGGCCAGCGCGAGGCCATGGACCAGGGCTGCGACCAGGTTGTCTGGTTGGACGCGGCCGAGCACACCTGGGTCGAGGAGATGAGCGGGATGAACCTCTGCTTCGTCCGGCAGTCGCGGGACGGAGGTGCTCCGACGCTCATGACGCCCGCACTGACCGGCACGCTGCTGCCCGGGGTGACGCGGGACTCGCTACTCACTCTGGCCCGCAGGCTCGGTCTCGGCTGCGAGGAGGGGCGCATCTCGGCGGAGCAGTGGCGCGAGCAGTGCGAGGCGGGTTTGATTACTGAGGTTTTCGCATGTGGTACCGCGGCGGTCATCGTGCCGGTCGGACGTGCGCGAGGGGTCAGCGGCGGCTGGACGATCGGCGACGGCCGTCCCGGTCCGGTCACCATGCGGCTGCGTGCGGAACTGCTCGGCATCCAGCACGGCCGCATCCCGGACGAGTCGCGCTGGCTGCACCACGTGTGTTGATCACAGCCCACACCCAACTCCGGCTGACCCAACCCCTCGCCGCAGGCCTACGCCACCCCGCACGGGTTGAAGAACAAACTGGGCGCAGCTCGGGTGCCTTCCGACGTTACGATTCGGCGAAGGGCCCGCTCCCACCGGGTTACGGCAGGAACGGGCCCTTTCGAGCTCAACGTGAGCGGGCCGTTATCCGGCGCAGCCGGGCACGTTGACGCAATTGTTTGGTCGATTCTTGACGACGACCGTACCGGTGGCCGGGTTCAGGTTCACCGTACCGAACGCGTTGAGGATGCCCCCGCCGTTACCGGTGGCGATATTCTTGACAATCTTCGTGTTGAACAAGTTGACGGTGGCCATCCCGCCTGGTCCGATGTTGAAAATCCCACCCCCCGATACGCTCTGGTTGGCCGTGATGAGGGTGTCTCGGACAACGATGGTGGAGTCGAAGGCAAGGGCCGAGTTGACGATCCCGCCACCGTTCGCGCCCGGCGCGACGTTACCCGCGATCTTGCTGTCTTCGACGGTGACCGCAGGTGTTTCGGTGAGGGCCTGGATACTGAGACCGCCACCCTGAAGGGCTGCGGTGTTGTCGGTGGCGGTGACCCGCCGCACGGTCAACATTCCCCCTTCGGCGAAGACCCCACCACCGTTACTGCCGGTGTTGTTGGTGATGGTGGAGTCGGTGAGGGTGACGGTCGCGTTGAAGCTACCGACTCCTCCGCCGGCGTCACCGGTGCGATTGCCGCTGATGGTGCTGCCGGTCACGAAGGTCGTGCTACCAGCTGAACCGCCGATACCGCCGCCGGAGCCGGCAGCGTTGTTGACCGTGTTCGCGGTGACGGAGGTCTTTTCGACGGTGAGCAGACCGTCATTGTCGATTCCTCCACCCGTGCTCTCCGCGATGTTACGACCGATCGTGGAGTGCTTGGTGGTGGTGACGCCGTCGTTGGCGATGCCACCGCCCCTACTGCTGGCGATATTGCGGGTGACGGCGCTCTTCTTGACGGTCAACGCTCCACCGGTGTTGACGAGCACTCCCCCACCGTCACCGTCGGCCTGCCCGCCGGTGACTTCCAGGTGATTGAGGGTGAGGTCACCACCGGCATCGACGGCGAAAATGCGAAACTCTTCAACGGCGGCGGCACGGGTGATGGTGGTGTGTTTACCGCCGTTCAGGGTGATGGGGGTGGTGATCGCGGGCAGGCCGGCACCGTCGATGTTGGTCGTGAGGGTGTAGGTGCACTTCTCGGCGAGGTCGAGCACGGCACCGCCGCGAGCGTTGGCGAGGGTGATCGCGGCGATCAGCTTGTCCGCATCACAAGGCACCGGGATCCCCTCGGGTTTCTCCGCCTTCCGCCCCTTGTCGGACTTGCCCTTGTCGGACTTACCCTTGCCGGGCTCGTCCCCGCTACGACGGTCGTCGGCGGCGGGTTGCTCGTTGGCGGAGGCGAGGGGACGTCCGGCCGCGTCAGCGGCCGGGGCGGCGACACCGACCGTGGTGAGAGCCAGTCCGGTCACCCCGGCCAGCCCCACAGTCCACCGCCACCGCGCCCTCGCACGCCCCCGGTCGGGGCGCACCGGTTCGGGTCCGGGTGTGTGGTCCTGATGGTTCATCGCAATCCTGGTGTCCTTCCCCCGTGAACGGCGAGAAGCTTCGCCGCCCGGGGGCAGACCGTGGCGGCGCTCCTCGGCTACCAGAAGGCGGTAGCAACCACCCACGAGCAAAACGGACTCAAAATCCTAAACCACCTATAATGCGAGTAATGCCCACCAAAGGGATCTCGACTCCCGTCAGGGCTGTGGGGACGCACCGGGGCTGAGGGGCACGACAGCCGCCACGGCCACGGCCGACGCCGCCCGGAGTCAGCCCGAACGCCCGCCATCGGCGGCCTCGACGAGTTCCGGCCCGCCGGCGCTGCCCGGGGTCGATCCCTACCGGCTGACGGCAGGAATCGACCCCTCCACGCCCGACGCGGTCACCCCTAGCCGGCGCAGCCCGGCACGTTGACGCAGTTGTTTGGTCGATTCTTGATCACGATGGTGCCGGTGGCCGGGTTCAGATTCACCACACCGGGCGGTAGGTTGAAGATGCCACCGCCAGTTTGAACGGCAATGTTCTTGGTGACCTTCGTGTTGACAAGGGTGACCACCCCATCGAGGCCCTGGCTCGCCAGGTTGAATATTCCGCCACCAATTGCTGCCTGGTTATCCGTGATGTGGGTGTTCCGGACGTAAACCGTGGAGGGTTGGTTGAGGGCGGCGTTGACGATACCTCCACCGTTCTGGATGTTGGCGACGTTATGCGCGATCTTACTGTCCGCAATGGTGCCCACGGTTGCCGCGTTGAGGCCTTGGAAAACCAGGCCGCCGCCCTGATTGACGGATGTGTTGTGGGTGACCGCAACGTGGCGGAGGGTCAGGCTGCCACCCTGAACGAAGGCCGCACCGCCATTGCTGGCGCGGTTGTCGGTGATGGCGGAGTCGGTCACGGTGACGTTCGCACTCAAGCCGCCGGTTCCGCCGCCGGCGCCAATGGTGGTGTTACCGCTGATGGTGCTACGGGTCACGGATGTGGTGCTGCCGGGTAAGCTGCCGACACCGCCGCCGATTCCGTTTACAGCGTTTGCCGCATTCGCGGTGACGTTGGATTTCTCGATGGTGAGTAGACCGACGTTGCCGACTCCTCCGGCGGAGGTCGCCGCGGTGTTGCGACTGACTGTGGAGTGGTTGATGGCGGTGGTGCCGTTGTTGGCGATGCCACCGCTGCTGCCGGTGCCGTCGCTACCAGCGATGTTTCGGGTGACGGTGCTGTGGTTGGTGGTCAACGCTGCGCCAGTGTTGACGAAGATGCCGCCGCCGTTGTCGATGGTTTGTCCGCCGGTGATAGTGAGGTGGTTGAGGGTGAGATCGCCGCCGACGTTGACGGTGAGGATCCTGAACTGCGCAACGGCGGCGGCACGGGTGATGGTGGTGTGTTTGCCGCCGTTCAGGGTGATGGGGGCGGTAATCGCGGGCAGACCGGCACCGTCGATGTTGGCGGTGAGGGTATAGGTGCACTTCTCGGCGAGGTCGAGCACGGCACCGCCACGGGCGTTGGCGAGGGTGATCGCGGCGATCAGCTTGTCCGCGTCGCACGGGACCGGTACGGGCTTCGGCTTCATCTCATTCTTACCCTTGCCCGGGTCGGACCCTCCCCCGCTGCGACGGTCCTCGGTGGAGGAGGAGGGCTCGTCGGCGGAGGTGAGCCAAGGTCCGGCAATGCCGACGACCGAAGCGGCGACACTTGTGGCGATGAGCGCCAGGCCGGTCAGGCCGGCTAGCCCGACAGCCCACCATCGCCGCCGTGACCTCGGTCGGAGTTCGGCGAGGTGGCCCGGTTCGCGCCGGCGGGAGTGGTCCTGGTCTTGATGGTTCATCCTGCTCTCGGTGTCCTTCCCCCGTGAACGGTGAGGAACCGCAGCCCACGTGGGTAGACGGATGGGATTCCCCGACTTCCGGGCAGCGGTGGCAACCAACCGAGCTAAGCCGACCCCAGGGGCCAAATTCGGACATAAGGCTACATACGCCCCATAAGGTACCTTCAGTACCTGCGACGCGGCCGTTGCTCTACTCACCCGAGCAGCACGGCCAGCTCCGGAGCGAAGGCTGGGTCCACCGGAAACACCGGCCGCACCACATTCCGGCGCCCGTCGGGCGCGACGGGCGCGAGGCCACCGACGGCGATGAGGTGAGCCGCCTCCTCACCGCCGCCCGCGGTCAACGGATGCGCTGATCGCCCGGTCCAGCTCATAGAGGTTGTCGATGATGGCATCGGCGTGGGCCAGCTCCGCCGGAGCGTGGGTGGTGGCGATCGCCACGACCAGGGCACCGGCCGCTTTGCCGGCGGCGACTCCGGCGGGGGAATCCTCCACGACAACGCAGGACGCGGCGGCAACATCGAGTTGCCGGGCGGCCAGCAGATACCCCTCGGGATCGGGCTTGCCGTGGCGGACATCCTCCGCCGCTACGAAGACCGGTGGAGTTCGCAGACCGGCACCGCGCATCCGGGCGGTCATGAGACGACGGGACCCGGACGTGACGACGGCCCACCTGCCATCGGTGATCTTGGTCAGCGCGGCGGTGGCGCCGGGGATCGGGCGCACCAACTCGGCGTACGAGAGCTCGAGGTCGGCCAGGTCCCGCAGGACCGACGCGACCGCCTCGGGCGGAAAGAACTCCGGCACCACATCCTCGTCACGCCGGCCGTGGCAGACCCGCAGGATGGCGTCCGCATCGACGCCGTAACGAGCGGCGACCGTACGCCAGCTAGTGGTAACCGCCTCGGTCGAATCCACAAGGGTGCCGTCGATGTCGAAGAGGACCGACCAATCCATGGTTCACCTGGCCTTCGCGTTTCGCCACCTGGCAGTCTCGGCGGCGGTGCTCAACGCACGAGGGTCGGGGCGGCGAGCGCGTCCAGCCCGCGCCCGGCCACACAGCGGTACGTCCGCTCCGCCTCCCCGGGTGGCAGCACCTCCAGTTTCCACCCCTCGGTGTGGGTGAGGCCGGCGGCGAGCTTGAAGGTGGTCTCGTTGCACACCCGACGAACCGTCGGGTCGACGCTGATGTCGGGGTAGCGGACCCCGGGTGCCGCCCCGGACAGCTCGCCCTCGGCGTAGCTCTCCCAGGTGTGTTCCCCCGAGCAGGGCACCTGCTTGGCGGGGGTCCGCGACCCGCTGCCCCAGATCGGACCGAAACACTCCAGCTCGTCTCCGCACCGGGCCCCGGAGGGTAGCTCCACGGCTTGGGCGCAGGCGGGCCGGAGGGTGGGATCGGCGGTTCGGCCCACGCTCGAGGTCGGTCGCGACACACCCAGGCCGCCGTCCAGCCCGACCCGATCCAGCCCGACCCGATCCAGTCCAACACCGACCAGCCCGACGCCGGCCGCGAGGAGCGCGACCACTCCCGCGCCGCCGAGGAACCAGGGCCGCCGACGCCGGGCCGCGGCGGGAAGGGTCGGGTGCGCGTCCTCGGCCGGCGCGCGTGGTGCCGGGTAGGTCGGCCGGCCGTCCGCGGCCACTCCGGAATGCCCGCTCGGGGCCGTCCCGGGGTGTCCGCCAGCGGCCGGCTCGGCCGGGGCGCTGGCGGCGGTCCCGCCAACCGGCAGCGCGGCCAGCAGGTCCCGCAGCTCGGCGGCGGACGGTCGCGCCGCCGGGTCGTTCGACATGCCACCCCGCAGGATGTCGACCAGTTCCTCCGGCACCCCGGGCAGGCCGGGTACCGGCTGCTGGAACATCTCCAGCACCGTGACCAGGCTGGGGTTGCGCTCGGACCGCCAACGCGGCGGCCGACCGTGCATCACCGCGTAGAGGGTGGCGCAGAGAGCGTAGACATCCACTGCCGGCGATGGTGGGCTGTGGTTGAACATCTCCGGCGGCGCGTACGCCGGGGTGAGCACCTCCAGGGCGACGGTGGCGTCCCGCAACTCGGCAACGACGGCCAGCCCGAAGTCGGCCAGCACCGCCGGGTTGAAGTGGGAGTGGAGGATGTTGGCCGGCTTGATGTCGCGGTGCAGCACCCCGGCCGCGTGGGAGTGCGCGATCGCATCGGCGATCTTGACTCCGAGGTCGCGAGCCTCCACCGGGCCGAGCGGCGAGGTACGCATCCGTTCGGCGAACGACCCGTCGCAGAGCTCCATGATCAGGTATGGGTGCTGGTCCACGGTGACGCCGACATCGAAGAGGTCGACCACGTGCGGGTGTGAGGACATCCGACCGGCCGCCCGTGCCTCGCGGAGGAACCGGGCCTGGTCCCGCTCGCTGTCCAGCGTGCGGTTCTCTACCTTGACCGCCACCTCGCGGTCCACCGAGATCTGGGTGGCTTTGTAGATCGTCGCGTAACCGCCCCGGGCAAAAACCCGCAGATCGGTCAGCCCGGGCACAAGGGGCGTCGGTAGCGCGCCAGGCGAGGTCTCGGTCACGGCTTGAAAATACCGAACCAGGCGGGCTCGTCAGCGAACCGCGTCAGCGGTGGACGCCGGACCCGCCGGGTCGGCCGACGACGAGACGGCGCCGTCCGGTGCCGCAGCACCCGGACCGCGGCGATCCCACCACAGACCCACAGCGGTCGCCAACGCGCCCAGCCCCTCCCAGGCGGCCACCCCGAAGAACCGGCCCGGAGCGGTGTCCACCAGCACCAGGACGGTGAAAACGGTGAACGTCAGGAGTCGGAACCCGACCGTGAACCGGTAGAAGGCCCGCCACTCAGTCGCCGAGGCGAGCAGGTAGTAGACCCCCATGTTGAACGACGCCATCGAGGACGCCGTCAGGAAGGTAACGGTATAGTCACCCAACGCCCGGGACTCCAGCACCTCGAAGCCCAGCAGCCGCAGCATCACCTCCGGCCAGATCAGCCCAACCGCGCCCACCAGCAACGCGAGCAGGCCGAATACCGTGACTGTCCAGCCGGCAGCGGAACGCGGCAACTTCATCAGACCCCTTCCGTCCGGCACGCCCACATCCCCGGGTCGTGCGCGCCCCCACGCTATCGACCATCCACCCTGTCCCGCATCACCGGAATTACCAAAATCTGCCACCGGCGGCCGGATCAATCGTCCGCTGTCAACCGGCTGAGGAGGTCGTCCGCGACCCGCCGCTCGCTCCGCTGCTCGGTGGCGTACGCCAGGCGTACCGCCTCCTGGGCGCTGGCCCGCGCCGCCACCGACCCGCCGGTGGCGGCGAACGCCCTCGCCAACACGGCGGCGGTGATCACCTGACTGCGCACATCCTCCGCCGGGACGGAACGGGCCCGCCGCGCCCAGTCCAGCGCCTGCTCGGCCTGCCCGTGGGCGAGCAGGGCGGAGGCGTACTGGGCCAGCGTCAGGCGACGGGAGAAGAGCAACGCCGGGGTGGTCTGCGCGGCGGTCGCCACCGGGGCGAGCAGGCCGACCGCGGCGCCGGGATCGCCGGCCGTCAGCCGGGCGGTGGCCAGCAGCACCCGCGGCGCCACCTGCGCCGGCGCCCACGGGTTGTACGGCTCGACGGCGGCCAGCACCGCCTGCGCCTCCCGCTCGGCCCGGTCGTGGTCGCCCGAGTCCAACGCCACGAACCCCCGCAGCGTGCCAGCCATGCCGGTCAACAGTGGATGCGAGGTACGGCGGGCGTACCCCATCGCGTCGGTGAGCAGATCCGCGGCGTGCTCCGGCTCGCCCAGGCCGCGCGCGACGGCCCCGCGCACCACCAGCGCGAAGCCCCGCCCCCACTCGTCGGCGGCGGCGTCAAAGTCCCGGTACGCCCGCCGGGCCGCCCGGTCGGCCTCAGCCAGATCACCCAGCTCGGCGGCGGCGAACGCCTCCACCGCCCGCAGGGTGCCGACCGCCCACTGCTCGCCGACCCGCTCGCCGAACGGCAGGAACGCCCGGGCGAGGCGGCCGGCCTCGTGCAGCCGGCCAGCGAGCAGCCGGGCGAAGGCGGTGGTGCCCCGCAGCCAGGCCCGCCCGTACGGATCCTTCAGCTCGGCGAACAACCGCGCGGCTCGACCGAGCACCGCGTCCGTACCGGCGAAGTCGCCCCGGGTGGTGGTCACCCAGGCCAGGTTCTGCAACGACCACGCCTGCCCACGGCGGTCCTGCACGGCGAGACTGGTCTGGTACGACGCCGCGAGCCGGCTACTCGCCTGCCCGAGCCGGCCGGCGATGAAGTCGGCCATCCCGAGCTGCCGCATCGCCGCCGCACGCAGCGTCGGCAACTCGTGGGCGGAGGCGACCTGCAACGCCTCCTGCCAGGAGCTCACCGCCCGGTCCGGGTCGCCCATCGTCTGCTGCGCCTGCCCGGCCAGGAGCAGCGCACTCGCCTGGGTGGCCGCCTCGTCCCCGGCGTTGGCGGCGATCTTCTCCGCGTTCGCGAGCGCGTCGGCCGCCTTGCCGATCTGGAGCAGCGCCCGCGCGTGCACCACCCGGTCGGCCGCCGGGACCCCATCCGGAGCCAGCTCGCTGGCGCGTTCGGCGTACTCCACCGCCAGCAGCGGCTCTCCGACGTACATCGACCGGCGGGCGGCGTGGCCCAACGCGGCGACCCCGACCGGGACCACGGCCCGCGCCGGTGCGTCCGGCCGCAGACCGACCGCGTCGGCGAGCGCGGTCGCCCGCTCCACGTGCCCGGCCACGAAGTCGTCCCGGGCGGCCTCGGTGAAACCACCGGAGGCGGGGGTACCGGTCGGTGGGTCGGCCGCCGCCCAACGGGCGAGGACCGCGTGCCGTTCGGCCAGCTCGGCCTTGCTGACGCCGGCGTAGGCCGCCTCCCGCATCAGCGGGGTGGCGAACGTGTGGCCGGACCACGCGCGGTGCAACATCCGGCGTTGCAGCAACTCCTCGACCGCGCGTTCCAGCTCCACGGCGGCCACCGCCGCCGGCCAGCCGTCCCGACCGCTCCGCTGCTCCCGCAACGCCTCCAGCGCACCCGCCGGTACGGTGTCGCCGACCACCGCCGCGTCCCGCAGCACCGAACGGGCGTCCGCCGGCAGTGCGTCGATTCGCGCGGCGAGCACGGCCGCGAGGTCACGGGAGAGCAGTTGGCTGCCGAGCGAGCCCGGCGCGAGCTGCCAGTCCTCGTCGGTACCGGCGGTCAGCGCGCCCCGCTCCATCAGCAGGGTGACCAGCTCGGCCAGGTAGAACGGGTTGCCCTGCGCGGTGGCGAGCAGGCGATCGGCGTCGACCTGCGGCAACCGGCCGTCACTGAGGTAGCTGGTGAGCAGCCGCGCGGCGTCCGCACCACGCAGCGGCGGCAGCGCATGGACCTCGGCGTCGGCCACCCGGGTCAGGGCACCCGCCGTGCGGACCAGCTCCGGCCGGCCCAACAGCAGCACCAGCACCGGGCCGACGAGCCGGGACAGGGTTTCGCCGAGCGCCTGGGTGCTCTCGGTGGTCGCGTCGTGCAGATCGTCGACCACGACCACCAGCGGCTCCTCCGCGGCGAGGGCGCTGAGCAGGTCAGCGACGGCGTTCGGCACCGCGTCGCCGTCGGCGGACTGACTCGCCGAGCGCCACTCGCCCTGGTCGGTGGGGCCGCTGGGCAGCTCCGCGTACCCGAGCAGGGCCAGCAGCTGCTCGGTGGCGACCGGCGCGGAATCGCCACCGGCCCGGCCGAGGCGCTGGCCGAGTCGACGCAGTCGCTCCTCGACCGCCGGTCGGGTGAGCGCGGTGGCCGAGTCGGTGGGCAGGCCGACCGCGGCACGGACCAGGTCCGCCAGGGGAGCGAGCCGGCGCCGTTCACCGAACGCGACGCAGCGCACGGAGAGCACCCGCGCACCGGTGTACGCCGCGAACCGGCCGGCGCCCACGTCGTAGCCGGCGGCGAGCCGCTCCACCTCGGCGGCGAAGCGGGACTTGCCGATGCCGGCCTCGGCGGTCATCAGCAGCACCCGGGGCTCACCGCGGTCAACCACCTCGGCGAGCCGGCCCGCCACCCGCCCGATCTCGGTCTCCCGGCCGACGAAGGGCGCCTCGTCCCCCAACCCGGACCGGGTGCCCGTGGCGTCCAGCAGGCCCAGCAGCTCGTACGCCGCGACCGGCTCGCGCTTACCCTTCAGCCGCAGCGGGCGCAGCGACCGCCAGGAGGCGATGTGCCGGGTGGCGGCGGCGGTCCGGTCCCCCGCGTAGACCGCGCCGACCGCCGCCGCGTCGGCGAGTCGGGCGGCCGTGTTGACCGTGTCTCCGATGACCGTGTACTCCAGGGCCGCCTGAATCCCGGCGATCACGCCCCCCGTGTTGAGCCCGACCCGCAGCCCCAGTGGCCCGCCACCACCACGTTCGTCGTCGAGGACCCGGCGCACCGCCCGCTGCATCGACAGCGCCGCCCGAACGGCCCGCTCGGCGTCGTCCTCGTGCGCCACCGGCGCACCGAAGACCGCCATGATGCCGTCCCCGGTCAGCTTGTCGACGTGCCCGCCGAAGGTCTTGACCGCACCGGCCAGCGCCGCGAGCACCCGGTCGGTGACGGCACCGACCCGTTCCGGGTCGAGATCCTCCGACCAGGAGGTGAAGTCGGACAGGTCACCGAAGAGCACGGTGACCACGCGGCGTTCGGTGGCGGGCAGCGTCGCCGCAGCCGGCAGCGCGGCGCCGCAATTGTGGCAGAACCGGGCACCGGGTACCGCGACGGTTCCGCACACCGGGCAGGTCACGTCTACTCCAACTCCGCATCGGTGGCGCCGGATTCCCGGCCCAGGTACGCCAACTGTGCCCGGACCGACCATTGGGCGGCCCACCACAGCGACCGGTCGACGTCGGCGTAGACGACCGCCACCACCTCGGCGGCGGTGCGGGCACCGGCGTCGAGCGCGGCCCGAACCTGGTCGAGGCGGGCCCGCCGATGGGCCAGGTAGAACTCCGCCGCGGCGCCACAGTCCGCCAGCGCCGGGCCGTGACCGGGCAGGGCCGGGATTCCGGCGTACGTCGCGAGCAGCTGCAAACTGTCCAGGTACTCCCCGAGGTGCCCGTCCGGGTGGGCGACCACGGCGGTGCCCTGGCCGAGGATGGTGTCACCGGTGAGGAGCACCTGCTCGTCGCCGTACGTCGCGAGGAAGCAGACCGAGTCGGCGGTGTGCCCCGGGGTACCCAGCAGGCGGATCTCCAGCGGGTCGGCGCCGAGGTCGCCGGCGGCCTCGGTCAGCGGCGTACCGCCGATGGTGTGTGCCGGGTCCGCGGCGCGTACGGCTGCCCCGCCGAGCAGGTCGTGCAGGCGCGCCGAACCTTCGGTGTGGTCAGAGTGCCCGTGGGTGATCAACACCTGCCCGATCGGACCCTGGGCGGCGATCGCGGCCAGGTGCCCCTCGTCGGCCGGGCCGGGGTCGATCACCACCGCCGGTTTCCCGGGGGCGGCGCGGAGCACCCAGGTGTTGGTGCCCGTCAACGTCATCTGCCCGGGGTTGGGGGCCCGCAGCAGCGTGACCCACCCCGGCAGCGCGCTGGCGAGAGCTGTCGCCGGCGCCGTGAAGTGCCCGCTCATGGCTGCGATCGTACGACCACCCGCACCGACCCCCGCGATCTTGCACCTCCAACCTCCGCTTCGTACCCGTTCAGGGGTTTTGACCGGCAGGACGTGCAAGATCGCGACGGGGCGCTAGGCCATGACTTCGACGATGACCTCAACCTCGACGGGCGCGTCCAGGGGAAGCTCCGCCACCCCGACCGCGCTCCTCGCGTGCCGACCGGCCTCGCCGAAGACGGTGCCGAAGAAGTCGGAGGCGCCGTTGATGACGCCGGGCTGGCCGGTGAAGCCCGGGGCACTCGCCACGAAGCCGGTCACCTTGACGATCTTGACGATCCGCTCCAGCCCGACCAACGAGTTGATCGCTGCGAGCGCGTTCAACGCGCACCGCTGGGCCAACTCCCTGGCCTGGTCGGCAGAGACGTCGGCGCCGACCTTGCCGGTGGCGAGCAGCTTGCCCTCGGCCATCGGTAGCTGGCCGGAGACGTAGACGTGCTGCCCGGACTGCACCGCCGGCAGGTAGCTGGCGACCGGGGGCACCACCTCGGGCAACTCGTGCCCCAGCTCGACGAGTTTCGCGTACGGCCCGGTCATGCCTTGGGCCGCTTCAGGTAGGCGACGAGTTGCTCCGGGTTCGGGCCGGGAACCACGGATACCAGTTCCCAGCCGTCCTCGCCCCAGTTGTCGAGGATCTGCTTGGTCGCATGGACCAGCAGCGGGACCGTGGCGTACTCCCACTTCTGCATCGCTGGAAGGCTCTCTTTCCTGGAGTGCGGTTCTTTCCAGGGCACAGCCTACGGTCCGACGACGGCCCGGGGCGCGGGACGTTGCTCGGCCACCGCCTCCCCGCACGGGCCAACGTGGTCATAGGGCCGTGGACAGCGGGACCGGTCCAGCAGCGGCAGGTCACAGAAGACCCGATGCCGGTTGTTCTGGTCGTCCGCCGTGGAGACGGTGGTCTCCCCGGCGTCCACCGCACCGAGGAAGCTCAACGAGGTGGCGATCGTGCCCGCCAGCGCGACAGCGGCGGCGTGGTCCGCGACCCGGACCGGAAGATGCACCACGTAGCCCGGCTCCTCCTCGTCCCGGGGCGGCAGGGCAGGCTGGTCCGGGACGCCCCCGGGGGCCGGCAGCCGGATCGCGGCCGGGAGTTGGGTCCGGCGGGTGTTCTCCACGTCGTACATGCCCTGCCTCCGGCGGTTTGTACCTGATCGTGCCCACGCCGCTCGGCCCACGGCCCGATCCCGGCACCACCGGAACGTAGGCTGCTGTTCGCCGGCCGCCAACAGGACGCGCGGCATTCCGACCGCCAAGTCACATATGCGACACCCGGTCCGGCGGAATACGGACAACATCCGGGGAGTCGACGGTCCTGGGCAGAACCGGCTTCCTGCCAACGGCCCGGCCAACCGCTACCCTTCCGGTCGTAACCGGCGGCCTACCGCCACCCGTCGCCTCGCCGAGCCGACGCAGTCCCACCCCCGGGGGAGCAATGTCCCAGTCAGCCAGCGACGATCCGACCCATCAGCCCGACCACCCGGCCGCCCCCGACGCACCGGCACCGCATCCATCGGCATTCCCCACACCGGCCGCCCCCGACGCACCGGCACCGTACCCGGCGGCATTCCCCACACCGGCCACCCCCTATCCCCCGAACCAGCAGAGTCCGGCGCCCCGCCGCCGACGCGGATTCCTGATCGCGTCGATCGCCCTCGCGGTGACCCTGGTGCTCTGCGTCGGCGGCGGGGTCGCCGCGTTCCTGGTGCTGCGCACGGAGGAGGGCCCGGGCGCCGAGGAGCCCAAGGTCGCCGTGGACGAGTTCCTCACCGCCGTCTACAAGGACCGGGACGCGGCGCAGGCGTCGAGCCTGGTCTGCCCGGCCGCCCGGAACCAGGACAAGATCTCCGCGAAGGTCACCGAGGTGGAGAAGTACGTGGCCGACTATGAAAAGCCGCACTTCCGGTGGAACCCCCCGAAGATTGACGATGAGACCGAGGACCGGGCCGTCATCACCACCACAGTCATCATGACGACCGCCGACGAGCAGGTCGCCGAGCTACCCCTGCGCCTCACCGTGGTCAAGACGACGGGTTGGCGGGTCTGCGAGGTCGCCGGAGAGTGACACCTGGTTAGGCTCGACGGGTGGGAGCAGCACAGCGACCGGCCGAGCCGGCCGGCACCGAGTGGCCGGCCCGCCTCCACGTGGTGACCGGCAAGGGCGGCACCGGCAAGACCAGCGTCGCCGCCGCCCTCGCCCTCGCCCTCGCCGCCGGGGGCCGGCGCACCCTGCTGGTCGAGGTCGAGGGACGGCAGGGCATCGCCCAGCTCTTCGGCACCGACCCGTTCCCCTACGCCGAGCGGCACCTGACCGACGCCGCGGGCGGCGGCGAGGTGCGGGCTCTCGCCGTGGACGCGGAGGAGGCCCTGCTCGAGTACCTGGACATGTTCTACAAGCTCGGCAGCGCCGGGCGGGCGCTGCGCAAGCTGGGCGCCATCGACTTCGCCACCACCATCGCCCCGGGGCTGCGCGACGTGCTGCTGACCGGCAAGGTGAAGGAGGCCACCACCCGCACGCTGGGCCAGCAGCGGGTGTACGACGCGGTGGTGCTGGACGCCCCGCCCACCGGGCGGATCGCGCGGTTCCTCAATGTCACCGCCGAGACCGCACGGCTGGCCCGGGTGGGGCCGATCAAAACCCAGAGCGAGGGGGTCGCCGCGCTGCTGCGCTCCCCGATGACCGCCGTGCACGTGGTGACGCTCCTTGAGGAGATGCCGGTCCAGGAGACCGCGGATGCCATCGCCGACTTCGCCACCCTGGGCTTCCCGGTCGGGCGGATCATCGTCAACGCCGCCCGCCCGCCGGCACCGGTCAACGCCGCGATCACCCCGGCGGAGCTCACCGCCGGGTTGCTCGCCGCCGGGCTGCCCGCCGACGAGGCCACCGTCTCCGGCCTGGCGACCGAGGCACGCGACCAGTCGGTCCGCCGCGACCTGGAGGACTCGCTCCGGACCGATCTGGCCGAGTTGGGCCTGCCGCTGGTCGAGCTGCCACTGCTGCCCGACGGGGTGGACCGGGCAGGTCTGGATCGGCTGGCCGCGGCGCTCGTCCGCGCAGCGTGAGGCACTCCTCCGGCTCGGGAGCGTTGGTGAACCGGGCCCGATACGCTCGATTGGTGCCTTCCGACGACGCGGCGCCGCCGCCGCTGGATGTTGACCGGATCCTCGCCGATCCCGGCGTACGGATCGTGGTCTGCTGCGGGGCGGGTGGGGTGGGCAAGACGACCACCGCCGCCGCGCTCGCGCTCCGGGCCGCGGAGGAGCACGGTCGCCGCACGGTGGTGCTCACCATCGACCCGGCGCACCGGCTGGCCCAGTCGCTGGGGCTGACCGAGCTGAACAACACTCCGCGCCAGGTCAAGGGGATCAACGTCGAGGCCAGCGGCGGTGAGCTGCACGCCATGATGCTCGACATGAAACGCACCTTCGACGACGTGGTGCTCCAGCACACCGATCCGGCGCGGGCTGCCGAGATCTTTGCGAACCCGTTCTATGCGGCCATGAGCTCCACCTTCGCCGGCACCCAGGAGTACATGGCGATGGAGAAGCTCGGGCAGCTGCACGCCCGGGGCGAGTGGGACCTCATCGTGGTGGACACTCCGCCCTCCCGCTCGGCGTTGGACTTCCTCGATGCACCGGCTCGCCTCGCCCGCTTCCTGGACGGCCGGATGCTGCGGCTGCTGCTTGCCCCGGCCCGCACGGGCGGGCGAAGCATGTTCAGCTTCGTCACCGCCGGGTTCGGCATGTTCTCGAAGGTTGTCCAGAAGCTGCTGGGCGCCCAGTTGTTGAGTGATCTGTCCGGCTTTGTGGCCGCCCTCGATTCGATGTTCGGCGGTTTCCGCCAACGAGCGGAGCAGACCTACCGCATCCTGCAGGCCCAGGAGACGGCGTTCCTCCTGGTTGCCGCGCCGGAGCCGGACGCGGTCCGGGAGGCCGCCTACTTCGCGGGCCGGCTGCGGGCCGACCAGATGCCGCTCGCCGGGTTGGTGCTCAACCGGGTGCACCGCCCGGCAGCGCCGGAGCTCGACCCCGACGAGAGCGCGGCCGCCGCTGACCGGCTGGCCAGGCTGGGCGGCCACGACGGCACAGTGGACGTACTCCGGGCCCATGCCACCCTTGCCCACCAGGCCGTACGCGAACAGCGGGTGGCTGCTCGGTTCACCGCGGCGTTCCCGACCGTGCCGGTTGCCTCGGTAACCGCGCAGCCCGCCGATGTCCACGACATCGACGGGCTACGGACGATCGGTTCGCTGGCCGGCCAGGGAGATCCGTAGCCGGCCGCGGCGCCAGGGGTCTCGTCAGCCCGGCCTCGGGCGGTCGAGAATGACTCGTCAGCTGACCGTGGCGGCCAGGACCTTGTCCCGGTCGGCCTTCTCCTTGGCGTTCTTCTTCATCGCGGCCTCGAACGTCCTGCGCCAGCTGGAGACCTGCGGATGGCGGCGCAGCAACGCCCGCCGTTCCCGTTCGGTCATGCCGCCCCACACGCCGAACTCGATCCGGTTGTCCAGCGCGTCGGCCAGGCACTCGTACCGGACTGGGCAGCTTCGGCAGATCCGCTTCGCCACGTTCTGTTCGGCGCCCTGTACGAACAACGCGTCCGGGTCCCCGTTCTGACATGCCGCCAGCGACGGCCAGTCAGTGATCATGCCCATCTGTACACGTCCCCCCTTGCAGTACACCGACCCCATCGCGGACCAGCCGGCTGTTTTCCCCCCGATCGCCCGCCGACCTCCCCCAAGGCGGCACGGACGAACTGTGGCGCTGTCGCCGCTCCCATCATGCTCTGTAGCTGGCTGATTACGCAACGTTGTCGGCAAAATCCATTATTCCGGACACTCCCGGCTTACCGGGCTGGCTGGCGCCCGCATACCCCACCGAGGTCCACGAAAACGCTGGACGCCCATCCGCGCCATGAGGAGACTCGGCGACGCCTGGTCCGCAACCGCCTACCGGGGGTCGTGCGTTTAACACAACGAGGAGGGCGTGCGCAGGAAATGGGGAAAAGCCGCCCCGCGCCGCCCGCCGCCGGTTCGCTACCCTGTCGAGGTGACCTGGATGCGGAAACGTGATCATAATGTGCTGACCAACGCCGCATCGCTGCTCGTCTGTGGCCTACTCGCCGGAGTGGTGGTCGCCGCGGCGGCCTTCCCCGCGGTGGCACTGTCCGGGCTGGCCGCGAAGGCCGGCGCCGAAACGTTCGACGCCCTCCCCACCGAGCTGGCCGTCGGCACCGGGCCCCAGATAAGCCACCTGCTCGCCGCCGACGGCAAGACACCGGTGGCCACGATGTACGACGAGAACCGCCGCGACATCGCCAAAATCGAGGACATCGCGCCGGCCATGCAGAAGGCGATCCTCGCCGCTGAGGACCACGACTTCTACGAACACAACGGAGTCGACCTCAACGGCGTCGCCCGGGCCTTCATCAACAACAGCCAGGAGGGCGCCCACCAGCAGGGCGCCTCCACGCTGACGATGCAGTACGTCCGGCTCGCCATCGCGTACTCGGCGACCCACCCCGCCGACGTGGTCGCGGCCACCGAGGACACCACCGCCCGCAAGCTGCGCGAGATGCGCTACGCCGTGCAGATCGAGAAGGAGTTCTCCAAGGACGAGATCCTGCGGCGCTACCTCAACATCGCCTCGTTCGGCAACGGCGCCTACGGCATCCACGCCGCCAGTCAGGTCTACTTCGCCAAGCCGCCGAGCAAGCTCACCATCGCCGAGGCGGCGCTCCTCGCCGGCCTGGTCAAAGCGCCCAGCACGTTGGACCCGACCACGCCCAGCGGCTACCCGAGCGCACTGGCCCGACGCGACTACGTCCTCGACAACATGGTGAAAATCAAGGCCATCAGCGCGGAGGAGGCCGAGGAGGCCAAGGCCAGCAAGCCGAAGATCGTCGGCAAGCGGGCACCGAACGGCTGCGTTGACACCAACACGCAGGAGTGGGGATTCTTCTGCGACTACTTCTACCGCTGGTGGATGGAGCAGGAGGCGTTCGGCTCCACCTCGTACGACCGGGAGCGGCTACTCAAGAGCGGCGGCTTCGAAATCATCACCACCCTGGAGCCCCAGGTCCAGAAGGCCGCCGACGAGGCGGTACGGAAGAACCTCCCCGCCACCAGTAAGGCCGCGCGGATGCTCGCCGCGGTCGAGCCCGGCACCGGCCGGGTGCGCGCCCTCTCCGCCAACCGCGACTACCAGCTCGACGATCCGGACAACCCGGAGAACAAGCCCCACAGCAACCCGGCGAAGCGCGAAACCGGGGCGCTCGGCAACTATCCCAACACCGTCAACCCGCTCCTCACCGGCGGTGACGGCATCACCGGCTACCAGGCCGGCTCGACCTTCAAGATCTTCACCGTGGTGGCCGCGCTGGAGAAGGGCATCCCGCTCAGCCACACCATCAACGCCGAGAAACAGTTCCAGTCCGAATACATCATCAAGAAGAACGGCCCCGCCGCCTGCGACGGCACCCACTTCTACTGCCCGGAGAACGCAACCCCCAGCATGGCCGGCGTGCACAACATGTGGAGCGCGTTCGGAAGGTCGGTGAACACCTACTTCGTCCCCCTCCAGCAGCAGGTGGGCGCGGACAAGGTGGTCGAGGCCGCCAAGAAGCTCGGCATCACCTTCCGCACCCAGGTGGACCTCGATCAGGAGAAGGACGCCCGCCAGTGGGGCCCCTTCACCCTCGGCGTCTCCCAGACCACGCCGCTGGAGCTGGCCAACGCGTACGCCACCCTCGGCGCCGAAGGGCTGTACTGCGAGCCGATCCCGGTGCAGGAGATCCGCGACCCGGCCGGCAACAAGCTCGACATCGCCAACCCCCGCTGCGAGCAGCGGATCAGCACCGAGGTGGCCCGCGCCGCCGTGGACGCCGCCCGCTGTCCGGTCGGGGACCGCTCGTCCACGACCAAGTGCGCCGGCACGACCGCCGGCAACGTGCGGGGCGTCGTTGACGCCCCGGTCGCCGGCAAGTCCGGCACCACCGACGGGGAAAAGACCTCGTCCCTGGTCGCGATGACCAAGCAGTACGCGGTCGCCGGCATCATGGCCGACCCGGACTGGCCGCAGACCACCCAGCGAATGGGTCACAACGTGGCCACGGGCATCAACCCGCCGGTGTACGAGACGCTGCGCGACGCGATGAAGGGTAAGCCCAGGGTCGACTTCACCCCGCCGGAGAACAAGCTCCGCTACGGCGACCAGCGGTCGATCCCCAACGTCAAGTGCGTCAGCGTGGAGAAGGCGAAGTCCCGCATCACCGGGGCCGGATTCGCGGTGGTCGTCTCGACGAACCGGGTCGAGTCGAGCTGCCCGGCCGGCACCGCTGCCGGAACCAGCCCAACCGGCCGTACCGCCAAGGGCAGCGTCGTCACCATCAAGGTCAGCTCCGGCCCGGCCCCCAAGCCCACCAAGCCGACCGAACCGACCGCGCAGCCCGAGCCGACCGGCGGCAGACCAACGGAACGCCCCGCCGACTAGTGGGTCGCTGAGACGTCGAAGGGGCGGCCACCCCCAGTCGGGGTGGCCGCCCCTTCGCGTACCCGCAGCCAGGTCAGCTGGCGAGCTGCCGGCGTACCTCGGCGGCGACCCGCCCCCCGGCGGCCTGGCCGGCCACCGCGGCCTGGGCGGCCTTCATCGCCGGGCCCATCTGCCCCATGCCGGTGAAACCACCCGTGGTCAGGGCGGTCCTGACCACCTCCGCCAGGTCGTCGTCGGAGAGCTGACTCGGCAGGTAGCGCTCCAGCACCACACCCTCGGCGGTCTCCTTCGCGGCCTGCTCGTCGCGGCCCGCCTCGGCGAAGGCGGCAGCCGCCTCCCGGCGCTTCTTCGCCTCCTTGCCCAGGAGGGCGAGCACCTCCTCGTCACTGAGCTCCCGCTTGGCCTGACCGGCGACCTCGGCCGAACCAACGGCAGCCAGCGCCATCCGGAGCGTGGAGGTGGTCATCTCGTCACGTGCCTTCAGCGCGGCCCGCATGTCCGTGGTCAGGCGGTCCTTCAAGGTACCCATGGACGGTCAAACTACTCTGTCAGCCATGGGAAAGCGCACACTATTCCGCTTCGCCGCCGGCACCGCCGTCGTGGGTGCGGCCACCCTGGCGTACGCATCGCTGATCGAGCGCAACATGTTCACCCTGCGGCGGTACGAGGTGCCGGTGTTGCCGGCCGGTGCGGAGCCGCTGCGCATCCTGCACCTGTCCGACCTGCACATGATGCCCGGGCAGCGACGCAAGCAGGAGTGGGTGGCGTCGCTGGCCGGGCTGGACCCGGACCTGGTCCTGGTGACCGGCGACAACATGGCCAACCCCGACGCGGTCCCCGGGGTCCTGTGCGCGCTGCAGCCGCTCCTCAACCACCCGGGCGCCTTCGTCTTCGGCTCCAACGACTACACCGGCCCGGTCTGGAAGAACCCGTTCACCTACTTCCTGCCCGACCGCGACTACACCGAGGGCGTGACCCTGCCCTACGACGAACTGCGGGACATCTTCACCGGTGCCGGCTGGGCCGACCTGAGCAACGCCCGTACCACGCTCAAGGCCGGCGGGCGGCTGGTGGAGCTGGTCGGGGTGGACGACCCACACATCGAACGGGACGACTACCCGTCCGTCGCCGGCCCGGTCTCGCCCTCGGCCGACCTCTCGATCGCCCTCAGCCACTCCCCGGAGCCGGCCGTGCTGGACCAGATGGCCGCCGACGGGTTCAGCCTGCTACTCGCCGGCCACACCCACGGCGGTCAGGTCTGCGTACCGGGGGTCGGAGCCCTGGTGACGAACTGCGGGCTTCACCGCTCGATGGCCAAGGGCCTGCACCGCTGGCCCGGCTCGGACGCCTGGCTGCACGTCTCGGCCGGCCTCGGCACCCATCCGACCGCGCCGGTCCGCTTCGCCTGCCCGCCCGAGGCGAGCATCCTGACCCTGATCCCCCGCTGAGCCGGCGACGGCACGGGGATACCGAATTTGACCCGCGGATCGGGTGGGCTACTATTTGTCGGCACGCCTCGGGGTGTGGCGCAGCTTGGTAGCGCGCTTCGTTCGGGACGAAGAGGTCGTCGGTTCGAATCCGGCCACCCCGACCAGTTCAGGGGGCACATCCAATCGATGGATGTGCCCCCTACTGCATACTGGCGCTGATCCGGCCGATCCGGGGTTCCTTCGAGATCAAGCAGTCCCCCGTGCTCTCGCCTGCTGGCGATCTTCAGCCGGCATCGACCTTCGTGGCGGTCCCTCTCGACCACATCAGGGTGGCTGGCACGATCGGGTCATGCCAAACGGGAAGCCGGGCGATCACCCGGTCACCGACATCACGGTTCACCGCATCGAGGTCTTTGGTACGGCCTGCGACGAGTTGATCCGGGAGATCTGCGAGCGGGGCGGCGGGGCGGCTCTTGAACGACTGCAGCTGTCGGCGCTTGACCCTCGTTTCGGAGGTTGTCCCGACCTCTCGATGCTAGCGGCCGGTCTACGCGAGATACGTGATCGACTGTCGGCGGCATGAAGGCCCACCTTTGCCCGATCCGCTCCTGACACAGGCGACAACGAGCGGCAGCACTTAGAGAAACCGCAGGCCAGGCGTCATGTGGCGGTGGCTGACTGGTGGGCTATGGACGAGTCGACCTGTACGCCGGATCCCGCTGAGGCCATACGATGCCGGACATGCACGAGGAAGAGGAAGTGGTTCTTCGTCTTGACCGACCGACAGCTGCGGCCATCGCTGACCTGCTCTACAACATCGGCGAGCACCAGGCCGCCGGCATGCCTATCGCTGAGTTGTCGGCAGACGACAGCGAACGAGTCGGCCGGGTGCTCCATGACCTCTGGCGAGCCTTGGGCGTTCCGCTTCCATACGGCGGCGTTCGTGCCGAGGAGCCTCGTCGCCGGATCTGATGTCGTTCCGGCATCGGGGGCTGCTGACAGCAGTGGTGACAGCAAAATGGCCGGAAGAGGCAGCCGCCGGCAGCCAGGCCCGTTCGGGTTGCTCCTGGTGGGCGTGGATGTTGGCGAGTAGGGCGAGGTTGAAGGCTTGCCGCGTACGAAGCGATCGTTCATGCGTAGGGATCGGGTGGCGAAGCGTTCGGCGTGGGTGTTGCGGCCGAGGGCGTGGAAGCAGTGGCCGAACTTGGCGGACAGGTATGCCTCATCGAAGTAGCTGAGCCATTGCGGGTCGGCGCTGCGGTCGGCTCGGTCGAGCGCTTGTTCTGCGTGGTGCAGGGCGGTGGCGCAGGCTCGTTCGTCGTTGGCTTTGGCCAGGGCGTGGGCTTGGGCTTGGACCGCAATCAGATTCGCCGGGGCGGAACGTGTCAAGGGATTTAGGCCAGCGGGAGTTAAGCGGCCTGTCGTTCCGGTTCGGGTTTGTTGATCCAAACTTGGTTGTTGCCTGCCGGTGGGTTGCTTGATCGGGACTTTGACGCCTTGTCTCCTGCGCCCTCGTAACCGGAGTCGGCCAGGGTGGGCAGGTCGAGTTCGGAAGCGGCCCAGTTCAGGGCGGCGGTGATGCCCTGTTGTTGGGCGCAGGTGAGGTCGTGCAGGTGCCCCGACATCGCCTCGGAGATCCACACGGGCAGGCCGTCCGGGCGCATGATCCAAGGCAGCACGAGATGGGCACCTGCACTCTGGGCGGGGACGAGGTGACGGTTGTCGTGTTCGCCCCGGGACCCTATCGGGGTAGGCGCCGGGCACGTGTCTCAGGTCGTTCGTCCTGCGCACGCTGCTGCCTGTACGAATGGTAATGCTCTCGCCGAAGTCGCCTAACTACCCGACTGAGCACAGTAAGAACGAGCATCAATATCAGTAAAGGGAGGAAATCAGTTATCCGATCCATTTTACTCCATTCCACTGGCGCAAATGAAGCGAGTTGCTTTCTTCATGTCACCCCCTCGCCCGCGACCCTACCGAGGGTAGGTTGTCGCCGCGGTTCCCGCCACCATCGGTGCGCCGTTTGCGTGGCTGGCCACGGTGGGGGCGTGCTCGCCGGTCACTGTCAATGGCACCGGGGTGCCCCCGTTTACCCCCGAAAACCCCCGCGAAGGGCCGACTTACCCGCCGTTCGCCTGCGGACCGCACGGTGGTGAAGGAACGCAGTCACCAGGAACAGCACCGCGCCGATGCTGAACCAGGGCGTCCACAACGCCAGCCGCCAGTGCACCACCGACCAGTCGAAACCGGGGCTGGGACGCAGGGCGCCGACCTCCAACAGCACGTCCTGGACCCCCGCCAGTACCGCTCGCAGCGCCAGCACACACCCGCCGGCCCACAACACCGTACGCACCGACCAATCCGGCAGCCGCCTTCCCCATCCGGTCACCGCCGCCAAACACCCCGCGCCGCCCACCAGCAGGGCCAGCGCCACGCCCCACAGACCCACCACCACGAACCACTCGTGCTCCAGCAGCTCTGCACTCCCGGTCGCCGCCACGAACCCCGTCCGCCCACCCAGCGCCCAGAACAGATGGGCCGCGGCGAAGAGCACGCACCACACCGCACCACGCCACCCATACCGCAGCTCCCGCCGCTCTCACGGCACTGCCTGCCCGGGAGAGTAAGGACGCGCCCGCACCCTCGAGCACCCGGTCCGCCATCTTGTGCACCCGCCTTTCCGGCGGCCGGCCCGAGGGGCCGACCGCTGATCCGTCGGCGTCGTGTTCACAAACCTCCGAGGCACCATGTACTCGGGTACACGTTCGGCCACCCGGGCGCGGGCGCCGACCGCCGGGGCAACTGCCGGGTGTGCGAGAACGGCCGACTCCACCTCGCCCAGCTCGATGCGGAAGCCGCGGATCTTCACCTGGTCATCGGCGCGGCCCAGGAACTCCAGCTCACCGTCGGCCCGCCGGCGCACCATGCCCCCGGTACGGTACATCCGGCGCCGCCGATTGGCGGTCTGCGGCGAGCAGGGAGCAGCGGGACGACGCCCGTGTACAAGGAGCTCCGGGTCAGCGAGCGGGCTCGAGGGGGGCGCACCGTACCGAAAGGATGCGGCCGGTCTGCGGATCGATGGCGTACTCGGCCCTCGTTGGAGCCACCGTGTTGTCTGCTTGAGCCGTAGGAGGCTCACAAACCGAAGACGTATCAACCTCCAAGGGTCGATCCGCAGGCTCACCGGTGAGAACGCCAAGGGTGAGCATCACGCCGACGGCAATGACAAGCCGAGGGTGCGGGCGTCGCAGCGGCGGCGAGCTGCGCGGTGGTGCATCGAGATCAATAACCGGCATACGCCACGTTAGCGCCTGGGTCAGGCAGGCCAAGGGCCGCCTTCCAACTCCGACCCGCCAGCGGCGGCGCGTGCGATCCAGGTGCGATAGGCGGCGATCGTGGGCCTCGTCTTCCAGTTCGGACATCTGGTGCCGGAGCGCGGTGCAGTGTTCGTCGATACGGTGCCATCGCCCGCCGACAGAGGGCGAGGTGCCGGCTTCGGCACCTCGCGGGGGACCGCATCATCACTACCTGCATTCCCCCACGCCGTCCAGCGGTTCAGCCGACTCCGAGAATTCCGGATCCCCTGACTCCGAAGGCTTCAGGATCGTACCGACCTCGACCCTGACCGTCGTCGGCTCATCCCGAACTGCCGCAAGGACATGACATCGGCGCACTTCGAGGTCGGGTGTGACGCCAAAGGAATTAACCACGACAAGCCAGGTTCAAATTGGGGTAAACGGGGAAAAACAGCCGCCAGCCGACGTCGAGGGAGGCGACCATGGCGAGTCCGATACCGGAGTTGGACACGGAGGACCTGCGACAGATGGCGGTACGAGGCGGCATCGAGGGTGCGGTCGACATGGACCGGGAGGAACTGCTGGATTCCCTGATCGCCCGCCCCGGCGAGGGGGCCTGGCAGGAGGACCCCAAGCCGGCGGCGGTCAACCCCAACACCTACCGCTACCAGGCTCCCGACGAACAGTAGGCTCCGCGCGGTACCACGATCGACGGGATGCGGCAGCTGAGTTGGATGCCGGTGGGCGGTCAGCTGTGTTCGTTGATGTAGCGGATCAGGCCGGCGACGTCGTCGGGGACCAGGCGACCGATTGCTCCGCTCGAGTAGACGGCCGTCACCACGGTGCCGTCGGGCGCGAGGACAAACCCGGTCGACTGCAGGTAGTGCGGTTCGTCATTGACGTAGGCACCCGTCGCCTCGGCCACCGTGGCGATGTCGGCGCTGTGCCCGACGGGGAAGCCGAGCCGACGATCCGTCACGAGCTGGCGGGTGGTTTCCTCGTCGTCGGAGGAGAGCGCGACGACCCGTACGCCGAGTTCAGCGAGGGTGTCGCTGGCCCGCTGGAACGCCGCGAGCTGAGTGTTGCAGTACGGACACCATGATCCACGGTAGATCAGCACGACACCGAACTGGCCGGCGAGGTCGTCGGGCAGGTTGAGCGTGCCACCGCCGACCGCGGGGACCTGCAGGTTCGGAAAGCGTTGTCCGTTATTGAGACGAGCCACGTCGTTCTCCTTATCGCGCCGGCGCTCCCAGGCGCCCGGTTACTGGACTGACTGGTCCAGAGTAGGAGGCAAAAACTGGACCGGCAAGTCCAGTTTTCTTGCTACGCTCGTGCCATGACCAGCGCGCAGCACACCCCAAAGCTGACCGCCCGGGGGGCGGCGACCAGGACCCGCATCGTGGCGGCCACAGCCAACCTCGTACGCGAGCACGGGGCGGCGGGCACGAGCCTCGACGATGTGATGGCGGCCAGCAGGACCAGTAAGTCGCAGCTGTACCACTACTTCGCGAACAAGGACGATCTACTCCGAGCGGTCGCATGGCAGCAGACCGACCGAATCGTGGAGGCGCAGCGCCCCGAGCTGGACCAGCTGGACTCCCTGGCCGGCCTGCGCCGCTGGCGCGACAAGTTCGTCGCGGCACGCGACGAGGCCCGAAATGTGGGTGGCTGCCCGCTCGGGTCTCTGGCCAGCGAACTCGCCGACGGCGATCCAGAGAATCGCGTCGTGTTGCAGAAGTGCTTCACCGCGTGGGCATCCCCACTGCTCATGGGGCTGACCGCGATGCGCGACCAGGGACAGCTGAGGCCGGATGCCGATCCGGACGCCCTGGCCGAAGCCATCATGGCTGCCCTCCAGGGCGGGCTGCTGTTGAGCAACACCTACCGGTCCAGCCGGCCACTCGCCCGCGCGCTGGACATGGCGATCGATCACGTGGCCAGCTTCGCCACCGGCCGGGGGGCCGCGGTGGGGTAAATTCCGTCCGGTCCGCGTCGGGCCGGCGACAGTAGCGCCGCCGACACGACGCGGACCAGAGCGAACCAGAGCGTGGGCGGTTACGGAATCTAGCCCTGCTCCCCGCGCGGCACCACCATCGACTGGATCTGCGGTAGCTGGGTCCAGTCACTGGTGATGATGCTGGCGTTGGCGCCGGCCAGGAGCAGCAGGCGGTCCCGGGCCTCCGCTTCGGTGGGGTTGGTGCTGCTGATGGCGGGTGCCACGGAGTGCGCACTGGTCATCACCAGCACGTAGTTGTTCTCCGCGAACCAGGTGGTGTCACGGTTGAACCACCCGGAGGCCCCACTGTCGAAGACGACGAACCAGGGGCGGATGTCGGCGTCGTACTGGTCCCGGGGGTCGCCGCTGGCGGCGCCCCTGGCGGCGGGGAAGATCTGCGCATCCTCGATCTCTCCTGCTGCCGCGAGATCATGAAGGTGCTCCGCGTACTGCTCGTTGGTGGGCGACCAGTCGAATGGATTGTTGTTCTCCACGGTGCCGGGGATGACCTGGAGCAGCACCCGTCCGGCGAGTTCCTCCCGGGTGGGCCAGTTTCCCATCCGGGCCGCCTCGTCGAGGGAGCCGTACCATCCGCCGTCGGGCTTGGCCAGCAGGTCGGCGGGGCGGAAGACCCGATCGCCGAGTCGGCTCCGGACCAGGCTGTCAACCTGATCCACACCCATGCCGAAGGCGGTGGCGAGGCCCAGCTTCGGCTCGATCTTGAGCATCAGGGGACCGCTGTCCGGGTGGGCGTCGAGCCAGACGCGGATGTTGTCCAGACAGTCGCCGAGGTGCTTGTTCCGGCTACCGGCGTAGAGGTCGGCGAGGTTCGACCCGGTGGTGCAGTTGTTGTTGTTACTCAGTGGCTCGTCGTGGCTGACCTTCCACTTCCTGGTGAAGATGTTCGGCCAGATGTCGATCTCGATCAGGCTGGTGCCGGTGTCCAGCGCCTCGGCCAGATAGTCGAAGGCCCCCTGCTCGTAGGTGTTGTGGATTCCGACAGTGGTCGCGGATGTGAAGGGCATGTCGTTGGCAGGGGCGGCCACGGCTGGTTGGACCGGCGCCGTCAGGCTTACGATCATGATGGCGGCGACGGCCGACGCGCGACGTGCTAGCACTCATCCTCCTCGATGTTCGGGGGTCCACTGAGGCTAGCAGTAGATCGATGGACGTAGGTTTAATGGCAGGTTTGACCCAAGTGCCATCTGGTCGGGTACCGAGAGCCCGACAAGGTCCGATGTAGCCGAGGGTCACCGATTCGAAGTAGGGCAGCGCACGGCCGACTGCCGCTGCCCACGGACGTGCTGCGCCCATGGTGGGCGCTCGCCGCGGTCTGCATCGGCATCCCGCTACTCTCCGCGCTGGTTGCCACCGTCTTGCTGCGGCGGGTCGTGGTAACGCCGCTGGGTGTGGTGCGACGGGTACGGACGCACCGGCCGAAGCCGTGGCCCGAGCCGTGCTCTGGCAGTCAATGGCGCCGGCGGCGCTGGGCGTGCTGCTCGCGCTCGCGGTGGGCACCGGGTTGGCGTACGGCCTCTTCGGCACCAAAGTGACCGATTACGACTTCAGCGTCTGCCCGGCGGGTGACTGCGAGCAACCGCGGATCGTCCGGAATGTGCCGTTCCCCCTGGTCGATGTGGCCCTGTTCGGCGTCGGCGGCCTCGTGGCGCTGCTGGTGGCCGTCGGCCGGCCTACTCTTCCTTCGGGCCAGCACCGCACTGGAGGAGCTGCGCGTCTGAGTGCACCGAGGGCGGCGAGCAGCGGCTAGCCCCGTTCCGCGCGGGCGGCGACGTGGGCCTCGATGCCCTCGATCAGCTGCCGCAGGCCGAACGTCAGGTCAGTTTCCGTGCTGGTGGCCTCGCCGGCGGCTTCGGCGGGGAGGTCGAAGGTGCCGGCTGACAGCAGGGCACTGAGGGTGGGAAAGCGGTCCGGGCGGGCCACCGCGGCCAGCGCCTCCCCGAAGGAGATCAGGTCGTCTTCGCCGGCCGCCCGGGCCAGGTCGGTGGAGATCCTGGCCAGGCCCTGGGTGGCGCCGGTAAGGAAGAGGGCCAGCGACACCATCTCCTCGTACGTCAGGCCGATGTCTTTGATGACGGCCAGCAGCGCCTCGAACCAGGCCAGCTGGTGGGGGCCGATCGGTTGGCTGATCTGGGCCCGCAGCATCCACGGGTGGGCCTGGTAGCGACCCCACAGCGCCGTGACCCAGGCCTCGACCCGCACCTGCCATCCGCCGGGCACCGCGTCGAGGCCGGGCGGCGCGCCGGATGCCTCGTCGAACATGGCCTCGACCAGGTGCTTCTTGCTCGGCACGTAGCGGTAGAGGGACATCGGGGTCACCTCGAGCCGCTTGGCGACCTGCTGCATGGAGACGGCGTCGATTCCGTCGGCGTCGGCGATCGCGATGGCGGCCACGACGACCTGGGTGGCGCTCAGCCCGGGCCTCGGCCCGGGGCTGCTGCGCGGGCGGTCGCCCTCGCGCCAGAGGAACTCGAAGGTGCGTGACCCACCACCCGGCGGAGTCTGCTCGGAACCCATCGTGCCGCCCTTCCGTTGACACCCCACGCTAACCGTGTATAGCGTATAGCCATCAGTATAGGCCATATACCGTTGCCACCGGAAGTCGGTCCCGGCCCATTGGCGGCACTAGCACCGCCGCCACCGGGAAGCAACGACAGGAGAGGCGGAAGGGAAATGGAGCACGAATACACGATTCAGGTTCGGGGCCTCCGAAAGGACTACGGGAGGGTCGAGGCGCTCAGGGGGGTGGATCTGGACGTTCGCCGGGGCACCCTGCTGGCCCTGCTCGGCCCCAACGGCTCCGGCAAGACCACCGTGGTGAAGACGCTGAGCACGCTCACCCGGCCATCGCGCGGATCCGTCGTCGTCAACGGCTACGACGTAACGCGGCGACGCAACGGAGTGCGGAGCTCAATCGGGATGGTCAGCCAGTTCGTCGCACTCGACTGGCTGCACAGCGGCCGGGAAAACCTGGTGCTGCTGGGCCGGCTCCAGAAGCTCAGCAAGACCAACGCCACCCGCCGGGCAGCGCAGCTACTGGAACGATTCGAGTTGACCGAGGCCGCCGACCGGCCGGTCAAGACCTACTCCGGGGGTATGAAGCGCCGGCTGGACCTGGCCGCCAGCCTGATCGTCACCCCACCCGTGCTGTTGCTGGACGAGCCCACGACCGGCCTCGACCCGCGCAGCCGGGCGGTGCTGTGGGCGGCGATCAGGCAGCTACTCGGCGAGGGCATCACCATCCTGCTCACCACGCAGTACCTGGAGGAGGCCGACCGGCTGGCCGACCAGATCGCCGTCCTCAACGACGGCCGGATCATCGCCCGGGGCACCGCCGACCAGCTCAAACAAGGCGTGGGCCGGGAGCGGGTGGCAGTTGTGCTGAGCGGCCCCGAGGACTTCCGCCGGGCCGGCGACCTGCTCGTCGGGCCGGGCCTCACCCGCGACCCGGAGACCCGAACGATCAGTTTGGCGATCGACGGGCCGTCGCGGGTCAAGCACCTGCTCGACCTTCTGGCCGAGCACGGCCTAGCGATCGACTCGCTGTCGCTGACCAAGCCCACCCTGGACGACGTCTTCTTCGCCCTCACCCAGCGGGCGAGCGACCCTGCGGACGCCGACTCGATGCCCGCCCGCCGCGAGCCCAACGACGAGCTGGGAGCCCTCCGATGACCAGCCAGACCCAGACCGGCGAGGGCTTCGCCCGGCCGGACACCCGAACGAAGCTGTACTGGGCGATCAACGACAACCTCGTCCTGATCGGCCGACATCTGGGGCACCTGACCCGTAGCCCCGACCAGATCTTCACCGCGCTCATGTTGCCGGCGACCCTGCTGCTGCTGTTTCGTTTCATGTTCGGTGGGGCGATCGACGTCGGAAACACCGCCTACGTCAACTACCTCGTCCCCGGCATTCTGGTCATCGGCGTCACGATGGTCGCTGTTTCCACCAGTGCGGCCGTCCAATCCGACATGCAGGAGGGCGTGGTCGACCGGTACCGCACGATCGCCATGGCGGATTCCGCGGTAATCATCGGTCACGTCGTCGCCGCCGTCGTCCGCGCGGCGATCTCGTTGGTCGCCATGGTCGGCCTTGGAATCGCCGTGGGATTCCGCCCGGCCGGCTCCGCTTTCGACTGGGTGCTGGTCGCCGGGACACTCCTCCTCTTCGCCCTCGCGTTGGCCTGGGTCGCCGCCACGCTCGGCCTGCTCGCCAGGTCGGCGGACGGCGCCAGCGGGCTCGGCCTGATCCTCATGTTCAGCCCCTACGCCAGCAGCGCCTTCGTCCAGCCGGAGACGCTCCCCGACGGTCTGCGCGGCTTCGTCGAGCACCAACCGGTGACCCTGGTTGTCGACACCGTCCGTGCGCTCCTGCTCGGGCTGCCGGTCGGCAACACCGGCTGGTACGCGGTGCTCTGGTGGGTCGCGATCCTCGGCGTGGCGGCTCCGGTGGCCACTCGGCTCTACCACCGCCGGTACGCGTGAGGGCTGAAACCCCGTACCGGATGCCGTTCGCACGTCAGTGGGCGGCCATCACTCAAACGGGTCGGAGTTAGGCCGGCATCCCGTCAAAAATCGCCGAAGTAAAACGCTGAAACAAGGGCTACAACTAGGTTTAGCGAGCAGGCAAAGCAAGACTTACCTAACCTAGGTAAGGCTTACTTACTCCGCTCCGGCGCAGCAAACAACGAAACATGATTATTCTTTACCGGGTGACGTTTACTGCTACAGTGTCGGCGTCGGAAAAACCCGCAGTCTGCACCGGCTCAACGTTTACGTCTCGTCGCTGCGGCAATGCTGACTGACACCTTGTTACGCCGCGCTGGCTCGTTCCGGCCTGCCGGCCCGCACGGCCTTGGAGGCATCAATGAAAACTCTGCTGCAGTCACCCCCGGTACGCGAATGCGCCGCCACGGCGTGCAGTTTCAACGACGGCGGCTGCCACGCTCCCGCGATCACCGTGGCCTCGGCGGGTGACGCCGCCTCCTGCGCGACGTTCGTGCAGTCCACCGTCTCCGGCGGGGTCGCCGAGGTGACCGGCGCGGTGGGCGCCTGTGCCCGCTCCGAGTGCACCTTCAACACCAACCTCGCCTGCACCGCCGAGTCCATCACCGTCGGCCCCGGCGCCACCGTCAGCGACTGCCTCACCTACCGGCCCGCCTGACCACCGGCGCACCGGTCCACCCAGAGCCCTCGGCGCAGCAGCCGGGGGCTCTGGTGTGTGCCCGGTCGGCCCGCCGCCACCCTCGGCGGTCGCCCGGACCTCACCCTCGGCGGTCGCCCGGACCCCACCGGCCCACGGTGAACTGCCTCACCTGCGACATCGGCAGCCGAGCACCGCGCTTGGCAAGGTTAGGCTTACCTATTAGAGTCGAGTCCCGAGGCCGAGCTCACTTCACTTCCATGGCCGAGGGGACTACATGGCGTTCCATCCAGGCGACTGGTCAGCGAGTCTGACCGGTTCAGCGCCCGCCCGTGGGGCGATGGCGGAAGCAGCGCTCGCGGGCATCCGCGTCCTGCCGACCGACCACCACGCGGTGATCTCGCGCTCCGCCCTCTCCACCGCCACCTCCCTGCGGCTGCGTCTCGGCGACACCGCCATTGACCTGGTCCAGTCGCATGCCCTGCTGCCCGACGGCACGGTGATCCTGGCGGTCGACGCGATGAGCCCGACCGGTGGTCTGCTGGTGGCGGCCCGTGGGCGACGCGGCGAGGTGCAACTCGACGTGACCCAGCTCGTCCCGGTCGCCGTCCGCTCCCGGGTGCGGGCCAGAGTGCGGGTGACGGGCACCGCGCACCGATTCGACCCGGCGAACCTGGAGTCCTGCGACGCCGACACGGTGCTGTCCCTGCTCGACCTGCCCCCCGTCGCGCTCTGGACGGTCGAACCGGTCGAGGTCACGGTCACCAGCGGCGACGATGAGGCCCTGGTGTGCACCAGCGCTTACCGGGCGACCTGCCCGGATCCGCTCGCCACTGTCGAAGCCACCCACCTGCAGCATCTGATCCGGCACCATCGGGACGCGGTGGACCAGCTCACGACCCTGATCAATCCGGAGTTGACGGCGAAGGCGACGCGAGTCGTGCCGGTTGCGGTTGACGCCGACGGCATGGTGCTCCGCGCCGAGGCGCCAGACGGCCACCTCGATGTCCGGCTGCCGTTCGCCCGCCGGGTCACCTCCAGCGCCGACCTCACGGCGGGGCTGCGGGACCTGCTCGCCAAGGCCACACCGCACCAGTCCGGCTGCTCGCCCCACGGCACGGCCGCCCCCTGCGGCCTGCCAGCGGCGGAGTGCGCGATTCCGTCCGTCTGATCGTCAATCCAGCCCGGGCCTTCTGACCGTCAACTCAGCCTGGCCCGCCCGCCAAACCCTACGAATACCGACGAGCCTCCTCGTCCGCTTTCCCACTCAGCAGCTGGCGGGGGGACGGAGGCTGCCGGTCACCAGATCCGGGAACGCCGACCGCAGACGGCACCTCGCTCCACCAGCGCGGCCATGCGCTCGCGGAGCTCATCCGGGTGACGCAACGCCGGGGTGAACCCGAGCCGGACGTCGCGGTGGCCGCTCGCCCGTTCCAGCCGCAGCACCAGTCCGTGCCGGTCCAGGCGAAGCGGAACCACCCGCCGTACGCCGTACCGGTGCCGTGGTGCGACCAGACGGCAGAGCGATTCGACCGTACGCGGGTGGTGGCGGTCGAGGTGGCAGAGGAGTTCCGCCTCTTCGGCGGCGAGCGGGTCTGGTTCGGCGGCGGCGAAGTCATCCGGGTCCACCGTCGTGGTGGCCCCGTCGACGCTGAGCTCGACGGCGGCGAGATCGAACTCGACGGTCAGGTCCTCGTTGTCGCCGGTGTCGCCGGTGTCGCCGGGGGCGACCGGGGTGAGCCAACCACTGAATGTGCCACGACCACGGACGCGCTCCCGGACCGGCGTCGGTGCCACGTCGGTGATCTCAACGACCGCCGCGACCTCGCGCTGGCGGGTGATGTCGGTGGCCAACCGGCTGTTGACCGGGAGGTCTATCCGGATCCGGCCGCGCGGATCGAGCGTGTGCCGGTTGATCAGGTCGGCCCGGTGCCCGGGTGTCCGCAGCTCCAGTGAGGCGGCCGCGGCGACGATCGTCCGGAGCCGCTGCGCGGAAGCCGCGGGGTAGGTGTTGCTCAACCTGGCACCTCCTATTAGGTTAGGCTTACCTTACTAGAGAGGTGCAGAATGAACCAGTCCCGTCCCAAGGTCAAGCGCTCCCGCGCCCTCGGCATCCCCCTGACCCCGAAGTGCGTGCGCTACTTCGAGCGCCGCCCCTTCCCGCCCGGTCAGCACGGCCGATCCCGCAGGAGCACCAGCGACTACAAGATCCGACTCCTGGAAAAGCAGCGGCTGAAGGCGCAGTACCACGTCAACGAAGGGCAGCTACGGCAGGCGTTCACCCGTGCCGCCCGGCTCGAAAGCAAGACCGGCGAGGCCCTCATCGTCGACCTGGAGACCAGACTGGACGCACTGGTCCTGCGGTCCGGGCTGGCGCGGACGATCTACCAGGCCCGACAGGCGGTCACCCACCGGCACATCACGGTGAACGGACGCCGGGTCGACCGCCCGTCGGCCCGGGTGCGCCCGGATGACGTCATCGCTGTCGCGGCCGGCAGCCGCACCAAGACGCCCTTCGTCGTCGCGGCGGCTGGGGCCCACGCTACGGAAAAGTCCGCGCCCTACCTGTCGGTCAACCTCGCCGACCTGACCGCACAACTGGTCCGGCTACCGCTACGGTCCGAGGTGCCGGTGACCTGCCAAGAACAACTCGTCGTCGAGTACTACTCACGCTGAGCCTCCGTGCCGGCGCATCGCCGTACAGGCCAGTCCGGGCGTCATCCGCTACGGAAGAACTAGGGGCATTCCACCGATTTCGTCTCTATCTTCAGCCCACTGGGCCCGATGAAGCTGCTCCACATGGTCGTGAAGTTGCCACAGGCGGTCGTCCAGGACGAGCTACCTGCCCGGAGATCGTCCAGGTGAACGAGCTCGTCGGTCGGCTCGCCGCCACCACCCTCGACGCCGGTGCTGTACACCCACGTTCCGGACATGGCACGGGGCGAGTAGATGGACGTTTCCAGCTTGAACGGCCCCGACCCGACGATGCGCGAGCACAGCTTGATTTCTTGCGCGGTGCTGCACTTCTGGGTCGAGCCGGCGCTGGGCTTGGCCGGCGATGACGGTGCCGACCCGGTTCGGGTCGGCACACTGGAGGGGGCGGGCGCGTCGGTCGCGGCCTCCCCCGCTGGCGTCTCGGACGGGGATCCGGATTCGGACGGGGACAGTGAGGGGGACGGCACGAGTGCGGCGGTGGTGGTCGGCGCGGGTTCGGTGCCGGGGAGCGTATCGGCCGCAACGCCGGTAGCCGACGGCTCCGCCGGTGGGTCCGCCAGCGCGCTGAAAGCGACCGCGGACAGCATGACCGCCAGGGACACCACAACGACCAGGTGTTGACGCCGCAGTCGGGCCGGGAGTAACTGGCTGGCGTGCTCACGCCACCCGGCGGGACGCTGGACCCGTACCGCGTGGACCGGCTGCCTGTCCCCGTCACTCTCCGGTGGCAGCGAGGGCGTGCTGGCAGCGAGCCCCTCCGCAGGAGGGTCGCCGGACTTGGGCGAGTCAGTCATGGGCTCCGATCCCGGGTGTCGAGTGTTCGTCGGCGGGCGACGCGAGATCGATTGTGGGTCGAAGGTGAGATCCGGTCAATTCGCGACTGTTCGATGCTTTAGGGGTTAACGGGTCATTGCCGAGCCGCTACCGTGCCCTGGAGGCTTGGACCAGGGAAGCGGGGAGTTACGGGTGAACGCGATGACGACGGCGGCCAAGCGCCTGCTGACCGGTCTACTCGGCGTGGCCGCCACGGCCGTGCTGGCGTTGGGCGTGTGGCCGACCGCGGTCGGCCCGTCCGGCCTGGACCTGGACCCCGGCCTGTCGCGGGCATTTGGGCCGCAGCCGTTGCCGTCGGTGGAGGTGCGGCCGGGAGAGCGGTTCGCCGAACGGCAGCAGTCTTCCGGGTACGCGTACCCCCAAATGTTCACCTGGACGCACACGTCCGACGGCACCCGGGATGCGGCAACCGGACTACCGCCGGTGGAGCTGTTCACTCCGTCGATGGGCCTCTCCATCCTGGCGCCGAGTTGGGCCGAACGGATCGGCCTGGCCGGGCCGCGACTCGCCGCCCAGGGGCTGATCTTGTGGGTGCTCTGGTTGCTGTGGCGCATCGTGCGCACGGTTCCGCAGGTGTTCACCACCGCCAACACCCGCCGCATCGTCCACATCGGCCTCATCGTGGCGATTGGCGGCAGCGGCGTTCAGCTACTCAGCTTCGCAGCTCACCAGGCGATCGTCGCCCGCTCCGCAGCCGCCGGCATCCTGGAGGTCGTCTTCTCGTTCTCCTTGACGCCGCTGATAGTCGGCACGCTCGTCCTCCTACTCGCCGCCGCCCTTCGGCAGGGAGTGCGGCTACGAACGGAACTCGACGCGTTGGCGTCGAGGTCCGGGCAGGCGGCGCGCTGATTGCCGAGCGCGTCGTGCGGGGATGCGGAAACCACTGACGGCGGGGAGGCGGGGTAACTAACCCTCGTCGCGCGGGTCACCGGACCGCACCCGATACCACTTGCGCAGCACGAGCGAGCAGAGAAGCAGCCCACCTGCAGCGAGGAGGAGCCAGCCCGAGTGCCGGCCCGCCGAATGAGGATCGCGGATAATTTCGTCGAGGAGGACGATCAGACCACTGACGGCGGCGAGGCTGGCGAGGAATGCGGCGAGCACACCCCCGATGGTGATGATCCCCTCCGCCCAACTGCGCATGCTCTACCTCCCGAAACAGCGATCGTATGCCGGCCGCGCACGTAAGGTAAGTCGGACGGAGCTTGGTTACCGCCGGGGGTCGTGATGGCTTCCTCAGACGTAATGCCATCGGCCAAAAGCCCAGCGAAAATCACTGTTGTCGGGCTGGCGATGCTCAACATCGTCGCGGTGCTCAGCCTGGACGGCCCGCCGACCGAGGCCAAGTATGGACTGAGCGCAGCTTTCTTCTACCTTTTTGCGGCCGCCTTCTTTCTCATTCCGGTCTCGCTTGTCGCCGCCGAACTCACCACCGGATGGCCCGAGAAGGGCGGCGTGTTCAGGTGGGCCGGAGAGGCGTTCGGGGCCCGCTGGGGGTTCCTGGCCATTTTCCTGCTTATCGCGCAGGTGACGATCTGGTTCCCGCTGGTCCTCACCTTCGCCGCAATCTCTCTGGCCTACACCGGTCCACAGGCCACAGTCGACGAAAAGCTCTCCGGCAACCAGCTCTACGTGCTGCTCTCCGTGCTTGCGGTCTACTGGCTCGCCACCGCCATCGCCGCCCGCGGGGTAGCCGCCTTCACCCGAATCGCGAAGTGGGGTGGGATTGTCGGAACGATCATCCCCGCTGCCGCCCTCGTCACCCTCGGCGCCGCCTACCTGGTCTCCGGCGGCACACCACAGATCCAACTGGACCGGGGTGCCGCGATCCCCGACCTGAGCAGCCTCAACAACCTGGCGCTCGCCGCGAGCATTTTTCTCTTCTATTCCGGCATGGAAATGAATGCGGTCCACGTCCAAGATGTGAAAAACCCCGATCGAAACTACCCGGTGGCGATACTGATCGCGGCGGCGGGAACGGCGTCCATTCTCATCCTGGGAACCCTCACGATCGCCTTCGTCGTACCAAGAGGCGAGACCGGCAGCACCGAATCCCTGCTCATCACATTCATCGACGGACTACACTGGTTTGGCCTGTCCTGGGCGACGCCGATTCTGGCGTTCGCGCTCGCGATCGGCGTTCTGGCCGGCATTGTCACCTGGGTAGCCGGGCCATCCACCGCCCTACAGGCAGTGGCGAAAGCCGGCTACCTTCCCCCCTCCTACCAGGCCACCAACAAAAACGGGATGCCCATCCGGATCATGCTGCTTCAGGCAGCCGCGGTCAGTGCCGTGGCGGTGGTGTTCGTCTTCATGCCATCGGTGGAGGCGGCCTTTCAGATCCTCAGCCAGCTCGCCGGACTCCTCTACCTGGTCGTGTACCTGATCATGTTCGCCTCGGCGATCTATCTCCGCTATCGCCAGCCCGACCAACCACGGCCATACCGGGTGCCGGGCGGGCTGGCCGGCATGTGGGTCATCGGCGGAGCCGGCTTCGTCGCCTCGACACTCGCCCTCGCCTCCAGCCTCGTACCGCCAAGCCAGATCGGCGTCGGCAGCCCCGCACTCTACCTCGGCCTGCTGATCGGGCTGGCCGCCCTGATCATCACCACCCCACTGCTGCTATACGCGCGTCGAAAGCCGCACTGGCGCGACCCCGCCAGCGAAGTCGCACCGTTTACCGATGAGCCCCGTGACGACCGCTCCGGCGGAACTCCCACGCGGAGACAGGGCCCCGCCGAAGCGGCAGAGGCCGACGCTGACGAGTGACCATGTCCCGCAGCATCTACCAATATCGACATTGTCAAGCATTAAAAGTGCTGATAAATTAAATTAACTAATCGTTTCACGCCGAATAATCTTCATGGGCCAAGACCCGTGAGGATAACGGCTGCTGCCCCTCTGGGGAGGTTCAAATGAAATCCACCCTTTCCTCGTTCCGTCGGGCTGGTGCCGTCGCCGCCGCCGGCACGCTGGTCGCCAGCGGACTCCTGGGAGCACCCACCCAGGCCGCACCCGCCGCATCCGCCTCCCCCGAAGCCGCCACCAACCTCGCCGAACGCCTCGGCGACCGCACCGCCGGC